>CAYMHL010000196.1:0-4242 GCA_964390205.1 uncultured Marinobacterium sp.
GCCACGTGGAGACCTGCCAGGCCTCGGCTTTGGCGCTGCCCTTTGAACCCGAGCATTTCGATGTCGTCCTGTGCGCCGATGCTTTGCATCACATTAAACAAGCCGAGCGGGCCCTTGCTGAAATGTACCGTGTGCTCAAGCCGGGCGGTACGATCGTGATCCTCGAGTTTCATATCCGAGGACCAGCCGGCTTCTGTTGCCGGGTTGCAGACAGCGCCAAGTGCATTGGTATAATAAACTCCCCAATCCTTTGATTTGCTGCATGTCAATCCAACCCCGTTCCAGGTTGTGCAGCGCCACGTGGTCACCGTTCCGGTTTTTTTATCTTGTTCATTTTTCAGCAGACGATCGGTGCCAGTATTATCGGTATGAATAAACACGCAGGGATAGCCACTGCAGGAGGAGGGGTTGGCAACCCTGGTCGGATTGCACGACCCGCCCCAGCAGCGCCCCATGTAGCCATAGCGCTCGTCATGGGGCATGGTGCTGTCGTAGTAACCGAAGCAATTGTAGGCCTGATGAAAAGAGGGGATATCCGCGGGAGGAATGAGATCATAGAGTTCAGAACAGTCCGTGATGTTGGTATGCAGGTGCTTGTAATAAACACTGCTCGTGCCTTCGTTCTGCCAGCAGGTCTGTAGGGCGTGATTGAGATTCGACCTGAGTTTGGTCGCAACGCTGTCAGACGTTAAGGTCCCGAGACATTGATCAACACTGTTTTGAGATCCCTGCAACCCCTTGGTCACAATCCACTGCACCGCATCATGGCAGGCTGCGGCATCGTAGGCCGTGGTCCGTACCCCCAAGACCTCTACCCTGGTGGTGTCATCGTAACTGTCCACCCGGTCGGCGCGAACGGGGTCGCCCTCGGTGCGACTACCGCGAACGGCCATGATCAAATATTCCCCATTGTTCATGACCACCTGCTTGGTGAACCGTGACCCCGAGCAACCGCGCCCTTCGCTGACGAGCCGCTGCTCCTCCTGGTTGAACTTGCCGCCGGTGAGGATGGACTTCTGCACATCGAACTTGGAGGACATCAGCCAGTTGAGCATCTTACCGGTGGCCACAAATGAGGTCACCCGCTGGTGGTCGGTGGCTCCCTCGATCTTCAGGCAGAGGTGGCTGTTTTTATGGGTAGCCGCTGAGCAGGCTGACGTGGCCGCGCTTTCTAAAATGATCTGGTAATATCCCTCGTCAACACGGGTCCAGGCAGAACCAGTCCCGCGGTAGACCATTCCGCGGTAGGTTGCAAATCGCGGGTAGCTGCCGTCGTAAGTAAGCGTATTCGGCTGCGCGGGCAGTTCAAACGGATTGAGAGCCTCCCAGCCGACCGCCCGGTCGTTGAGGGGTGAACTACCGCTCGAAGGTTGATTTGAGGCAGTGACCGCACGGTAGAGCACATTTTTCCAGAAAACACGATCCCCCACTTCATAGACCTTGGAGCTGATGCCGGAGGCGGTCGCTTCCTGGGTGGTCCAGGTCTCTATCGGCGTCCATGCAACACCAGTATCGGTATCTGGCGAAAGAGCTGTGCTGCTCGTGCTTGAGGTACCGCCGTCCTTAGTGTAGAACCACCGACCGGTCAGCAATCCAACCACGTAGGCACCAGGCCTATAGCTTGTACCCTTCTTCCATACGGGACGCAGCACCGGTTCCCAATCCAAGGCCGCATCCGCGTACAGGTTGGCCGCCGTTGTGGATGAGGTGCCTCCCGTCAAATTCTGGTAGATCGCCCCGTTCTCATAGACCAGGGAGCCGGCACCATACTGTGTCCCGCGTTTCCATGAACCGATACCCTCCACCCATTCGTACCAGGCTTTCTCCTGGTAATTGCCCACGTACGGCGATGCCGGGTTGAACGAATTGTCGAAGCACTGGGTAGTCTTTTCCAGCGGGTAGGCCGGGTCGAGCATGCTGCCCGAGTTGTCGAGCAGCATGAGCAGGTTGTGCTGCATGCCGTAGGAGAGAAACGGCGGCTCGCCTTTGCCGACATCGCACGCCGCCCGGGCGACCGATGCCATGCCCGCGACGCACAAAAGAGCCAGTGCGCAGGCCAGGATGGTGCGGAGCTTGCCTCGATGGTCTCGCTGCATGGTGGTAGTCCCCTCTCTTTGGAAAAACTGTCGAAATGTTCGGCGGCCGGCATTGCCACCGCTGGTCATCAGTAGTTGCATGTGCCCCCCTCGGACCCGATCAGGTGCCGCCAGCCCATCATGATGATGGCTTCGCTGTTCTTCGGCCCCAGGTACTGCGAGTAGATGTCCATCTCCTTGGCTGCGCCGCCCTGGGCCGACGACTTGCCCTTGCCCTCGTAGCCGGCGGCCATCTGCAGGGCGCCGCCCGCCATCACGCTGGTCTCGCCGCCCACGTAGAGATAGCCCACATCGACGGTCGGCAGCACGCCGCCCGCCCCCATGGGATAGGCCGCGTCGAAGCGCTGGTTGAAAACCGGGTCGAGCAGGCAGCTGCGATCGCCCGTGAGCGCGGCCTGGTCGATGCCGGGGTTGACCCAGAGTTTCATCTCGTTGCCGTTGCGCGCCTGCACGAACACCGGCGTGCCGGCGAGCACGACGCGGCCGTCTCCATCGACGTCGGTGAACCCGTCCGGGCAGGCGAAGCTCTGCTCGATCAGTTCACTGCCCAGGGACGCGCCGCCGTCGGCGCGGTAGAAGGTCCGCTTGGCATTCCAGTCGTTACCGGCAATCTGCTTTTCAAAGGTGGAGGTGGTCAGGCCGGCGATGCCGATGAGCGAAAGGATCACCAGGATCATCAGGGCGACGACCAGAACGAACCCTTTCTCGTTGTTGACACTGTGCTGTATTCGGTTCATGTGCGTTGCCCTACATGTTGTCGTGCTTGATGTAGTCCATCTCCACCCTGCTGCCCACCCCGGTCCGCACCGTGGTGACCACCATGGAGATGGTCTTGGTGTTGGGCAGCGGCGTGTCCTCGGCCACGGTCCAGGCCAGGGTGTAGACGCCATCGGGCGAGGTCGCGTTGCCGTCGACCACGTCGTCGTAGTGCAGGGTGAGCAGGTCCTCGATCTTGCCCGCGGCCCAGGTGGAGCCGGTGGTCACCCGACTGGAGGTGAAGTTCTGGGTGACGGTCATCGTCTGGATGCCGTACAGGCCGACGATGCCGATGGAAAAGATGGCCAGGGCGATGACCACCTCCATGAAGGAAAACCCCTGGTTGCCGGCGAGTGGTCGGTGCATGGTCACAGCCCCATGTTGCGGAGGTTGATGGTGGTGGTGAGCTGACGACGGCTGTAGGTGTCGGTGAAAGTCTGCCACACCGGCGGGTCGGCGGTGGCCCGGCCCCAGGCGTCGGGCACCGGCGCGATGAAATCCTGGGTGACCTGGCGCTTGCGGTCCGGCGCGCTTCCCCGGGCCAGCAGGGTCACCTGCATGGCGGCGAGTTCGTCCAGTTCGGCAGCCGTCGGCGTGGAGGTGGGCGGGGTAGCGCCGGCCGCGCCGATGCCCTTGGGCGGCTCGAACAGGTAGACGAACTGGATGTGAGTGATGTGCTCGGCCACCGGCTGCTGGGCCGCGGCGTTGGTGTTGTCGTTCCGGCCCAGTTTCGGCGTGTTCGCTGCATCGACATACACCGTATAGGTGACGTTTTCCCCGGTGTCGGCGCAGTCACCGTCCCCGTTCAGGTCCATGGAGAAGCCGAAGGCGGTGGCGGTGGCGGTGTGCACACCCGGCTTAGCGAGGGTTCCGCCCCCAGGGGGGCCGCAGGAAACATGCCGTTCTTGCCGGGGGTTGTACCCCGCCATCACCCCCTCGTGGCGCAGGTAGGTGACCGCACCACGGATGTTCTGCTGCATCTCCGCCACCTTGCCCTGCTCGGTGTAGATCCTGGTCTGGATGGTGTAGGCGGCATAGATGACGCCGACCACTATCCCGGCCATGGCCATGGACACCAGCAGTTCGACGAGGGTGAAGCCTGATTCGGACCTGTTCATGCGCTCTCCCGCAGGGTGGTTGATGGTCACGGGGTGGGTCACTCCCATTTCAGGGAAATATTGCCGCTCACGCTGATGGCGATCGACGCCGTGCGGCCGCCCGGGCCTTTCAGCTTGACCGTGCCGTTGGGAATATTGTTGGGCGAGTCCGGCAGCAGGGTCGGCCGGAAGGCCACGGTCGGCTGACCACCTGGCTTGGCAGCGAAATTGACCGCACTGGCAAGCTGCACGTTGCCGTAGTCCGCCCAGTTCGCCCGGGCTATGACCTGCTC
>CAYMHL010000197.1:0-4218 GCA_964390205.1 uncultured Marinobacterium sp.
CGAATTTAACGAAGAAGCCTTGCCTGTCTGGCGGGGCTTTTTTGTATCTGCATAATTGCAGGTGGATGAGAATCACCGAAGGTGGTTCGAGCCGAGCCACGCAGTGGCGAGACGACGTTGCGGCGCAGACGCAACAGCCGCAAGGGGAACAATCCACCTCCCACCACCATCGAATTTAACGAAGAAGCCTTGCCTGTCTGGCGAGGCTTTTTTGTATCCGTTTTCTGCACTTCATATCCCGCCACGGCACTTGATACCTTTGTCTTGGTTACTCTTCCTGCACCTGGCTGTCATGTTAGGCTCAAGCCTGTTAACTTAGGTTCGCTACCCTTGTGTACTGACAAGCCAACATAATAAGAACAACGCAAGATGATACATAAGCTCAGAACAGCCCCCACACGGGAACAGCAGTTACAGGAAGAACTGCAGGTCATACTGGACAACGCCGGCGTCGGTATCTGTTTCATTCGCAATCGGGTGATTCAGCGCTGCAATCGGCAGTTTGCGATGATTTATGGCTATGCTTCTCCCGACCAGCTGACCGGACGCAGCAGTGAACGTCTGCACCCCAGCGCACAGAGCTACCGTCAGCTGACGTTCAAGGCTTACCCCTGCCTGATCAAGGGTGAACGCTACACTACGGAACTGCAGATGCAACGCCAGAACGGCTCGCTGTTCTGGGGACGCATGACCGGCAAGCTGATCAGCCCCGAACAGCCGCGCCAAGGGTCCATCTGGATCATCGAAGACATTGATCAGCAGCGCCGCGCCGATATCGCCCTGAAAACCCTGCATCACCAGCAACAGTTGATCCTCGACCACGCCATGGTCGGTATCGCCTTCATGCATCAGCACCGCATTACTCGCTGCAATCAGCGCCTGGCCGAGCTGACCGGTTACTCCATGGCAGAGCTGACCCAGCTGGGGATAGGTGCGTTTTATCGCAGTGAGCGTGAATGGGCAGAGATCAGCGAGCGACACGCTCGCTTGCTGGGCCGCGGCGAGGTGTTCAGTACCGAGCTGCAGCTGCTGCGAGCGGACGGCTCCCAACTCTGGTGCGAGCTGCGCAGCAAGGCGATCAATCCCGATGACCTCAACGCAGGCTGCATCTGGATTCTTATGGACATTTCCGAGCGCAAGCGCCATGAGCTGACTCTGCTGTTGCATCAGGAGGCACTGGAGCAGCGCGTCGCCGAACGCACTCGGGAACTGCAAACGGTGGTTGCCAGCCTCCACCATGAAATCGAGGAGCGCAAGCTGGCCGAGGAACAGATCCGCCATCTGGCCCTGCACGATGCCCTCACCGGGCTGCCCAACCGTTCATGCTTTGAACAGCGTCTGGCACAGCAGATCGAGCAGGCGAAAGTCGAAGGTCACAGGCTGGCGGTTCTGTTTATCGATCTGGACCGCTTCAAACACATCAACGACTCTCTGGGCCATCATGAGGGCGACCAGCTGTTACGCACCCTGGCCGCACGCCTGCGTCAGGCGGTGGGCGCGGACAACCTGCTGGCGCGCATGGGGGGCGACGAGTTCGTTGTCATCCAGCAGCCGGTCTCCGATTTCCAGCCAATCGAGCAGCTGATTGAGCGGATCCAGCAGGGGCTGCAACCGCCTTTGCGTGCCGGGACCCATGAATTCAGCATCTCCTCCAGCATCGGCGTTGCCCTTTATCCCGACCACGGTGCCACGCCTCAGGCACTGGTGCGCCATGCCGATACCGCCATGTACCGCGCCAAGGCCAATGGCCGCAACCGCTACCATTTCTACCATCCCCAGCTTGACCGTGAAGAGATGGAGCGGATCGAACTCAGAAGCGCGCTCTATCAGGCACTGGGCACAGGAGAATTTGAGCTTCACTATCAGCCACAGGTCGAAGTTCTCAGCAACAGAATTATCGGTGTGGAAGCACTGATTCGCTGGCACCGTCCGGGCAAGGGAATGGTGTCCCCCGCCAGTTTCATCCCCTTGGCGGAGGAATCCGGCATGATTAACGAGATCGGCCGTTGGGTGCTGGAAAGTGCCTGTGCTCAGCTGCAACAGTGGCAACAGGCCGGACTGGATCTGAGGGTGGCGGTCAACCTGTCAGCGGCGCAGCTGGACGATCACGGTTTCTATGACCATCTGCAAAGCTGCCTCAGGCAACATGACCTGCAGCCACAACAGCTGGAACTGGAGTTGACCGAAAGCATTCTGATGAAACAGGTAGACCACACCATCGAGCTGCTCAATCGACTGGATCGGCTGGGCGTACATCTGAGCATTGATGATTTTGGTACCGGCTATTCCAGCCTCAGCTACCTGAAGCGCTTCCCGCTGGACACGCTGAAGATCGACCAGTCCTTTGTCCGTGATCTCTGCACCGATCAGGATGACGCCGTGATCTGCCGCACCATCATTTCCATGGCCAACAATCTGAACCTGACGGTAACGGCAGAAGGCGTGGAAGCGCCGGACCAACTGGCCAAGCTGGCCGAATTCGGCTGTGATCTCTATCAGGGCTACCTGTTCAGCCGCCCCTTGCCGGCTACGGAGATTACCCGCCTCTGCCGAGAGCACAGACCGGCAGAGGTCGGAGCCTACTCCATCTGAGTCTACTTGCTCAGTCCGCCCATAATGCCACGGACGGCCGCCGGAATATCCCCGGGCAAAAGCACGATCTTGGCATTTTCGCCCTGTGACATTTCCTTGATGGAGTCGACATATTTGTCACCCAGCAGGTACATCACCGGCAGCTCATTGCCCTGAATTGCCGACGTAACTTTTTCGATCGCCTCCTGACTCGCCTGGGCCAGTACCACCTTGGCTTCGGCATCGCGACGGGAGGCTTCCAGTCGTCCTTCAGCTTCCAGAATCGCGGCAGCCTTTTCACCATCGGCACGGGTGACCGTCGCACGGCGCTGACGCTCGGCTGCGGCCTGCTCTTCCATCGCCATCTGCATGGTCTGGGACGGATTGATATCCTGAATTTCCACCGTCTTCAGAGTGATCCCCCAGTCGGAGATATCATCGGAAATCGCGCCCTTGAGCTTGGCCTTGATCTGGTCACGATTGGACAGGGCATCGTCCAGATTCATTTCACCCACGATCGAGCGCAGCGAGGTCTGTACCAGATTCTGGATCGCGATGTTGTAGTCCTCGACGCCGTACACTGCACGCTCCGGCGAGACGATATTGATATAGGCGACGGCGTTGGCGATGATCACCGCATTATCGAGGGTGATCACCTCCTGGGACGGGATATCCAGCACGATATCCTTGGTCGTCACCTTGTAGGCCACGGTATCGATATAGGGGATGATCACATTCAACCCCGGCCCCAGTGTCTTGTGATACTTGCCCAGCCGCTGTACGACGTGCTTGCTGCCCTGGGGCACGATTCTGACCCCCAGAAACAGGGTCACGACTACCAGCACGAGGAATACCCCCGCCATCATCAGTCCATCGATCGTCAGCATTCCGTTCTCCTTTCAGTTAAGTGGCAACAGCATCAGTCTAGTTTCTTTTTTTGACAATCAGCGTATTGCCGGAAATTTCAGTGATCATCACCCTGTCGCCCAGGGCAACAGGCTCGTCGCAGATGAACTCCCATTCATCATCCCCCAGCACCGGGGTGGCAAAACGTACCTGACCGCGCCGGGGCGGCTGCGGTGCCAGAATCACCTGACCGCTCTCCCCCAGAATCGCTTCGCGGGCAATACCGGCCTTGGTGCGATCCACCATTAACGGTCGCAGCAGCTTGAACCAGGCCAGTGCAAACAGGCTGGAACCGATCGCCCAGGCCACCAGCTGCAGACTGAGATTCAACTCGGGCATCAGCCAGACAAGCAAAGCCATCAGCAGTGCACCCAGGCCAAACCAGAAAATGGTAAAGCTGGGCACCACCAGTTCGGCCATGATCAACAGCATGCCGAACACCACCCAGTGCCAGTATTCAATCTGAAAGGTCATCTTCCATCCCTGTGGCTGTGTATATTTCGAACGATTATGGATCAGTTTGCGGCTGCGGTCGACCATCCCCCAAGAGCCTGTCACCGCGCCACGCTGTAATGTACGCAGGTGCAGCATCGAGATCTGGAACCGCTTTCAGGGATTGTGGTAAAGTTCAGCGCGCTGCGTTATGGGCTGCAGATGAACCTGCTGCACGATACACCGGCCGGGTCCGTTAACGTTTTCACCCTGTTTTTCGCTTGCGCAAAACACCCGGTTTGCCCCCCC
>CAYMHL010000198.1:0-4213 GCA_964390205.1 uncultured Marinobacterium sp.
AGAACAGAGAGCGCTTTGTAACGAGCCGCGCGAATGCCATCAGCTTATACAATACGGCGTCTCATGCGGCATACTTGCATCTGACCGAGGACACGATTGAGTCGATTGTGCAGCCAAAGGGCCCGGTGCGTAGAGGCGGGAATCTCTACTTCGGTCCTATGAGGGTCATGAAAGCGTCTGAGAACCCAGAGTGGGCATGCCGCTGGCTAGTCTTTTTGCTACTCAGCGAGGAGTCGCAGGCCGAGATGCTAAGGGTAACGGGACGCATTCCCGTTCACTTGCCCACACTGTCGCGCATAGGGACCTACCTGGCTCATGAAACACCAGTTAGGCGCGATTTCATCAAACAGGCTGTGGATGCCTCGCTTGACGGTGACAACTTTGCAGCGATCGTGTCGCCCATCAAAACTGACATCCAAAGGGTTTTCGACCCGCAGTTTCGGCAGGTCATTAACGGCACCCTGGCTTTGGAAAACTTCATCAGTGATATGCAGAGGCAAGTGCAGGCTATGCTTGACGAGCTGTACGCCACACCGTAGGGCGGGGGCGTCGTGAGCGACGGCCTCGGTGCCCTTCGCTGTTCCACTGAGGGCAGTTGCATCAGGCGTGTTTGAGGTAGAATACGGCCAGTTGCGTGCGGTCTCGCAGCTCTAGCTTTTCGAGGATGACACTGATGTAATTGCGGACTGTGCCTTCACTCAGATACAAGGTCTCGGCGATCTCACGGTTGCTGAGACCTTTTGCTACGAGTTCTATGATGCTCTGTTCTCTTTCCGTGATTCCCAGTTCTGCCAGACTGCCTTGTCCGCTCTTGCTGAGTAGTTTCGGCAGTTTAGTGACGATGGCATCGCCAAACACGCTTTGGCCCATGTGCACCGCCTTGAGGGCGGGGATGATGCTCTCAAAGTCTTGCTTTAGGATGTACCCCTTAGCACCCAGCCGAAGCGCTTGCACGATGTACTCATCATCAAGAAACGTGGTTAGGAAGAGAAGGCGCGCGTCCGGGAACCGGGCGAGAATGCGTTCGCAGGCTTCGAGCCCCGTCATCCTCTCCATGCGGATATCCATGAGGAGGACGTCGGGCTCGAGCTGCGCAAAGAGCGCCACTGCTTCGTGGCCGTCATGGCCCGTGCCGACTACTTCAATGTCACCGTCAGCGTGCAGAATAGTCTTGAGTGATTGACAGACCAGTGGGTCATCATCGACTATGAGCACTCTCATGCAACTGCCTCCCCTTCGGGACTGAGATGAAGAGCCTGAATCCGTCGTCTCGCTCCACCACGAATTGGCCGTCCAGCGCGTCCACTCGATCCGCAATGCTACGCAGACCAAGGCCTTCCCCTGACTCGCTAGTCGATTGTGATCCGTTGTCTCGCAACACCAGTTGGTAGAGGGCTGGATGCTCTAGCAGTGCCAAGGTCACTTGGGTCGCGTCTGAATGGCGGATTATGTTGTTCAGGCCCTCCTTGACGATGGCGATGAAGCAGTAGGCAATGTCTCTCTCGGGCTCGTGCTCCAGCCTGTAGTCGAGCCTAATGGGGCAGAACGTGAATTCCTGTACCAGGGCCTCAGTCCGAATCCTAAAATCGAAGGATTCGTCATGGAGGTCATGCACACTGGTGCGAATGCTGTCCATGGCCTGCGACAGCGTGTCGCGAATAACTGACAGGCTCTGCTTTTCCTCTTCACTGATCCTGGAAAACATAAGTGCGCCTACTTGCAGAATCGATCGGGAGAGTAGGTGGCCCACATGGTCGTGGATCTCCCGGGCGATCCGTCCGCGCTCACTAAGCGTTGCCAGACGGAGTTCGTAGTCTTGCTTTTCAATGAGGTCCTGATTCTGCTTTCTGAGAAGCATGGCCATTTCGTAGCCACTGTCGCGCAGCTGTTTCGCCTTAGTCTGGCTTCGCTCTATCGCGGTAGTACGCATCGCCAATACATAGGCCACCGCTGTCAGAGCAGCGATTATCAGCGCTGTGGGAATCGAAAGGTTCGCGAAACATACTACAAGTGAACCCACCGCCGCGAGAGTCCACAGACCCTGTCCGGTAATGTGGGAGTAGGTCAGTGCATCGTACAGCACTAGTGGGGTAAAGAGACAGAAGGCTGGCCAGGCCATGCTCGCCACAGTGTACGAGACTACGCTTGCGATGAGGAATGAGCGGGATCTGGTGTAGCCATTGAGCGCACTCACCGTCATCGCCGCTAGCATGGCTACGACGGCAGTAGTGTCGTAAGCCTGTCCTGGCAGCAGCGCAGCGCAGCAGATTAGCACTAACAGCCTGTCGGCAATGGCCTGCATGAACGTCTCCTTTGGCAGTAAGTCTACCATGCTTGCCCGTACCCATCAATTCCATCATGCGGATGATGACAATTGTCACTGGCGAAGCTGATGGCCAGCATCTACAGTGCGCCGACCCTTGGTTGTAGAATGAAACCGGAAAGTGAGGAGGGGTGGTCATGCTCATTGACGTGCAGAACTTGGTGAAGCGGTATGGAAGCCTGCTTGCGCTCGATCATTTTGATCTGCAAGTGGGTGAGGGGGAGATCGTCGGCCTGCTTGGGCCTAACGGGTCGGGCAAGACGACTGCGATCAACTGCATCCTGTCGCTTCTGAAATATGACAAGGGCACGATTGAGGTATTTGGCAGGCCCATGACGCCGGATGCCTACGAGATCAAGCGGAATATCGGCATTGTGATGCAAAACGTGGCCGTCTTTGACGAGTTGCGGGTGGATGAAAACGTCGACTATTTCTGCGGCCTGTATGTCCGGGATCCGAAAACCCGTCGCCAGCTGGTTAAGGAAGCTATCGACTTTGTGGAGCTCGGGGAGTTTCGGAAGTTTTCTCCCAGGAAACTGTCGGGGGGGCTACTGCGCCGGCTGAACATCGCCTGCGGCATCGCTCATAAACCGAAACTGATTTTTCTGGATGAACCCACCGTGGCTGTGGATCCGCAAAGCAGAAACAGGATCCTGGAAGGCATTCTGGAGCTCAACAGAAAAGGCTCCACCATCGTCTACACTTCCCACTACATGGAAGAAGTGGAAACCATCTGCTCCAGAATCATGATCATCGACAAAGGGAAAGCCATCGCCACAGGAACCAAGGAGGAACTGAAGTCCATGATTCATCTGGGAAAGAAAGTCTCCTTTGAAGCGGAAGAAATCACCGCCGTGCAGATTGAACTTCTTAAAAAACTCCCTGGTGTGCACAGCGTCGAGCAGAGCGGACATACCGTCCATCTGAAATCCGAAGAGGAAGACGGCATTCTGGAGAAGACCCTGGCCTTTCTCAAAGAGCAGGACATCCGCTACACCAACATCTACTCGGAAATGCCTACCTTGAACGACGTGTTTCTGGAAATCACCGGCAAAGAGCTTCGGGACTGAGGTGAAATGAAATGTTTGGACATCTATTCAAATACCGTCTGAAGAAACTCCTTAGAACAAAGGAGATGATATTCTGGACCCTGGCCTTTCCCATCATTCTCTCCATCTTCTTCAATCTGGCATTCCAGAATCTGGATTCCAGCGAAGGCTTTGATCCCATTCCCGCAGCAGTGGTGACGGATGATTCCTATGAAAATCACCCGTTCCTCAAAGATGTGCTGAAGGAAGTTTCAGAGGGGGAAGACCCCCTTCTCATACTAAGCGAGATCCCTCTTGACGAGGCCAAGGCGCTTCTGGACGAAGGGAAGATCCAAGGCTATATCACCGCTGAAAACCCCATCGGTCTTCATGTGAAATCATCGGGCTTTACCCAGAATATCCTGAGACTGTTTCTGGACAACGTCAACCAGAGGTTTGCTGTCGTGGAAGATGTCACAGCGCATGACCCGGCCGCTCTTGAGGCAGTCTTTTCCGCCATGGAAGAGGAAAGAGACTTCACACGGGAAAAGGAGAAGACGACAGCACCGCCCAGCCAGGTCCTGAACTACTTCTACTCCCTCATCGCCATGGCCTGCATGTATGGGGCCTTTTTCGGCGCGGACGAAGTGACGGACATCCAGGCCAACATCTCTGACAGAGCCGCCAGAATCAACGTGGCTCCTGTTCATAAGCTGAAGGCCTTCCTTGCAAGCTCCGCCGCCTCCTATCTGGTCCTCATGGTCAATATGAGTATCCTTCTGCTGTTTCTGAGATACGTTCTCGGCATCGACTTCGGAAATCGCGTGCTGCTCCTGGTGCTCACCACCTTCGTAGGCACCAT
>CAYMHL010000199.1:0-2864 GCA_964390205.1 uncultured Marinobacterium sp.
GCTGCCGCGATATTGGCTGCTTCAGCCGGAGCTGCAGATGCCGCAGCTGATGCAATGTTGGCCGCCTGAGCTGGAGCCGCCGCTACAGCCGCCGCGGTGATGTTAGCCGCCTGTGCCGGTGCTGCTGCAACCGCAGCCGCTACCACCTGCTGAATAGCCGCAGCATCTTCACCCAGTGATGCGACAACGGCGGCAACAGCCTGAGCCAGTTCTGCTTCGCCGGCGGCGGCAATAGTAGCTGCCTGCTCAGCGGTCAGCTGCACACCTGCCGCCTGAATGGCCTGCAGTGTTGCTTCATCTGCCATGGCCTGGCCAGAGGCCAGAGCCGCCGCCAGGGAAAGAGCTGTCAGAGTTTTGCGCATGATAACGTCCTCACCAGTATGTGAATCGAAGTACATCAAGGGGAAGTGTGTACTTCTGTGTATTCCATTGCATGATTATCCAAGTCGCATTGCTACTACTTTTACTGCTGACCTTTACACCAGCAGTGCGCAACCTGACCCGCGATATTCTTCTTAACCCGTGATTTTATTGGTTTAACCTCGTGTTTACCAGAGCTTAACAGGCAAAAACTGTTACCTTGCCGTTACAGTTAAGCCTTTCCGCTTTCAGGCTGGCCAGTGCTCTTTCAACTGATTAACATTGGCCACCCACAATACCGAACAAGGACAGACCGCCCATGAGCCAGACCCGTTCTCGCCTGGAAACCAGCTTGATCATCGCCACATTGGCATTGCTGTTCTGGCTCCCGTTACCTCTGGGCAGCAACCGCGAATGGTCGGCCGCTTTGTTCTGTTTACTAACAGCATTGCTGTGTGGCGGCTGGTCCGTATTGCAGTTGCAAAAGGGCAGCACATCCAACCCGGCACTGAAACCGGCTCTGCCACTGTTCGGCCTGCTGCTGGCCGTACAGGTTTGGGCGCTGATCCAATGGTTAACCGGCATCAGTACTGACCCCGGCCGCACCCTGCACTACCTGATGCTGGGCATTGGCTACAGCCTGTTGTTCATATTGGTGGTTGGCCTGTTCTACACACGCAAGCGGCTGACGCTGCTCGTCAGCACCCTGGTCGTCAGCGCAACCTTACAGGCCTTCTATGGCACACTGATGACCTTGTCCGGTATCGAGTGGCTGTTTTTTGTACCCAAGGAAAGTGGTTTTGGGGTTGCCACAGGCACCTACGTCAACCGTAACCATCTTGCCGGTTATCTGGTGATGACACTTGGACTTGGCATCGGACTACTGATGGCACTGCGTGATGGCGCGCCGTTGCGCTGGATCAGCCTGCTCGAAATGCTGATGGGGCCCAAAGCGCGCCTACGCCTTGGCCTGGTCATTATGGTTATTGCACTGGTCATGACCCGTTCACGCATGGGCAACACTGCCTTCTTTGCCGCCCTGCTGATCATCGGCGCTCTTTTTGTGTTACTCAACAAAGAGAACCGCGTGCGCAACAGCCTGATTCTGGCCAGTCTAATCCTGATTGACGTACTAGTGATCAGCCAGTTCTTTGGCCTGGACAAACTCAAGGATCGCCTGGTCGGAACCCAGTTTGCAGACCGCGTCGAACTGCAGGAAGTACCCGCCGCTGCAGGCAGCGCATCCAATGCTGACCAACCCGCTGCGTCACAACAGCAGGTCGTGGTTCAAGAAGTGGTGGTAGAGCGGAAAAACGTCATCCGTACTGACGTCTTTGCCTACGTGATGACACAGATCGCCGACCGCCCCTTCACCGGCTTTGGCGCCGGGGCCTTTGAATCCAGTTTCCAGCGTTACCCAGGGCCCGAAATCAGCGGTCATTTCGACCATGCCCACAACGACTACCTGCAATTCACCGTCGAATATGGCCTGATCGGGCTAGTGTTGCTTGCTCTGTTCGTACTCAATGCGTTTTATAAAGCCCTCAAGGCCCTGTGGCATCGTCAATCCTGGTACAGAAGCGGCATCGGCTTTGGTGCATCTATGGGCATATTGGGGTTGATGATTCACAGCTTCAGTGACTTCAACCTGCAGATTCCCGCCAACGCCGCCACCTTTGTGACGCTCTGCGCAATCGCCGTTCTCGCCGGCCATCACCGTAAAACACGCCGCCGAAGCGACTAGCAATTGCCTGCAGATGAACACATCGGCTAACTAACTCAGATTGGCCTGCTCACACAGCAGGTCGACAATCTCGCCTTCCGGGCGGTAGCCATTAACCGTCTGCAACAGCAACGCCCGCATGGCGGCGTGATCCCATGACTGCATGGCGACTTCCAGCTGCTGCAACACCTGTTGCAGCTCTGACCAGGGCAGCATCTCTTCGCTTGCGCGCATAATCATGGGGTGATCCGTACCTTTCACATCACCGCCAATCAGCAGCTCTTCATACAGCTTTTCCCCTGGGCGCAGCCCGGTGAAGCGGATTTCAATATCGCCATCAGGGTGGTCATCATCACGGACCTGCAGACCAGCCAATTGGATCATGTCACACGCAAGGTCGGCAATTTTGACCGGCTTGCCCATATCCAGTACAAACACATCGCCGCTGTTACCCATGGAGCCGGCCTGAATCACCAATGCAGCAGCCTCGGGAATCGTCATGAAGTAGCGCGTGATATCAGGGTGTGTCACGGTCAGAGGCCCACCGGCTTCAATTTGTCGCCGAAACAGCGGAATAACCGACCCCGAAGATCCCAGCACATTGCCAAAACGGACCATCGCAAAGCGGATATCGCCCTCCGCCTGCTCTTCACGCACGCTCAACGCCTGGAGTACCATCTCCGCCAGGCGCTTGCTCGCGCCCATCACATTGGTGGGCCGCACGGCCTTGTCGGTGGAAATCAGCACAAAATTCTGCACACCCGTGGCGATCGCGGCTTCA
>CAYMHL010000199.1:2964-4212 GCA_964390205.1 uncultured Marinobacterium sp.
TGCACAATCTGCCGACAGAGTTCTGATCCGATCGAGCCACCAGCCCCGGTCACCATCACAACCTGGTCACGGATACAGGCACTCAACAATGCGCGGTTTGGCTCAACCGCATCTCGGCCCAGCAGATCAACCACATCCACATCGCGGATATCGTTGATCTTCAGTTCGCCACTGGCCAATTCGGTCACACCCGGCACAATCTTGACCGTCACCGGGTATTGGTCAATCCGCTCAACCAGCAGACGGCGCTGACTGCGTGACAAGCTGGAGATCGACAACAACACCGACTCGACACCATATTTGTCGATCAGATCAGGCAAATCCTGCAGCCTGAACACACGCAGGCCACTGATCTCTGTACCTTGTTTTTGACTGTCATCATCGATAAAGGCAACGGCCCGCATCTCACGCGAATTACCCAACGCTGTTGCCAGCTGAGTACCTGCACTACCGGCACCGAAAAGCACAACCGTCTCAACATTGTGATGGCGATGAGTACCAAACGGCAGCACATAACGAATCAGCCAGCGCGCATACAAGCGACTGCCTGCAACCAACGACAATGCCGTAAACCAATAGATAAAAATGACGGATCGCGGCACCGGCATATCCAGCAGCATCACCACGGCAGTCCAGATCAGGACCGACAGCGTTACTGCTTTAAGTGATACCCAGAGCGTGGTGTGACTCATATAGCGAATAACGGCACGGTACAAACCGAGCTTTGCCATCACCGGAATGGAGATCACCGCCACCAACAGGCAGGGCAACCAATACTGCTGCAGCGGTGCCCATACCTCGCCAAGGCGCAGTGCCAGCGACATCCAGCACGCCATAAACAGCATCAGCAGGTCGGACGCAACCAAAACCATTTGCTTACGCCGGCGAGAAATGTGGAGAAACTCCTTAAGAATTCGCGAGAACATCCAATGTTTCCTGTAACGGTTAGAGCAAAACATGATTTGTATCAAAAAAGTGTCACTGAATGCCAGCGCAAAAAATGGAATTTACTTACTGGCGAAAACCGACGGGGTTGTTAGATCGACATCCCCCGCCCCACTCCGGAATACACCCAACCCAGCTCGGCCATCAGCGCCGGATCAAACACATTACGCCCATCCAGCAACAGCGGGTTGTTCATCGTAGACTTGATCGCCGCCATATCCCGGTTCCAGAACTCTTTCCATTCCGTCACCAGCATCAGCGCATCAGCACCTTCTGCGGCGGCTTCAGCGCTGTCGACCAGTA
>CAYMHL010000200.1:0-4205 GCA_964390205.1 uncultured Marinobacterium sp.
GAAGCTGTGCAAGACTTCCGCCGGGGCCGAAGCGATTACCATCAGCGACTGGATGTGGTACGCCGGGATCAACGGATGCGGGGGTGAGGTCTCCACCTTTCTGACCTGATCCGCAATGGCGTACCTGCCCGGATATGGGTGCCGGAAACAACGGTAACCGGCACTCAGGCAACCTGGAAAAGAGCCGCTTTCACACCTCCAGCAATTCCGGCTCAATCACGAAGACAGCCGCGATCTTTTGACAGGTTTCCTTACGTACCCTTGAGGCTCCTGTCTCAACTACGTCCCTTGGGCACAACGACTTCCCAGCGGTCGGCTTTACAGCGCTCCCGATATTCATCACTGCTGTCATTCTGATAGCGTGTGATGATGGCGGCTACTTCCAGGCGTGAAAAGGCAAAAGGTGCCTGGAAACCTTTAGCGGCACGACCAACAAGCCGGTCCTGCAAATCACGAATTTCATAACGACCGGTGCTCCCACACAATTGCAGGGGGTCCCCTTCATTCAGTGCAGCAATGTGTCGGTGAACAGGATGACTTTCCATATGACGGCCTGCATAGCCGATATCTACATCAGCCAGCGAGAAACGGGTAAACCGTTGCTGTAGTTCCGGCATGAACAAACCTTTAAAATCGCGCAGCTGGACCAGATCAGCCAACTGCCGGCTGAACGGATTACCACCCGCAAACTCACATAGAGTCAATGTCTGTTCGGCACGGGTCATGGCGACATAGTACAGACGGCGCTCCTCCTCCAGCTTGTCAGGCTGCCCGTGCCAGCCTCCATCAAGCACCACGACATGACGAAACTCCAGCCCCTTGGCCGAGTGCACTGTGCCAAGATACAGACCCTCCTCTGGCTGTTCGCGGATCTCGGCAGCGTAATCATACAGCCAGTCCCGCAATCCGCTGCCTTGCAGCTGGCTGTCACCAAGTTCGGCCTGTAGCTGGGCAAAAGCCTCATGGAAAAAGTCCTGCCAGTGCAGGTAAAAGACATGGGGTATCTGTTGTTGCAATAACTCCAGATACTGGCGGGCGGTCATGGCTTGTGACTGGCAATGCAGCCAGTCGAGAACCACTACAAAATTGCGCTGGCGAGTCAGCGGCAAACGGTGCTCTTTTTCTGCCGCCAGGTAATAGGCAATATCTTGCTGTTCACACCAGGCTTGCAGCGGCTGTAGTTGCTGGTGATTGCGAGCGAGAATTGCGCAACCTTGCCAGCCAGTAGTCTGCTCCAGCTGTAACAACCGTGACAGCTCGGTCATGGCCGCCTGGGCTTGCAGATTCTCCAGCTCACCCGCACTCCCCTGCAATCGCAGGCATAGCACCAAGCCGGCACGTTCGGCATCCAGGCTGGTCCAGTCGCCTCCAGGCGAATGGCCCGTTCGCTCCGGATTGATGCGTATCGGATGCAAGGCTTTCATGCGTTGCCCGTTCGCCGCAATCAGCTGATTGGCCGCGGCAATGATGTGGCCGCTGGAGCGGTAGTTATCGACCAGGAAGTCGATTTCAGCGTCATAGTCCTGCCTGAAAGACTCAATGTATCTGTTGCTGGTATCACGCCACTGGTAGATGTTCTGGTCATCGTCACCCACCGCCAGAATGCAGAGCTTGCCGTCTTCGTCCGAATTGCGCCCGGCCAGTGCAGCGACCAGCCGATACTGCAGCTGGTCAATGTCCTGGTATTCGTCGACCAGAATATAGCGGTAACCACGCAACAGCTGCTCGCGCAGGTCATCTTCGCCTTCGATATCCAGTTTGCCTTCCAGCATGTCGGCGGCTTTGGCCAACACCTGATCCAGATTCTCCCCAGCCACTTTTTCATTGCGCGCAAAGCTGGTACCAGTCAGACGCATCGCCATACGGTGATAGGTGAACACACTGACGCCATAGGCATCGCTTCCCACCAGTTCCAGCAAACGCTGGCGGATTTCGTTGGCGGCATGGCGGTTGAACGTCAGTGCGACAATGCTTTTCGCCGGCACCCGGCGCACTCGCAGCAGGTAGGCAATACGATGAACGATCACTCGGGTTTTACCCGAGCCGGGGCCGGCCAGTATCAAACGGTTCCGGTCATCATCGTCGGTAACTATGCCGCGCTGTACCGGATTCAGACTGCTGACAATGGCCTTCCAGGCCCCTTCACTGGTAGCCAGGGACAGCACCTGCTCTCGCCCGGCAAAATAGCGCTTGATGAAAGCCTGACGCGGCAGACTGAAATAATCCAGAACCAGCTGCAAGGCCGCACTGAGTTTATTCAGTGCAATCCGGGCATACTCACGCATAACGTGAACCTGAATGCGTTTTTCACGGTAATGGTCGTCCAGACGTAGATAGTCTTCCCTGGTGAATCGTCTGTTATTTTTATCCTCATTGACATCGATGCACATGGCCCGGCGCATAACCGTCATGCCATGGTTGAGAGTCAGAATTTCTTGCCTGTGCATATGAAGCAGAACCCGTTGCACAGCATTACGGTGCTGCGTTGACGGAATCAAGTTTTGCAGCCCCAGATCTGCAGCCAGTACCTCACTAAGCTGGCCGAAAGTGGTTTCAACCAGTAAGTCTCTGCCCTGCAAACCAGGTGCCAGTTGATCCACCAAAAACTGCAACAAAACCGCAGCCACCTGCTGTCGACGTGCACTGAAGTTTTCGATTTGCTTCCAGCTGTAAGCACTGTTGAGCCTGATTTTCAAATAGTCATGGGCCAGCTCGCGCAGTTCGAAACTGCGGCGCTGCGGATCCTTGATATCGTGGTCTTCGCTCAGGCTGCGCAGCAGCCGCAGCACATGCAAGGGCAACAATAATTCCTGCCCGGTATGTTCTCTGAGCCGACTAGTGAGTGATGGCACATGCAAGTCCTGCCACTCGCCATTTTCGGCTTCCGGTGCCAGCTCGGGCAACAGCTGGAACAATGCGTTTTCCAGTTGCAGGCTATTCTGAAGACGCTTCAGCGAACTGCTGGATGTGGCGTGGCGCAGATAGACAGTGACCTTGGTGTCGTTAAGCAGAATGCCCATCTCCTCCAGCTGGTGCAGCATATAGCTGACCTCGTCAGAAGTCAGTCCGGTCAACTGCATCAGGCTGTCGGTATGAATTCGCTCATCGGCACCAGCAGAGTACAGATAACGCAAAACAGCCGTATACTCCTGCTCCCGACGTTCGGTCAGATCCGCATGTTGCAGACGCTCGAGCGCTTCCTCCAGCGTCAGCTCAAGACGGGCCGGAAAAATTTGCGTCTGGTTCTCATCTCTCTTCAAAAACTGGCTGCGCTCCAGCCAGGCGATCGCGGTGACCACCTTGGTTTCGGCATCACTGTCATCGCTGTCAAAACTGGTTTCCACCTGCTCATCCAGCAGAATTTCACCAGCGGTAATCACCAGCTGTTTGCCTTTGCGATTTTTATACTCTGAGCGCAGTTTGCGCAAAATTTGGTTGATGTCACGCTGACTCAAGCGTGAACGCTCGACCATACCGAACTGGCGCTCGATATCCTGCTCATCATATAAAAGCACGCAATGGGCTTCATTGCGGTCCCGTCCGGCACGACCCGCTTCCTGCAGGTAATTCTCCAGTGAACCGGGAATATCGGCATGAACCACCAGCCGGACATCCTCCTTGTCCACCCCCATGCCAAAGGCATTGGTGGCTACAATCACCTGCAAGCGGCCAGCAATGAAATCATCCTGGATGTCGGTTTTTTCGTGGGGCTCCAGCCCTGCATGAAAATGCTGGCATGCCCAGCCCTGCTCAAGCAGAAAAACGGCCAGCTTCTCCGCATGTTTGCGACTGGCCACAAACACCACCGCCCCGCCGGGCTGGCCGGACAGGTGCTCACGCAACAGCTGGTTGACCAACCGGTTTTTTTCGGATTTCTGTGCAGGAATAACCTCAAAACCAAGATTGGCACGCTCATGCGTACCCTGAAACAAACGAAACTCCACACCCAGTGCGTCACGAAAATGCGTCTGGATATCCTCCAGCACATCCTGTTTGGCCGTCGCCGTAAAGCAGCCGATCGGTGCCAGCTGCTGCCCGCCAAAATTCTCATGAATAAAGCGCGAGACATACAGGTAGTCGGGCCGAAAGTCGCTGCCCCACTTGGACAGGCAGTGCGCCTCGTCAAAAACCCAACCACCAATCTGACGCTGCCTGATGGCACTGCGAAACGCCTTGTTGCGAAACTGTTCCGGCGAGACCAGCAG
>CAYMHL010000201.1:0-4201 GCA_964390205.1 uncultured Marinobacterium sp.
CCGAAGGCGAAATCAGAAAAGCAATGATTGAAGCCGACTTGGTGGATTGTATGGTTTCTTTGCCTTCGCAGTTGTTTTACAACACGCAAATTCCCGCTTGCTTGTGGTTTTTGGCTCGCAACAAAACCGAAACCACCAAATTCAGAAACCGAACCAATGAAGTGCTTTTTATTGATGCACGGGAATTTGGCACAATGATAAGCCGCAAACAGCGTGAACTAACAGACAACGACATTGTCAACATTGCCGATACTTACCACAAGTGGCGAAGCAAAGAGCAATTTGCCGAATACAAAGACATTGCAGGTTTTTGTAAGTCTGCCAACATTCAGCACATCCGCAAAAACAACTATATCCTGACCCCGGGGCGATATATTGACTTTAAGGAAGTGGAAGAAGATGGACAAGCATTTGACGAGAAAATGCAAATGCTCACTTCTACCCTTTCAGAACAAATGCAGAAAGCGAATGAATTGGACGAAGCGATAAAAGTTAACTTAGAGAAAATTGGATTTTTAATTTGAAAATATGGCTCTAATAAATCAAACACTGAATGGATATACCTTCACCGAATTTATTGGTGCAGGTGGATTTGGTTCAGTATATAAGGCTACAAAAGATGGCAGCCTATATGCGATTAAGGTTTTCCGAGAAGATTACATACTTCAAGAATACAAGCAAAGCGGGCAAAACAACCGTATTCAGCGAGAAATTGATATAATGAAAACCGTTAATCATCCTTACTTGATAAAATATGTGGATGATTTCAAAGGCAGTGATTTAAGTGTGCCATCTTACTTTTTGGTAATGGAATTTGCCGAAGGAGAGACACTACAGAAGCTAATTAAAAGGAATGCCCTTCAAAGCGAAGGACAAATCATTTCCATTTTTAAAAATATACTACAAGGTATCAAAGCATTACACCAAATCAGGGGCAATGATGATGGCAAAGGAATTATTCACAGGGATTTGAAGCCTGAAAATATAATTGTGAATGGAGATAAAGTTAAAATTCTAGATTACGGAATTTCTAAAGTAATTGACTATACAACCCTGACAAGTACAGGTAATTTTTTAGGCTCTCCGCTTTACTCATCACCTGAACAAATAACAGACAGTAAAAATATTGACAAGAGAAGCGATTTATACACCTTAGGAGTAATTCTATATGAAATGTTAACTTCAAAAGTTCCTTATGAATTTAACAATCTTCCCGAGTTAATTGATAAGATAAAGAACGAAAACCCTATACCCCCAAGAAAATACTTTGCTGATATCAAAAACAAATATGAAAACATAATTTTTAAACTTCTTGAGAAGAATCCCTATCAACGTTATTTGAATATAGACGAATTGATTTCTGTCTTTGAATCAGATGAAGCAATTCCAAAGCGTGAATATGATTTGAGTCCGAGATTTGTGTTGCGTCTATGGAATGAAGGTTCCGCTTTAGACATATATTTCCAAGACCACAATGATAAATTGAATGTGGATTTTCCTGCAATCCACCAATTTCAACAGAAAAAGCTTTTACAGCGTATTCAGGGCACTGAATTTTGCACCATAATTGACCCTGAAACTGTTCGTTTCGCTTACGACACATATACGGACACAGTGGGGCTGAAAAAACTTCCATACTGTCCGGAAAATTTTGAAGTGATTACACCTGCCTATCTCAATTCATACAGAAAACAGCAGGAATACGTAAAACTTGTAATTGATGAAGAAGCTAAATTAGGTGCTGACATTTTTGTTTCTCCTTATCATTATACGCATAACACGAATGTGTTACCTACATACAAGCAAAATCCAGTAGAACAATGGTTTGATTTGGACATTAAGTTACTCAAAGAAGCCATTGATTATAAAAATTCAATACCTGAGTATGCTGACAAAAAACTTTATGCAGGTATATGTATAAATAGCGGTAGCCTAACCGACAACCAATACAAAAATGACCTTCTAAACTATTATTCTGCCCACGAATGTGATGGATATATTGTGTATGCAGATGGTATTGATAAGAACACTACACCAGTTACTCTTTATCATTACATTGATGCACTATTGAAACTTCAAAGATTTACAGGGAGACCAGTAATTGCAGGACGTTTGAATAGCTTGGGATTGGGGCTTATTTCATTAGGTTTGGCAGGTTTTTCCGCAGGTGCAGCAAGGTTTGAAAGTTTTAGCGAAGAATTACACAAAGATAGAACTCAAGGATTTAATCTTTACGAAAGGTATTATTTCCCTGAGTTGTTAGGTTCCGTTTCCATTGAAAAGAAAAGACCGACCAGATTAAATCAAATTTCAAGTGTTTTGGGTGCTTGTCAGTGTTTATACTGCCGTGGTAAAGCAGCAGAAGATGTAATACAAGCACAGAACAATAAACTGCATTACATTCATTCGGTAACCCAAGAAGTAGAGACAATTAAAAACACTACGGACAAGCGAGAATATTTTTTAAATAGAATTGATGCAGCAATAAGAAATTATCAACGCTTGACAGCCGTTTATAAGCGTGATGACTACAAACACCTTTTAGTTTGGAAAGAAGTTTTTGAAAATATAAGATAGTACTATGTTTAGATACGAAAGTGAAATGATACCAGTATTGATTGACAACCTTTCCAAGGTTTTCAAAACAGAATACATTGCCACTGAATTCAGCACAGGAAATGGTGTTGCAGATTTGGTCTTTACAACGGAAATGAATGATGAAGATTTATTTTTAAATGACTATGCGTTAATGTCTCTTTTTGTCAACCTGTTTCAACAGAATAAGCATATAACAACAAAGCAATTACAGAAAAGCAACCTAGACAAAAACAAGCTTAAGAAGTTGCTTATTCAACTTGAAGTGAATGATTTTATTGAATATGATGGTGAAGTGATAAAAAGGAATAGAAAGTACAAGGCTCACACCCGAAATTTATTATCAGTTGAAGCTAAACTAAATGATTGGAAATCGGGATTTTATCAAGCCTTGCGGTACAAGTTTTTTTCCCATCAATCCTATTTAGCCTATCCTGAAAAAAACATCCACCGAGTGGATTTAGACTTGCTTAAAGAGCACAATATCGGACTAATTTCGGTTGGAGAAGACAGGATTCGATTTATATCCAAGCCTAAAACAGAGAAGCCCAAGGATTTAACATCCTACTTTTTTCTGTCTGAGCTATTCGCTCAGCAATTTAAAACAACGCAAGCAATATGATACTAACCAATAACCAAACAGCCGAAATAAAAGGAGCTATCGCATCTGCATTAGAACGAGTTTACAGTCAGGACTTTTCTCTGATTGAAAGACGAGCACACGAAAGGTCAATTTCTTTCAGGTTTGGTCTTTACTTTTCTGAAATCATTGAACTTACATCTTTTGGGGATGATGCCGACTTAACAATTGATGCGGAGTATAACCGCAATCTGCATAACACGAAAAATATGGAAGGCTTTGAGGCCCCACAAGGGATTTTGCCTGACATCATTTTGCATCATAGGGGATTCAATGATAAAAACATTGTGGTGATTGAGTTCAAAGGCTATTGGAGCGGAAATGGCAGGGATGATGAAAAACTTCGTGGCTTTACACATCAAGAACAGAACGACTATCACTATGGCTTGGGCTTATTCATTCGGCTTGGGCGGACTTTAGAAGAATGCGAATTGGTGTATTACAAAAATGGTGATTTAGAATGAGCGAGTGGAAAACATATAGGTTGTCAGATTTAATTAATTTGGTCGGTGGTGGAACACCCAAAACTACTGTTCCAGAATATTGGAATGGAGAAATTCCGTGGCTATCTGTTGTTGATTTTGGTAAAAGCATAAAAAAGGTTTACCAAACCGAAAAATCAATTACCGAAAAAGGACTAAATGAAAGCAGCACAAAAATATTAAAGGAAGGGCAAATCATTATTTCTGCCCGTGGTACAGTTGGTGAATTGGCTGTTCTAGGTAGAGATATGGCATTTAATCAGTCTTGTTATGGTATTTATGCGAATGATAAGACAGAAAACAATTTTCTCTATTATTTGCTCAAATACAGCATAGGTAAGATTAAGAAAAACACTCACGGTGCTGTTTTTGATACAATTACAAAACAAACATTCGATAATATCGAAGTTTCAATCCCTGAAAATAAAGCCACCCAACGCCAAATCGCCCAAATCCTTTCTTCCCTTGACGACAAAATAGAACT
>CAYMHL010000202.1:0-1162 GCA_964390205.1 uncultured Marinobacterium sp.
GACATGGGACCTCCTGAACAGGCATTATAACGATTTTATCCACGGCGCCTGAAATGAAAAAAGCCGCACGGCGGCGGCTTTAATAACGGTGATGTTTGGGCTCAGGCCTCCAGCATGGCACCGCGAATCTTTTTCATTGCGTTCTTTTCCAGCTGGCGGATACGCTCGGCAGACACACTGTATTCGGCCGCCAGTTCATGCAGCGTAGCCTTCTCGTCAGCCAGCCAGCGACGGGCCAGAATATCACGGCTGCGCTCGTCCAGCGCGTTCATGGCGCTGAGCAGACGGCGCTGGGAATCCTCTTCCCAGTTGGCTTCTTCCAGCTGCACCGCCGGATCGGCGGAGTGGTCTTCCAGATAGGCCGAGGGTGACAGATAGCTGCTGTCTTCGTCCTCACTCACGGGCGCGTCAAAGGCCGTATCGGTGGAGGCCAGACGACCCTCCATCTGGCGCACGGTTTTGACATCAACACCCAGATCTTCAGCGACCGCCGCCACTTCCTCATTGGTCATCCAGCTCAGCTTCTTCTTGCGCGAACGCAGGTTGAAGAACAGCTTGCGCTGCGCCTTGGTGGTGGCAATCTTGACGATGCGCCAGTTGCGCAGGATGAATTCGTGCATCTCGGCCTTGATCCAGTGCACGGCAAAGGACACCAGACGCACACCCATGGTCGGGTCAAAGCGTTTGACCGCCTTCATCAGGCCGATGTTACCTTCCTGTATCAGATCGCCCAGCGGCAGGCCGTAGCCGGAGTAACTGCGGGCGATGTGGACCACAAAACGCAGGTGCGACATGACCAGCTGGCGTGCCGCTTCAAGATCGCTCTGGTAGTGCAGGCGCTCTGCCAGCTCCCTTTCCTCATCAGCGGTGAGGATGGGAATGGCACTCACAGTCTGAACATAGGCGTCGACATTGCGACCCGGTGATAGCTGTTCAATAACTTGCAAGCTTGTGCCCATTCAGGAATGACCTCGCAAAATTCTTGGTTTACATCTCAGGCAGCGGAAGCATCCGCACCTTAAAAACTCGAACTATGTGACACTTGTGGGCAGTAAAAGTTCACTGCCATCCGGTGTCGCGTGTTATCAAATGACCGAAAAACTTAGCGTGAAACAGTCTGCAGGGCAAGTGTTACAACATTCTTTAATGTCGGCACACTGCC
>CAYMHL010000202.1:1262-4141 GCA_964390205.1 uncultured Marinobacterium sp.
GGCTCTATTTCACGCAGGTGGCGGGACACCGCCAGCCAGGAGCCGGACAGGCCCAGCAGGGTTGCCGTGGTCAGCATGATCAACGAGCCCTGGAAACCCAGCCCCTGAAGTTCAAACGCGTTCAGGTAAAGGTCCGCCAGTGCCTGCGCCGGTTCCGCCAGCAACAACAGCGCCAGCTGCACCAGCAGCCAGGCCAGCAGACCTCCCAGCAGACCGAACCAGAAGCCGCTGTAGAGGAAAGGACGGCGCACCCAGGCATCGGTGGCGCCGACCAGCTTGCTGACCAGAATCTCGTCGCGGCGGCTTTCGATGGTCATGCGCACGGTATTGCCCACCACCAGCAGCACCGCCAGCGCCAGCAGGCCGCCGAGCACGTAGCTGCCGCGCTGCGCCAGCGCCAGGATTGCCGCCAGGCGCTGTACCCATTCCATGTCCAGCTGGGCCTGATCAACGCCCGGCAGGGCCGCCAGCTCATTGCGCACCAGCGGCAGCTGCAGCGGGTCGGTATCCCGAGGCAGCACCATGATCACCGCCGGCAGCGGATTGCTGTCAAAACGCTCCAGCAGATCGGCAAAGGCACTGTACTGGCGAAAGTCTTCCAGCCCCTTCTGACGGCTGATCAGCTCCACCGAACTGAGATCCTCGCGCAGCATCAGCTCGCGACTGAAACTGTCGATCGCGGCATCGCTGAGTTCGGTCTGCATGTAGAGCGCGATGCGCGGCTGGGGATCCCAACCATCGGTCAGTGCCTGCAGGTTACCCAGCGACGCCAGCAGAAAACTCGGCAGTGCCAGCGCAATGGCCAGTACCGCCAGCGTCATCAGCGAAGCCACCGGCGTCTGCTTAAGCCGCAACAGAGCCTCACGCGCCACATTGAGATGATGGCGGCGCCAGCTGCGGCTGCGATCGGCAAACTGTATCCGGTGCTGCTGTGCCCCACGGCGCGGCGCGGACGCATTGCGCTCGGTCGGGCCGCGGTCGGTCGGGCCGCGATCGGTCGCGCTCGGCTGATGCGGCAGGGGCTGACGCGAGGCGGACGGGCGCGTGGCGCCGGTGTTGTGTTGCGTGTGCTCCGGCTTAGCCATCGGCTACCAGCCTCCCGTTTCTCAGTGTCAGCATGCGGTGCTGCATGCGGTTGATCAGCGACAGGTCATGACTGGCGATCAACACCGTGGTCCCTATGCTGTTGAACTGGCCGAACAGGCGCATGATATCCTCGGACAGTTCAGGGTCCAGGTTACCGGTCGGCTCGTCCGCCAGCAGCAGTTTGGGTTTATGTACGATGGCACGGGCAATACCGACCCGCTGCTGCTCACCGGTGGACAGGGTGACCGGGTTGTGTTTTTCCCGCGCCAGCAGACCCACCTTGTCCAGCGCAGCCCGGGCACGGCGCGCGGCATCCGCCGGGTCATAACCACTGATCTGCAACGGCAGCGCCACGTTGTCGAACACCGAGCGGTCGAACAGCAACTGATGGTTCTGGAACACCACGCCGATCTGACGGCGCAGATAGGGAATCTGCGACCGGTGCAGGCGGGACAGATCCTGCTGCCCGACCCAGACCTGGCCGCGACTGGGCCTTTCCATCAACATGATCAGCCGCAGCAGCGTACTCTTGCCGGCACCGGAATGACCGGTCAGGAATGCCATCTCACCCGATGCGAGTTCGAAATCCACCCCCAGCAGGGCATCCTGGCCGCTGGCATAGCGTTTAAAGACATTACTGAACCGGATAGCCGCCATGCATCACCTCAGTCGAACAGAGCCTTGACGAATTCCTCGGCCTCGAACGGGCGCAGATCATCGACCTGCTCACCCACACCGATGAAGCGGATCGGCAGATCAAACTGCTTGGCGATGGCAAAGATGATGCCGCCCTTGGCGGTACCATCGAGCTTGGTCAGGGTAATGCCGCTGACGCCCACCGACTCCTTGAACTGCTTGGCCTGACTGATCGCGTTCTGACCGGTACCCGCATCCAGCACCAGCATCACTTCGTGCGGCGCATCCGGGTCCAGTTTCTGCATCACCCGCACCACCTTCTGCAGCTCCTGCATCAGGTTGTCCTTGTTCTGCAGACGACCGGCGGTGTCGGCAATCAGCACGTCAACGCCCTTGGACTGAGCCGATTGCAGGGCATCAAAGATTACCGACGCCGAATCGGCACCGGTATGCTGCGCCACCACGGGCACGTTATTGCGTTCACCCCAAACCTGCAGCTGTTCAACGGCAGCGGCACGGAAGGTATCACCGGCGGCCAGCATCACCGACTTGCCTTCGCTCTGGAATTTCTTCGCCAGCTTGCCGATGGTGGTGGTCTTGCCAACGCCGTTGACGCCGACCATCAGTATCACCGCCGGCTTTTTCTCCGGCAGCTGCAATTTGTGTTCGACCGTGCCCAGCAGTGCTGCCAGCTCCTGCTGCAGCGCCTCTTTCAGCGCATCGGCGTCCTTGAGCTGCTTGCGCTCAACCCGGTCGGTCAGATGTTCGATAATCTCGGTGGTCGCCTCGACACCCACATCCGCCATCAGCAGGGTGGTTTCGATCTCTTCCAGCAGATCCTCGTCGATCTCCTTGGCACCCAGGAAAAGGTCACCCAGCTGTTCGGTCAGGTTGGCCTTGGTGCGGCTCAACCCGCTCTTGATGCGGGCAAAGAAACCGCCCTTGTTCTCTTCTGCCGCGGCGGCCTGACGCTCGGCTTCTTCGGCCGCCGCCTTCTCGGCAGCAATACGCTCGGCTTCTTCCTCAGCGGCTTTACGCGCAACCTCAGCCTCTGCTGCCTTGCGTGCCGCTTCAGCTTCGGCCAACTGTCGCGCCGCGTCCTCCGCTGCCTGACGTTCCGCTTCCTCTCGCGCCAAACGTTCAGCTTCTAAACGCTC
>CAYMHL010000203.1:0-4120 GCA_964390205.1 uncultured Marinobacterium sp.
ATGCCGCAAAAACCCAGATGTAGTGCCACTGGAAAGTTTTTTGACGTGTAACCCACTGATGTGGCTTCTTATATTTTGACGCGTGTTAAATATGGGTTAAGGCACGCGAATTCGGCGGTGCAGAGAAGGCAATTATCTTCACTGAATCACGACGTACCCAAGACTACCTGTTGCGGCTGCTGAGCGACAGTCCTTGGCGCGAAGGTGTTGTTCTCTTCAACGGCAGCAATACTGATGAATCATCGCGGCACATCCTGGCCGAGTGGCTGGATCGTCACCAGGGCAGCGACCGGGTCACGGGTTCCCGCACCTCCGACATGCGTTCAGCACTGGTGGATTATTTCAGGGAGCAAGGCCGCATCATGATCGCCACCGAGGCTGGCGCCGAGGGGATCAATCTCCAGTTCTGTTCTCTGGTGGTGAACTATGACCTGCCCTGGAACCCGCAGCGCATCGAACAGCGCATTGGCCGCTGTCATCGGTATGGCCAGAAGCATGATGTTGTGGTGGTAAACTTCCTCAACCGCAAGAATGCCGCCGATCAGCGCGTCTATGAACTCTTGGCCCAGAAATTCCAACTCTTTGAAGGGGTTTTCGGCGCCAGTGACGAGATCTTAGGCGCTATCGAATCGGGAGTGGATTTCGAAAAGCGGATAGTTGCCATCTATCAGAATTGCCGCAGACCGGAAGACATTGAGAGCGCCTTCAATCAACTCCAGCTTGAGCTCAGCCTGGAGATCAATGCCTCCATGACTAGTACCCGGCAGAAGCTCTTGGAACATTTCGATGATGAAGTGCGCGAGAAACTTAAAGTTCGCGATGAAGCCTCCCGCGCCTGCCTCAACCGGTACGAACGATTGCTCATGCAACTTTCCCGGTTCGAGCTGGGTGATCATGCCGAGTTCATCGATGATTCCTCGTTTCGCCTCAAGAGCTTGCCCTTCCCAGCTACCGTTATTCCCTTGGGTTTATATGAGTTGCCCCGCCGTTCCGGTGGTGCTCATTTGTACCGCTTGAATCATCCACTGGCCGAGGCTCTGCTGGCCCAAGCAAAAGGTCGTGACCTGCCATCGGCTGAAATTCATTTCAATTATGGCCGCCACGATGGCAAGGTCTCACAATTGGAGCCATTCATAGGTAAAGCCGGGTGGCTGACGCTTTCGCTGTTCAGTATCGAATCCCTGGAGCAAACCGAAGATCACCTCCTTTTTTCCGCTTCCACCGATGAGGGTGAAATGCTGGCAGAGGAATTGACGGCCAGGCTGTTCACCCTGCCGGGGAGCATCGTCAAACAGATCCAAGATCCTCCGCCGGTGCTTTTAGAGGCCCCTCTTCAGCAACGCCGAGCCACCATCCAGCGCGATGTCTCCGAACGGAATGCCCGCTTCTTTGCCTCCGAGGCGGATAAACTCGATGGTTGGGCCGATGACTTGAAAGCGGGGCTGGAACGAGAGATAAAAGAGCTGGATCGTCAGATCAAGGAAGTCCGTCGAGCGACGAGCACGGCATTGACTCTGGAGGAAAAGCTCGCCGGTCAAAAACAGATCAAGACCTTGGAGTCTCAGCGCAACCAGAAGCGGCGTTCACTTTTTGAAGCCCAGGATGAGGTGGATCGGCAAAGAGATGAGCTGATAGTGGCCATTGAAGGTAAATTGCATCAACGGTCCAATATAGTTAAACTTTTTACAGTTAGATGGGTTTTAGGGCGTGGATTAGTGAGAAAGTAACTTGGGAATATTGAAATATAAACCGGATGTCTTGTGTTAATTGAGAAAATGAAACAACCAGTTCCTCCCGTGCGAATTTTGATCGGACCGGAGCTGAGATAGGAACTATTATGGTCGCTCTTTCCGCTGATTATATGGCAATGCTCAAGAAAGAATTAACTGATCGCTACGTACCGATGCTTTCTCCATTGTTGCCAAACGCACGACCTCTACAAGAACAGCAAGACAAGCAAGTTGCCCGGGCTTTAAGTGCTTTTGTGCTACGTCACTACCTGGACGTTGCCCCCCAAACTGCCGCGAATGCTGTAATTGATGATTTTAATGATAATGGAATTGATGCGATTTACTATCATCAATCGACTGAAACGCTTTATTTGGTTCAGTCCAAATTGAAACCTTCGGAAGAATTTGCACAAGCTGAGGCTCAAGCATTTTGTGCAGGTTGCAGGCTTCTCATTCGTCAGGAATTCGACACGTTCAATGATCATTTCCAGCAACGTAAGGTTGAAATCGAAGAGTCACTTGGAGCGTGCTCAACTATTCGATTACTCGTAGCTTATTGTGGCCCAAGTGTTTCGCACCATGCCGAGACAACAATAGAACAATTAATTGGTGATGACTCTCTGGATGAAGAGAGACTTTCTGCTCCCATCGAATATTTCACTCCACCCAATTTTACCTCTGCATTACGTGGCTTACATGCTTACCAGCGCGTTAATGCTACGATAAATTTAAAAAATTATGGAAAAGTGGAAGAGCCGAGGAAAACCTATTTTGGGCTTATTCATATGCAAGAGCTGGTGGAATTACACCAAAACCATGGCAAAGCTCTTTATGAACAAAATATCCGTTATTTTCTTGGAAGCAATAAATCTGATGTCAATAAGAGCATCCAGAATACTTTAAAAGAAGAACCTGCCAATTTCTTCTATCTCAATAATGGTGTCACCGCACTCTGTGATAAAATTGACCCCAAAAATGGCACGAAGGCGAGCAAAAAATTCAAACTTCTCAACCTCTCAATTATCAACGGTGCGCAAACCGTTGCTTCGGCTGCCGAATTGATGCAATCAGACGATCCCCCCGACATCAGCAAAGCCAAGGTTCTCTTGACCTTAATTCAAAGTACATCTGCCGGAGAATTTAGCCCAAAGGTTACTCGGGCAAGAAATCATCAAAACCCAGTTTCGACCGCCAATTTTGCCTCGCTTGACCCTCAACAGGAACGACTACGGCAAGAACTGGCCTGCTTCGGCATTAACTATCACTACCGCCCAGAAGCTTTGGTTATCCCTAGCGATTCAAATATTCTTCTTGCTGAGGCCATCACTGCCCTTGCTTATTTAGAACCTGATCCTCGCTATACTGTATGGCTCAAAGCTTCTCCGGCGGCTATTAATGATGCAGCTTCTGCCCATTATCAAACAATTTTTTCCGATTCTTTGCGCGGTGTACGGTTGGTTAATGCTGTCTTATTCACAAGGCATATCCATCGTTTGTTGAAGGCTGCCGATGCTGGATCTAGCGGGGTGGAGCGATTAGTGTATCGGCACGGACTCCACGCAATAGGAGCAGTCCTAGTTAAGCGATTACGTAGCAGGATTGATATGGCTCACCCGTTTAATGCTGCAGACATTGGGCAACTTTTAAGCCGTCCTTTTGATGAACTTCGGCAACAGGCTGCTGATCTGTTTCAATCTTGGGGAGCTGGCTGTGGACCACTTGCCCATTTTAAAAGCCAAGAACGCACGGTTCCTTTTGTGAATGCATTGATGACCATAAACTATGGTTGTTCTGGTCACCCTGCGATAGCACCATTAAACATCGCTCGCTCTACAGATGCTTTCCCTTTGGCCCGGCTATTTAATTTTTTGAGTCAACAGGCCCCGCAGATATAGGTATCAAGGATGAAGAAACAAAAACTCGAACTGACCTGGATTGGCAAGGAGGATCGGCCGAGATTGGAGCCGCGCATCCTGCTGGAGGATCAGGATTTGTCGTACCATTCTGGTTATCGGGTGACAGAGGAGGATCTGTTCGACAACCGGCTGATCTTCGGCGACAACCTGCTGGCCCTGAAGGCATTGGAACATGAGTTTAGCGGCAAGGTTAAATGCGTTTACATTGATCCCCCTTTTAACACTCAACAAGCCTTTGAACATTATGACGATGGCCTTGAGCATTCAATTTGGCTTGGTCTTATGCGTGATCGTCTGGAGATTATTAAAAGGCTAATGAATAATGAAGGGACGTTATTTGTACACATTGATGACAACGAGTTAGGCTACTTGATCGTTTTGCTGGATGAGATAATGGGAAGATCAAATCGCGTTGCCGTTATAACTTTTAAGCAAGGATCGGCAACCGGACATAAATCAATCAATCCTGGAGTC
>CAYMHL010000204.1:0-4116 GCA_964390205.1 uncultured Marinobacterium sp.
TGAACCTCAAGGAAGCCTGCGACCAGTTTGAACTGGCCAACGTCGCAGCATTGCCCGTGGTGACCAGCGAAGGTCGCCTGCTGGGCCGGATGAGCCAGCGGCTGGCGTTTGAACTGGTACACGAGCAATACGAAGCGCAACTCATGGCCAGCGCCGGTCTGGATGAGGACGAAGACCTCTTTGCCCCGGTGCTGCGCAGCTCCAAACGCCGCGCCACCTGGCTGGGTATCAACCTGCTCACCGCTTTCCTCGCCTCCTGGGCGATCGGTCTGTTTGAAGGTACGTTACAGCAGGTCGTTGCGTTGGCGGTATTGATGCCCGTCGTCGCCTCCATGGGCGGCATCGCCGGCAGCCAGACGCTCACCCTCATCATCCGTGGCCTGGCGTTGGGGCAGATCACCACCGCCAACATCATGCCATTGTTGAAAAAAGAGCTAAGCGTCGGCGGGCTAAACGGTGTGCTCTGGGCACTGGTGATCGGCCTGGTGGCCTCGGTCTGGTTCGACAGCGCCGCCATCGGTCTGGTTATCGGGTTGGCGATCGTCATCAATATCGCCGCAGCCGCACTCTCGGGCGTGCTGATCCCGGTACTGCTGGAAAAACTGAAGATAGACCCGGCACTGTCCGGCTCGGTGATCCTGACCACCGTCACCGACGTGGTCGGCTTTGTCGCCTTTCTGGGGCTGGGGACGCTGCTTCTGGTGTAACCGGAGCAACACAATCATGATGACACCTGACAACCTGCGAGACTGAACATGGCCGACAATACACTGCCCGACTACCGCCTGGATTTGAGCCCGCTAAAAGATTCGGTGCAATCGCTCGAAGACGGCATCGAAGTGGTCAGTGACGAACGGTGGTTCAACCAGCAGAACCCAAAAGTGAAGAACACGCTGATCGCCGGGGTAATTCAAAACTTCGAGTTTGTCTATGAAATCTGCATCAAAATGCTGCGCCGCCAACTGGAACTGGACGCCGCCAGTGCTGACAACATCGACCATCTCAGCTTCCGCGACCTGCTGCGTCTTGGCGGCGAAAAAGGACTGATAGACGATGTCGAGGCCTGGTTTACCTACCGGCAGATGCGCAACATTACCTCGCATACCTACGATCACGAAAAAGCACGCCAGGTTTGGCAGCAGACGCAGATATTCATCAATGATGCACGGCTACTGCTGCAGCAGCTGGAAGCGCGCAATGGCTGAGTCGCATCCCGATATCGATATATCGCCGGCACATTGGCAGATCGTGGAATCGATCCTGGCAGAGCATTTGGGTGGATACGAAGTGTGGGCGTTTGGTTCACGCGCACGTCACACAGCCAAACCCTATTCCGACCTGGATCTGGCCGTTATCACGCAAACACCACTTCCCTTATCCATCCTGGCGGCCACCAACCTGGCATTCGAAGAGTCCGATCTACCCTGGTCCGTTGATCTGCTGGACTGGGCGAGCACATCTGCCGGTTTCAAGGCGCTGATCGAGCAGGACCATCGGGTGGTACAACAATCTGGCCGTTACCGGGTAAACACTAATCCACAAGATAGTAATATTCAGACAAGGACCGTCATGACTGATTTACTCGACCCAACCAACGACTATGTATTCAAGCGCTTGTTTGCAGAAGCACCGGATTTGCTCGTAGATCTGATCAATGACCTGCGTCCGAATTTGCCGAATATCGAATCGGTTGAAATCTTGAACCCGAACATTGAGCCCAGCGAGTTAACGGGCAAGTACATCATTTTGGATGTGCTGGCCAAAGATGATGATGGCCACTGCTATAATGTCGAGGTACAAGTACGTCGCTATGGTGCCTGGCACAAGCGAGGCCTCTTCTACTTAGCCCGGACATTGGGTACGCAGCTGGATGCCGGTGAAGATTACCAACACCTGAGAGCGTCTGTTGGCCTGCACTTATTGGATTTCGATCTGTTTACCGATACCGAGAACGAACGCAAGCAGGCTATATGGCGATTCGAGATGCGTGATGAGACCCAACCGGATATCTCCCTTGGGAACATTTTGCAGATGAACCTGATCGAATTGAATAAGGCGGATCGTCTGGGGCTACCCGAAGGATCTATTCGTGCCTGGATTACTTTTTTCAAGCACTGGCAGGAGGAACTGACCATGGCAAATATTGCACATGAACCGGTTAAGAAGGCAATGAACCGTATCCGAGAACTCAGTGCTGATGAAGAGGCCCGTCGTTTGGCATTCGTGCGTGAGCGTGCTCTACGAGATGAAGTGTCATTACTGAATGATGCTCGGCGAGAAGAAGCTCAACGCATACTCCACCGTTTGCTCACTAAGAGGTTTGGTGATTTACCAGAGTGGGCCAGCCAAAAATTGAACTCATCAAATGCTCAACAGTTAGAAGACTGGACAGACGAAATTCTGGTAGCCAAAAGCCTTGATGAACTGTTCAAGCACGAGTCTTAACTGTCTACAACGCCCCCAAACTGAAGGTTTCACCGGCGCTGTCCACCACCAGCTCGGTGGAGTGCTTGTGCTCCACCAGCCGTCCAAGCTCCACCATCTGGTAGTACACATTGCGGCTGATCCTGCCTTCCATACCGAAGCGGATCATCAGGTAAGGCGTGGGTTCCTGGGTTTTGCGATCGAACACCACCCGAATCGGATGTTCGGCATCGGCACGCACCCGATCGCCGGTTGAGGTGGTAAACACCATCTCGACCCCCTTCGCGCCCATTTCATGCTCAACACTGACCACCTGAAAGGGCACGTCCTCCACCTGAATGCCTACCTTCTCCACCGGCGTCTTCAGGAAGTACTTGTCACCTTCCTTCCACAGCACGCGGGAGAACATCCTGACCATCGCCTCGCGGCCAATGGGCGAACCCTCATAGTACCAGCGTCCATCGCGGGCGATGCGCATGTCGATATCGCCACAGAACTCCGGATTCCACTGCTCCAGCGGCGGAATGCCCTCCTGGCCTTTCAACTGCTGCCCCAGCGCCGCCGGATCAAAACCACCGCTCATCCTGAACTCCTTGAATTATGTTGCCTGAGCATGAGTCATCCTCACACGGGATACAGAAGATTTCATCATGTCGCTGTAATAAATGAATATAATTCACTTAGTACAAAACACCAATAAAGGAAGACGGACACCACCATGAGCGAATCCCTGCAGCAAAAATTTGCCAACCCTCACCGCAGCGTCTGCTTCGTCGGAACCACTCCGCCCAAGGCCAGCACCGAGGACATGCAGATGCAGGAGATCGCCGACCGTCTGCTGGCACGTCTGGACACTCTGGAATATGACGGTTTGATTGTCTATGACATCCAGGACGAAAGCAGCCGCATCGATGCCCCGCGCCCCTTCCCTTATATGGAAACCCGCGACCCGCGGGAATATTCCAAGCTGCTCAATGACCGCAGCGGTCGGCCAATCATCACCTACAAAAGCGTTGCCCAGCGCGATCGTGCCGATTTCGAGCAGTGGCTGGAAGAAGCGTGGAATGACTACGGCATCCGCAATCTGGTATTGGTGGGCAGCCCCTCGTCCGAAGGCGAAATCAAGCTGTCACTGAATCAGGCCTACGCCGCGTTGAAGGAGCATCACACGCCATTTCACTTGGGCGGCGTGACCATCGCCGAGCGTCATGCGGTCAAGGGCAACGAACATGAGCGCCTGATCAGTAAAGTGGAAAACGGCTGCGAGTTCTTCATCTCCCAGGCGGTTTACAACGCCCAGGCCACCATCGACCTGCTGACCTCCTACGCCCGCAGCTGCAAGGAGGCGGGGACTGCACCCAAGCGTATCATCCTGACCTTTACGCCCTGCGGCAGCGCCAAGACGCTGGAATTCATGCAATGGCTGGGCATCTCTGTTCCTGAAGCCACTCGCTACCGCATTCTGGATGCGGAAAAGCCGCTGGCCGAGTCCGTGCGCATCTGCCAAAACAACCTGGAGCAGATCCTTGACGCCTGCCTGCCGCTGGGCCTGCCGATCGGTCTGAACATCGAAAGCCTGACCAACCGCAAGGCCGAAATTGACGCTTCCATCCAGCTGTATCAACTACTCAAAGCCACCTTGGATCTGCGCTTGGCCGAACGTCAGCTGGATCAGGATAGCTGATCAGGACT
>CAYMHL010000205.1:0-4111 GCA_964390205.1 uncultured Marinobacterium sp.
ACAGGACGTATGGTATGCTGCGGGTGCATGGACGCACAGGAGCAGCGACGTACAGGACGTATGGTATGCTGCGGGTGCATGGACGCACAGGAGCAGCGACGTACAGAACGTACGTATGTCGTGAGTGCAGGGATGCGCGAGAGCAGCCAGGACAGGACTCAGCAACCTGCTTTTGTGCGCCAGGTCACTGGCAGCTTCCGCCATATTCGCTATGCTGAGTCGAGATTGAGCTCTATGGCTCGCAATCGAAGGAGGCAAGGAATGACACAGGACAGCATGAAAGCCGTGGTCTACCACGGACCCGGCAACAAGTCACTGGATAGCGTCCCTGTACCCAAGGTACAGAAACCCACCGATGCGGTGGTGCGCATTGTCAAAACCACGATCTGCGGTACCGATCTGCACATTCTCAAAGGCGATGTGCCCGCCGTGACCGAAGGCCGCATTCTCGGCCATGAGGGCGTGGGCATCATTGAATCGGTCGGCGATGCGGTGAGCAACTTCAAGCCCGGTGATCGGGTGTTGATCTCCTGCATCACCTCCTGCGGCAAGTGCGAATACTGCAAGCAGCAGATGTACTCCCACTGCGAGGATGGTGGCTGGATTCTCGGTCATCTGATCGACGGCACCCAGGCCGAGTATGTGCGCATTCCCCATGCGGACAACAGTCTCTACCCGATCCCCGAAGGCGCGGATGAAGAAGCACTGGTGATGCTCAGCGATATTCTGCCCACCGGTCACGAGATCGGTGTGCTTTATGGCGCAGTCAAGCCGGGCGATACGGTCGCGATCATCGGCGCAGGCCCCGTGGGGATGGGGGCGCTGCTGACGGCGCAGTTCTACTCGCCGGCGAAGATCATCATGGTGGATCTGGATGATGGCCGCCTGGACATGGCGAAAACCTTCGGTGCTACCGATCTGATCAACAGCGGCAGTGGCGATACCATTGCCCAGATTATGGCGCATACCAAGGATGGGGTGGATGTGGCCATCGAAGCGGTGGGCATTCCGCACACCTTCGATATCTGCCAGCAGATCGTGCGCCCGGGCGGACACATTGCCAACGTGGGCGTGCATGGCACCAAGGTGGATCTGCAGATTCAGGATCTGTGGATCAAGAACATCACCCTGACCACCGGCCTGGTCAATACCAATACCACGCCGATGCTGCTGAAAACCGTCACTTCGGGCAAGCTGCAGCCGGAAGGGCTGATCAGCCACCGTTTCAGCTTCAACAACTTCATGGATGCCTATGAGGTATTCGGCAATGCGGCCCGCGAAAACGCGATGAAGGTGATCATCAGCAACGACTGATACCGGGCGCCATCCGCTCCAAACCAAACAGGCCGCTTATGCGGCCTGTTGTGTTTGTGTCGGATTTGTGGAGCTGTTGCCCGATCAGCCCAGCGCCGGGTAGTCGGTATAGCCCTTGGCGGTTGAGGCGTAGAAGGTGTCAGGGTCCTGAGCATTCCACTCGGCGCCCTTGGCAATGCGCACTGCCAGATCCGGGTTGGCGATGTAGGGCTTGCCGAACGCCACCGCATCGGCAATGCCGTCGGCCACATAGGCCTGAGCGGATTCAGCGGTGAACGCTTCATTGGCGATATACACGCCGCCGAAGTGTTCTTTCAACAGCGGGCTGATGCTGTCATCGGCGACGTGCTCACGGGTGCAGATGAACGCCAGCTTGCGCTTGCCCAGTTCCCTGGCGATATGGGTGTAGGTCCCTTCACGGTCACTGACACTGACATCGTGGGCATCGGCACGGGGTGACAGGTGCATGCCGACACGGTCGGCACCCCAGACAGACACTACGGCATCGGTCACTTCCAGCATCAGGCGGGCACGGTTCTCGAGCGAGCCGCCGTAGGCATCGCTGCGCTGGTTGCTGCCGTCGAGCAGGAACTGTTCCAGCAGGTAGCCATTGGCACCGTGAATCTCGACGCCATCAAAGCCGGCACGCTTGGCGTTTTCGGCACCCTTGCGATAAGCCTCGATAATGTCGGCGATTTCCTCGGTTTCCAGCGCACGCGGGGTGGGGTATTCCGCCTTGGGGCGTACCAGGCTGACATGACCGGCGGGTTTGATGGCGCTGGGGCCAACCGGCAGTTCGCCGTTGAGGTAGGTCGGATGGGAAATACGGCCCACGTGCCACAGCTGCATCACGATCAGACCGCCTTCGGCATGCACGGCATCGGTGACTTTTTTCCAGCCTTCAACCTGAGCATCGGACCAGATTCCCGGCGTATCCGGGTAACCCACACCCATGGGGGTAACGGAGGTGGCTTCAGAGATGATCAGACCGGCATTGGCACGCTGGCGGTAGTATTCGACCATCAGTTCGCCGGGGACGCGTTCGGCTTCGGCGCGGCAGCGGGTCAGCGGGGCCATAACAATACGGTTGCGCAGCTGCAGCGCACCTGCCTGCAGGGGTTCGAACAGTGTTGGCATCGGTCACTCCACATAAGGTGTAATTGGTGTTACACATCATGTGGGTGCCGATGCCGTTTTTCAAGCCACTGGCTGCAGGAAACTGTCCGGATTGATCAGGATTGCTGCAGGCGCTTGCCGGTCATATTGCCGATCACGCCGCCGGCGACCATGACAATCAGGAAGATCCAGCCGGACAAAGAGAAGTTGGCGATCGGCGTGAACAGCGCGCCCACGTTGCAGCCGTTGGCCAGGCGAGTGCCCAGTCCCATGGCCAGACCGGCAATGATCAGCAACACGGCTTCTTTCAGGCCCAGACGCATTTTTGACATGCCGCTGTAGAAGCGACCCGCCAGCAGCAGCGAGACCACTGAACCGAGCATGATGCCGATGTTCTGCACGTTCACCGGATGGCTGAAGAACGGCATGGTAAATGCCTGCACCGGGCGGTGGGTGAACTCGGCAATGGCGGCCGGATCGGCACCGAAGGCGATCAGCAGGCGGCCGAACCAGAGGCCGAAGGGAGTCGAGGCTCCCCAGCCGGAGCCGGTCACGCCCATCAACAGGGTGAACAGGATGACGATGACGGCAATGCCGGTGGTCATCGACCAGCGCGACACAAACAGGGCTTCATAGGTTTCACGGCTGAAGAAGGGGTGCTCGCCCAGGTTGTGGCGCTTCTGCTCGTGCTGTTCGTGCTCGGCCGCAACGCCGATATAGGTATCGTTGCGACGGCGGCGCTGTTCATAACGGTGGGCCAGCCAGCTGACCACAGCCGCAAAGAACGCGGTCAACAGGATGGCACCGAAGTAGCCGCCCATGGGGTCGTTGGCGAACAGGTCCGGCAGGTACACGCCCTTGTCGGCATAGGTCGGTGTCGAGATCAGCGTATCGGTGATCCAGGGCTGAGTTGCCTGCAGCGGGAAGCCGAGAAACACGCCGGCGCCAAAGCAGGTCAGGATCAGCGCCGGACGGGTCAGGTTACTGGAGAAATAGGTCAGCACCCCGGAAGCGCAGCAGCTGGCAAAGGACATGCCGAAACCGAACAGCAGACCACCGATGATCAGACCGGCGTTGATCGGGTTCACCCAGAGGTTCATGTCCTTGGGGTTCTGGTTATACAGAAAAGCGGTTGAGGCGATGGCGGTCGCGGTAAACATCAGCATCAGGCCGCGCATCAGGCGCGTCGAACCGGCGCGATAGGCGCGGTTAACACTGCCGGCAAAACCCAGTGCCGCACGGGTCAGGGCATAGCCAAGGCCGAGGCCGATCAACAGACGGAAAAAGATGTCAGGTGCCAGGGCAATGCCGCCCGTCACCAGAATAAGTGCCAGCAGCAGGAAGCCGCTCAGGTTTTCGGTTTTGTTCATAGGTGTTTCCGGTTGTTCCGAGGATCTGTGTAACTGCAGGTGACCCGACCTGTCGAACGACAACGGGTGCAATCAGGAAATACTATGCTAATTCTTATTTGGTATAGATCAATGATTATTAAAGACTAATATGTAATAAGCAAATAACGCGGGAGAAGGGGCGGGAAAAGAGGACGTGGAGAAGGGTGGGTACGGCCAACCAAGGGGAGAGGCCGCCGTACCCGGTGATCACATCAGAATCAGAAGACTTTGGTCAGCGTGGCACGCAGCTGATAGCCTTCGAAATCTTCAGTCGCATCGTATTCGTTGTA
>CAYMHL010000206.1:0-4097 GCA_964390205.1 uncultured Marinobacterium sp.
TTCTGCCGGATTTGAATATTCTGTCGCTGACTTTCGTCCCGGATATTAATCTGTTCCACACTGCTCAGTGTGATATCGGCTTTCGCCTTGGTATCAATCCCGGCTAAAGCTCCGTCTTGTCTGTTTTTATCAATCCTGAAACACCTCAAACTTCAGGGGTGGCAACTTCATGCCGGACGAACACATGCCAAACGAACAACAGTTACATGAGATGGCCGAGCATTTGCGCCTGGCTGAACAACTGAACGAAGCCACCGCGCCGATTCGAGATCAGCTTGATCCTCAGGATGCCGAGTCGGCCTACCGCATTCAGCAGATCAACATCGAACATGCCGTTGCTCAGGGCCGTCGTATCGTGGGCCGCAAGGTCGGCCTGACCAACCCCCGTGTGCAGGCCCAGCTGGGCGTGGATCAGCCGGATTTCGGTACCCTTTTTGCTGATATGAGTTTCGGCGACAACGACATTATTCCCGTTGATTTGGTGATGCAGCCCAAGGTAGAGGCCGAAATCGCCTTTATTCTGGAGCGTGACCTGCCGCAGCAGGATTGTACCCACGCCGAACTGATCCAGGCGATCGGTTGGGTGGTGCCGGCGCTGGAAATTGTCGGCAGCCGCATCCGCAACTGGGATATCCGCTTTGTCGACACGGTGGCGGACAACGCTTCCAGTGGCTGCTTTGTGTTGGGTACACCGGCCCGCCGGCTGGATGGCGTGGATTTGCGCGGTGCGGAGATGCGCATGACGCGCAACGGCGAGATCGTCTCGACCGGCACGGGCGCCGAATGTCTGGGCAACCCGCTCAATGCAGCTCTTTGGCTGGCGCGCACCCTGAGTCGCATGGGGACACCTCTGAAGGCCGGTGATCTGGTGCTCAGCGGTGCGCTGGGGCCGATGGTTGAATGCGCCGCCGGAGATCGTTTCGAGACTGAAATCAGTGGCATCGGCCAGGTGGCCGTCCAGTTTGCGCAGGCAAGCGCCTGAACCTCTTCAAGCAGGAGTCAGAATGAACAAAACCAAAGTAGCCATCATCGGTTCCGGCAATATCGGTACCGACCTGATGATCAAGATCATGCGCAACAGCGACTGCCTGGAAATGGGCGCCATGGTGGGGATCGATGCCAACTCCGACGGTCTGGCCCGCGCGGCGCGTATGGGCGTGGCAACCACTCATGAGGGGGTTGAAGGACTGGCCGCCATGCCAGTGTTTCAAGAAATCGATATCATCTTCGATGCCACCTCGGCCAAGGCGCACATGCACAACGAAGTGTTCCTGCGCGGCAAGAAAGCATCCCTCAAATTTATCGACCTGACACCGGCGGCGATCGGCCCCTACTGTGTGCCGGTAGTCAATCTTGAACAACACCTCAACGAAGGCAACGTCAACATGGTGACCTGTGGTGGTCAGGCCACGATACCGATGGTGGCGGCGGTGTCCCGTGTCGCCAAGGTGCACTACGCCGAGATCGTCGCTTCCATCTCCAGCAAGTCGGCAGGTCCCGGCACCCGCGCCAATATTGACGAGTTTACCGAAACCACCACCAAGGCAATTGAAGTGGTCGGCGGTGCCAGCAAGGGCAAGGCGGTGATCATTCTGAACCCGGCCGAGCCGCCATTGTTGATGCGCGACACTGTCTATGTGCTGTCGGAAAAAGCCGATCAGGCGCAGGTCGAGGCGTCCATTGAGGAGATGGCGGCTGCGGTGCAGAGTTACGTACCGGGCTACCGTTTGAAGCAGAAGGTGCAGTTCGACGAAATCCCTGAAGATCAGCCGATCAACATTCCGGGACATGGCCATTTCAGCGGCCTGAAAACCTCGGTCTTCCTGGAAGTGGAAGGGGCCGCCCATTATCTCCCGGCCTATGCCGGTAACCTCGACATCATGACTTCGGCCGCACTGGGTACCGCCGAGCGCATTGCCAAGTCACTGGTTAACTGAGGACGCACAAGATGACATTCAATCCCGGCAAGAAACTCTACATCTCTGACGTGACCCTGCGTGACGGCAACCATGCGGTCCGTCACCAGTACTCGATCAAAAACGTTCAGGATATCGCCCGCGCACTGGATAAGGCCAAGGTGGACTCCATTGAGGTAGCCCACGGCGACGGCCTTCAGGGGTCCAGCTTCAACTATGGCTTCGGTGCGCATACCGATCTGGAGTGGATCGAAGCGGTGGCGGAAGTGGTCGAGCATGCGCAGATTGCGACCCTGCTGCTGCCCGGTATCGGTACCGTGCACGATCTTGAAAGCGCCTACAGCGCCGGTGCCCGTATCGTGCGGGTCGCTACTCACTGCACTGAGGCGGACGTGTCACGCCAGCACATCGAACATGCCCGCAAACTGGGCATGGACACCGTCGGCTTCCTGATGATGAGTCACATGCAGACGCCGCAGGGTCTGGCTGAACAAGCAAAAATGATGGAAGACTACGGCGCAACCTGTCTGTACGTGGTCGACTCCGGCGGTGCCATGAACATGAACGACATTCGTGATCGTTTCCGTGCTCTCAAAGATGTGCTCAAGCCCGAAACACAGACCGGCATCCATGCCCATCACAATCTGGCACTGGGTGTGGCCAACTCCATCGTGGCGGTGGAAGAGGGCTGTGACCGAGTGGACGCCTCGCTGGCCGGTCAGGGCGCTGGCGCCGGCAATGCGCCGCTGGAAGTGTGTATCGCCGCTTTTGACAAGATGGGCTGGGAGCACGGCACCGATCTGTATGCCCTCATGGACGCCGCCGACGATATCGTACGTCCGCTGCAGGACCGCCCGGTGCGTGTTGACCGTGAAACCCTGGCGCTGGGCTATGCCGGTGTCTACTCCAGCTTCCTGCGTCATTCTGAAGTTGCGGCCGAGAAATACGGTCTCAAAACCGTCGATATCCTGGTCGAGTTGGGCAAGCGCCGCATGGTCGGTGGTCAGGAAGACATGATCGTCGATGTGGCGCTGGATCTGCTCAAACGTCAGTAGTACACCCCGGGGCCAGCTTTTGCTGGCTCTTTGCATTTAAAAACACACGGTAAAACAACAGATAATCATAACAAAACAGGTACGACCCATGAAAAAAATGAAATTTGCCGCCCTGACGCTGGCCGCTGCCGGCACCCTGTTTTCCGCCTCGGCCTGGAGCCAGACCGTGATGCGGTTTGCCAGTTGGATGCCGCCGACGCACCCGGTCAACGAAGTGGTGCTGCCGACCTGGAAAAAATGGATCGAAGAGGCCACCGACAACCGTGTAACCCTGGCGGTGGAATACAACATGGGCCACCCCAAGACCATGTTTAACCTGGTTGAAGACGGCGTGGCGGATGCCAGCTGGGGCTATCACGGCTATGTACCGGGGCGTTTCCGGCTGACGCAGATCGTGGAACAGCCGCTGCTGGGTGTGTCGGCAGAGGCGGCTTCTGTTGCCCATTGGCGCGTGCACAACAAGTACTTCAAAAATGCATCCGAATTTGGCGATCTGGAGCTGGTCGCACTGGTGACTCACGGCCCTGGTCAGATCCACAGCAAATTCCCGGTCAATACTCTGGCCGACCTGCAGGGCAAAAAGATTCGTGTCGGTGGTGGTGTGCAGTCCGTGATCGGTGAGCGTGCCGGTCTGGTTCCCGTCGCTGCCCCTGCACCGAAAGTGTACGAGATGCTGCAGCAGGGCGTGATTGACGGCGTTACCTTGCCGGTTTGCGATGTGAAAAACCTGCGCCTGGACGAGGTGATCACCGATACCACCCAGCTGCCGGGTGGCATGTACCTGGGCAGTTTCTCCTTCTTCGTCAACCCTGATTTCCTCGACGATCTGGACCCGAAAGACCGTGACGCGATTCTCAATGTGTCCGGCGAAAAACTGTCGGCTCTGGGCGGTTGGGCACAGGATCAGTCCGATATTGCCGGCCTCGAGCAGGCTCGCGCCAGTGGTGTACGCATCAATGTGGTCGCGGAAAACGATCCTCTGGCTCAGGAGTACAGAGCCTTGGCGGAAGGCATTGATGAAGCCTGGATCGACAGCGTATCGGACATGGATGTGGATGCGCGAGGTGCTCTGGAAGAGCTGCGCCGCGTCGCTCGCGAATATGAGTCCAACAAGGACGTTGTTGCC
>CAYMHL010000207.1:0-2205 GCA_964390205.1 uncultured Marinobacterium sp.
AAGTGAAAAACGTCACCCTGGGGCCAGGGCCGGATGATCCAGATGATGGCATCATCGCCTTTCCCGACTCGGTGACTGTCCGCGGCCAAAAGCACCTGCAAACCCTGATGGATGTAGTGGCGCAGGGCCATCGGGCCGTACTGTTTTTCTGCGTGCAGCACAGTGGTGCCACTGCGGCTCGGCCTGCCGATGAGATTGATCCGCGTTATGGTCAACTGCTGCGACAGGCCCTGGATCAGGGCGTTGAAGTGCTTGCCTGGCGGGTCGGGCTGTCCGCTGAAACCTTTGCACTGGAGCACTCCCTCCCGCTGCAAATTTGAGATACAGTCATCAGATCGAAACATAACACCTGTGCAGCCGTGCAAGGTATTGCTGGTGAGACACTCCATGCTGAGAAAGCTTGTTTTTCCGACGTTCATGTTACTGCTGGCCTGGATGCTGTGGGCCAGCTCCGATTTTATGGGGATCGCCGCAGGCGTGGCGATCTTCATGTTCGGCATGTTGTGCCTTGAAGAGGGCTTCAAGGCCTTTACCGGGGGGGCGCTGGAATCCATTCTGCGCCGATCTACCGACAAACTCTGGAAAAGCCTTGCCTTTGGTACCAGTGCCACCACGCTGATGCAGTCCAGTACCCTGGTGTCACTGATCACCATCTCGTTCGTCAGTGCCGAGATGATCACGCTGGCGGCGGGTATCGGCATCATCATGGGTGCCAATATCGGCACCACAACCGGTGCCTGGCTGATTGCAGGCCTGGGGCTGCGCGTCAATATCGCAGCGTACGCCATGCCGATGCTGGTGTTCGGTGTGGTGTTCCTGATGCAAAAAAGCAAGCTCTACAAGGGAGCCGGCTATCTGATCCTGGGGGCGGGTCTGCTGTTCCTGGGCATCCATTACATGAAAGAGGGGTTCGAGGCCTTTCAGGACAACTTCGATCTCTCGGCCTATGCCGTGCAGGGCTACCTTGGAGTGCTGCTGTTTACCTTGATCGGCATGCTCATTACCGTGGTGATGCAGTCCAGCCATGCTACTCTGCTGATCATTATCACCGCGCTCTCGACCGGGCAGGTGACCTATGAAAACGCCCTGGCGCTGGCCATTGGTGCCAACCTGGGCAGTGCGATTACCACCGCACTGGGAGGGCTGGCGTCCAACCTGGGGGGCAAGCGGCTCGCCGCGGCCCATGTGGTATTCAACCTGATTACCGGCGTGGTCGCCATTGTGTTCATTAATCAACTGGGTTGGCTGGTGGATCAGGGAGCGGATCTGCTGGGCATCGCAGCCGACAACTATCTGCTTAAACTGGCCCTGTTCCATACCTTGTTCAACGTGTTGGGCGTCGTGCTGTTGACGCCCATGGTGGGCCGCCTGGAAGCGGTGCTGATTGCTAAAATTCAGCAGCGAGCCACGCGCACCGAGCAGCCGTTGTATCTTTTCCCCGAAGCGCTTGAAACCTCGTCCACTGCGGTGAATGCGGTGCGTAAAGAGGTGCGCCACCTGCTGGATAACGCCTGGGGACTGCTGGCGCACGGGGTCAGCCTCAAACGCAGCACCATCGCCTCCGAGGAGTCCCTGAGTGATGCGGTCAAGTACACGCGGCGTATCATTCCGCTGGACGTGGAAGATGTTTACGAAGAGAAGATCAAAAGTCTGCACAGTGAAATTGTGGCGTTTATCGGTGAAGCACAGACGCGTGAGTCCACCGCTGCGGCGACCGAGGAGCTGTATGTCCTGCGTCAGGCCAGCCGCCATATTGTTGAGGCGGTTAAGGGAATGAAACACCTGCATAACAACCTGGCACAGCATGGGCTTTCGTCCAACCTGGCAGTACGGGAGCGATATGACCAGATCCGCCTGCTGCTGGCCAAGCTGCTGCGTGAGCTGCATCAACTATTGCAGGAAGAACCCGGCAATGTCACATCTCTGTCATTGGATGCGCTTAGGCTGTCACTGGAAAAGTCCAGCAAACAGCTGATTGACGATCTCGATGAGATGATCCGCCATCGCCGTATCAACGCATCAATTGCAACATCGATTATGAATGATGAAAGCTATGTCAGCGCCATCAGCCATAATCTGATCGACGCGGTCCATACGCTGCTGGCTCTGCCCGTCCAACGCACATCGCTTGAGAGCCTGAATCTGGATGAAAACGAGATCCGTGCGCTTATGGAGCAAGGTCCTGACACTCAGAGTGCCGGGCCT
>CAYMHL010000207.1:2215-4072 GCA_964390205.1 uncultured Marinobacterium sp.
CATCACGCGCAGCAACCGGCACTTCTTCGACACCCTGACACTCAGGGTGCCGGGTCTGCAGCAGCCAAATCTGATTAATGTTCTCGGGAGCACCATGGAGATGAAAATCAAGCAACTGCTGGAACAGCTGAACAGTTTCCTGAATGCGGATGCGGCTGCCCAGAAAGCGGAAATGAAGCAGATCAAGTCCGTGCTCAAGGAGCTCAAGAAAAAAGAGCGCAAGTTGCAGGATCGACTGGAGCGCACCAAGGATACGGAGGAAAGGGAGGAGCTGCAGACCAAGTTGGCGGTGATCTATGCCCAGCGTCGCAAGGGTGTGGATCGGGTCAAGGAGCTGAAAGAGCAGCTCAAGCCTGCCAGTGAATGCCCTCCTGATACGGAGTGCGAAGCCGAACCGGTGACGGATACGGAGCAGGCTCAGGCCTCGACCGATGGCGAGGCCGAAGCGCCAAAAGGTTCAGGCTCGCAGCCGGAAAGTGCAGCGGATCAGCCTTCGCGCTCTGCCTGAGCGATCACGACTGCCGTGCGCAGTCCCTCCTTGCCAAAGCGTGCCATGCGCCAGAAATGCTGCCGTGGCACCGGAACGTTTTGGGTATCCAGCCGTATCTTGTCATCCTCTTCGTCCACCTCCGGGTCGTGCAGGTAAACGTAGTGACTGTCGATGCCGGTCAGTACCACCCAGTGGGGGCTTTTCTGTCGGCTGAAGCCCCAGCTGCTGATCAACATCAGCACAAAGCGACCGGATGACAGCGCCTGCTCAATGGCCTCCAGGCTGATCTCGTCTGCATGTTCGACGATACCGGCGGCTTCGGTCTGCTGCTTGAAATCCTGATGCACCAGCTCCAGCACCTCCTTTTTCAACTCGGTGCGAACGCCGTGAATAAACAGCGGGCCTTCCCGATTGATATACAGTTCAACCTGAAAACCGCGTCGTCAGGCTGCCAGTGCCAGCCCACGCGGGCCGCAACCGCCATGCCCGGTGGTCATGAAGATGGAGGTGGCTTCACGCCAGATCTGCAGCTCCTGTCGCCGATCCATCACAATGGCCGGGTTGAGCGCCTTCATCGCCATCAACAACGATGCCGGTCCGCAGGTAAAGGGCAAGGTCTGACCATACCAGGGCACCACCCCCGGTGAGCGAGTAGTCAGAGCCAGCAGGCGCTTCTGGAACCGTAGCGCCGGGGCGTGATCCTCGTAATAGTCCTCATACAGTCCAAACCGGCGGTAGCCCAGTTTTTCATACAACTGGATGGCGTAATGGTTGTCGGTACGTACTTCCAGCCTCAGGGCAAGACAGTCGTGCTCCAGTGCTGCCTGCTCCGCGGCCTGCATCAGTTGTCGGGCGATCCCCTGGCCGCGTGCGTGATCATCAACGGCCAGAGAATAGACGCGGCCGAGGGAGGTGCCGCGATGGAACAGCACCAGTACATATCCGACCAGGCCCTGTGTCGGGCTCTGTGCCGCGATAAGGGCACAGTGACCGCGTTTGAGCATCCAGCGAAACTGGCGTCGGCTGATACGATCTTCGCTGAAGGTCCGGTTTTCCAGCGCAACCAGAGCCGACAGATCCTGCAGGCTGGCGGGGCGTAACTGAACACTGTCTGACATGGCGCTCACCACTTGAATGAATAGCTCTAGCCTACTGCCGGAACGGCCTGCAGAGCCAGTAGGCGACAGAAATATTATCTGTCCCCGATTGCGCAACCGGGCAATGCATTCCATAGTGACATTCAGGTTCACGTACAGGGAATACCATTACAAAGCTGAAAATCGTTGTTGATAAAAAAGAGGACTGGCAGGCGTTTTATCCGGCTGATCAGCTGATGAGCGCCCACGAATATCTGGCGCAGGGCAGTC
>CAYMHL010000208.1:0-4041 GCA_964390205.1 uncultured Marinobacterium sp.
CGGCTGAACTGGATCAGAAACAGGTAATCCTGCTTCAGGTAGTGCTGGAAACATTCCTTCGCTAAGGTGCCCTGACCCAGCTGGCGCACGAAGTCGTGCCGGGTATAGGCGTGCCAGTCGTCGATGCACTGGGTTTTCAGGTGTTCATACAGTGACTCATTTTGGGACATGAGGAACCTCCTGTTCGGTCACGGATGTGGGGTCGAGGCTTGCGCTGAAGAACTGGTGCTCCAGCACGCACATGCGCTGGAAGAGTGCCGCCAGTTGCTCCAGAGTCGCGTCATCGCAGTCGGCAAAGCTGTCCACCTGAGTGCGCAGCCAGGTGACGAACTGTTCAAACTCGGGCAGTACGTGAATATCGATCCATTCCTGCAGATAGAAGCGGCTGCCGCGCGGCTTGTCGGCCTGCAGTTTTGACCAGCTCAGGTAGGACCATTCGGCGACGCAGAGGCAGATGATGGCGTCTTCATAGCGTGCTTCAGCCGCCTTCATCGTGTCGATGATCGCCTGACTGACCGGATGCAAGGGCGGATTCAGGTAATCGCTCTCGCCCAGACCCAGTGCTTCGAAGGAGCGCAGGAAATAGGTGTTCTCGTCACTGGTCAGAGCAGCAAGGAAGCCGGCCAGTACGGTTTTCGGCGGCATCGTCGGTGCGTTGGCGATGGTGCGGGCGACCAGGTTGACCAGGGTGTCGATGAAGGCATAGTCCTGCACCAGATAGCGGGCGTAGACTTCGTCGGTCAGGCGGTCATCGCCCAGTGCTTCGGTGAACGCATGGTTCACCGCTTGGTCCCAATCTGACTCGGCATAGCCGCGCAGCTGTTCACTCAGCGGCAGCTGCGGGTGCTGTTGGCGGTAGTCGGCAAAGGTCATACGGCTTTCCATTTTATTTGGCTCAAGGCTGTCTTGTCTGTTTCTCAGGGTGCGATGGCGTAATCGGCCACCGGCGGATTGCGCCTGGCCAGCCCCTGTTCCTGCATGAAGGCGCCGACCCGCTGGTAGCGGGCCTCGTCCAGTGCGGCCGGGCGCAGGGCGAAGCGGGTCAGGGTATCGGCCCAGGCGCGGCGGTTAAGCTCGGTATTCAGCTCATCCGGCTTGTAGCTGACAAAGGCTTTCCAGGCCTCATCCGGGTGGTTGACGATGTACTGGGTGGCCTGTTCCAGCGCCGCTACGAAGCGGGCAAAGCGCTTGTCGCCGCGATCCTGGTTGTTGATCACCAGCACCAGCTCGTCATAGGCGGGAACGCCTTCCTCCTCGACATAGAAGGCGCGACCCGGGTGGCCCTCTATATCCATCTGATTCAGTTCGAAGTTGCGGTAGGCGCCGATCACCGCATCGACCTTGCCGGTGATCAGTGACGGCGACAGTGACCAGTTGACGTTGACCATCTCGATATCGTCCAGCGTCAAACCGTGCGGCTTGAGCATGGCGCGCATCAGCGCCTCTTCGTAACCGCCCACCGAGTAGCCCACTTTCTTGCCCTTGAGATCAGCCAGGGTCTTGATCGGCCCATTATCCAGCACCACCAGCGAGTTCAGCGGGGTGGCAATCAGGGTGCCGACGCGGGTCAGCGGCAGCTCTTCACCGACCATCACGTGCAGCTGCGGCTGGTAGGTCAGCGCGATATCGGCCTTGCCGGCGGCGACCAGCTTGGGTGGCATGGAGGGATCGGCCGGTTCGACCAGATTGACCTCCAGCCCCTGCTCGGCGAAATAGCCCTTCTGCTGAGCGACGATCAGCGGGCCGTGATCGGGATTGATGAACCAGTCGAGCAGCAGCTCGACCTTGTCGGCTGCCAGTACCTGTGTAGAGAGCAGACAGCCACACAGCAGGGCCGTGAATCGTTTCATCATGAAGTACCTCGGGGTGCGGACGACGTGGACTCATCCAGCCAGGGGGTGAGTCGTCGTGCGATCAGGTTGACGGAGAAGTAGAGGGCCAGTGCCATGAAGGCCAGCACCAGCAGGGCGGCAAACATCAGATCCACCTGCATGCGGGCGTTGGCGTGCAGCATCAGGTAGCCAAGCCCGGTGGATGAGCCGACCCACTCGCCGATCACGGCACCTATGGGTGCCACTGAGGCGGCCACGCGCAGGCCGGAGCCAAGGGCGGGCAGGGCCGCAGGCAGGCGGATCTGCAACAACTGGGCACGTCGGCTGGCGCCGAGGGTACGCGCCAGCTGCAGGTAACCAATGGGCGTCTGGCGCAGGCCATCAAAGCAGGCGGCGGTGACCGGGAAATAGATGATCAATGTGGCCATGGCGATCTTGGAGGTCATGCCGTAGCCAAGCCAGAGCATCAACACCGGCGCCAGTGCAAACACCGGAATAGCCTGACTGACCACCAGCACCGGCAGCAGCCAGCGGCGCAGGCCGCCCCAGGTCACCAGTGAAAGGGCGCTCGCCAGTCCCAGCAAGACGCCGAACAAGAGGCCGAGCAGTATCTCGATCAGGGTGACACCGGCGTGCTTCATCAGCAGCGGGAACTGACTGTGCAGGGTGTCCAGCACTCGCAGGGGGCCGGGCAAAATAAATGCCGGGGCATCGGTCAGCCAGACGATCAGTTGCCAGATCAGCAGCAATCCGGCGGTGATGATCAAAGGACGCAGAACCCGCATCATGCGGCACCTTCCATCAGCAGTTGCAGCAGCTGTGCCTGCAGTTCAAGCAGGGCTGGGTCGGTGACCGGTCTGGGTGTGCTGCCGGCCGGTACTATCGGAGCCGACAGACGTGCTGGGGAGCCCTGTAGTACCAGGACACGATCCGACAGGCGCAGGGCTTCCAGCGGATCATGGGTGATCATCAGCACGGTTCGATCCGCCAGCAGCTCGGCGGCCAGGTCCTGCAGTTTGAGCCGGTTGATCGCATCCAGCGCGGAGAAGGGCTCATCCATGCAGACCAGTGGCTGATCCTGAAACAGGGTCCGGGCCAGTGCCACACGCTGGCGCTGACCACCGGACAGCTGCGCCGGCAGGGCAGTGGCTCGATCGCTCAGGCCCACCTGCTGCAGCAAATACCCGGCCAGTTCGCGCTGTTCAGCGGAGGGCTTGCGGCCCTGTTGCAGCCGGGCGCCAAGCAGCACATTGTCGAGCAGGTTCAGCCAGGGCAGCAGCAGGTCCTGCTGCGCCATCCAGGCGACACGGCCGGCCAGCGGCAGGCCATCACTGCAGTGAATCGCACCACTGATGCTGGCCTCGTCGGCGATACCGCAAAGCAGCTGCAACAGAGAACTTTTGCCGACACCGGACTGGCCGAGAATAGAGGTCCACTGGCCGCTCGGTAGCGTCAGGTTCAGGTTGTTGAAGACGCAGTGCTGCTGCCAGTGCAGGCTGGCCTGGCGCAGTTCAATGTCCAAGGCTTACCACCAGGCGTGAAAGTGGTGGGTCGGGCCATGTCCTGAGCCGACCTGCAGCCGGTTTGCCGCAGCGATGGCGGCGGTGATGTAGGCCTTGGCTTCGGTCACGGCGCTCTGCACATCCAGCCCCTTGGCCAGCCCGGCGGCGATGGCGGAAGAAAGCGTGCAGCCGGTACCGTGGGTGTTGGCCGTGGCAATGCGTTTGGCCGGCAGCCAATATGCCTGCCCACCTATCAGCAGCAGGTCGGCGCTGTCATCGCTGGCAGAGTTGGCGAGGTGGCCACCCTTGACCAGTACGGCCTTGGGCCCAAGCGCCAGCAGTTGCTCCGCCTGGGCCTGCATTTCGTCCGCATCCCGGGCTTCTTCGCAGCCGAGCAGCACAGCCGCTTCCGGCAGGTTGGGGGTGATCAGCGTTGCCAGCGGCAGCAGCTCGCGGCGCAGCGCTTCAACCGACTCGTCCGCCAGCAGCTTGTCGCCGCTCTTGGCGACCATCACCGGGTCAAGCACGATATTGCCAAGGCTACGTTCACGCAGAATGGTCGCGATGGTGGTAATGGTCTCGGGGCGGCTGAGCATGCCGATCTTGATCGCATCGACGCGGATATCATCCAGCACCGTATTGAGCTGATCGGCGATAAAAGCGGGCGGAACGTCGTGGATGGCGCGCACTTCGCGGGTGTTCTGCGC
>CAYMHL010000209.1:0-4030 GCA_964390205.1 uncultured Marinobacterium sp.
GCAGCGCCGGCTGTACGCCGAAGAACGGACGGGTGGCGGAGCCCGGCTTGGTCGGCGTGGCCCCCGGCAGCGGCACGATCATGATGCCGCCGGTTTCAGTCTGCCACCAGGTGTCAACAATCGGGCACTTGCCGTTGCCGAAGATGCGGTGATACCAGGTCCAGGCTTCCGGGTTGATCGGCTCGCCCACGGAACCCAGCAGTTTGAGGCTGGACAGGTCGGAGTCGCCCAGCACGTCTTCGCCCTGCTGCATCAGCGCACGGATGGCGGTCGGCGCGGTGTAGAACTGGTTGACCTTGTGCTTTTCGATCACGCGACCGAAACGGCTGTTGTCCGGGTAGCTCGGCACGCCTTCGAACATCAGCGTAGTGGCGCCATTGGCCAGCGGGCCGTAAACGATATAGCTGTGACCGGTAACCCAGCCCACGTCCGCGGTGCACCAGTAGACATCACCCTCGTGATAGTCGAATACGTACTGATGGGTCATGGAGGCGTACACCAGATAACCGCCGGTGGTGTGCTCCAAGCCCTTGGGCGCACCGGTAGAACCTGAGGTATACAGAATGAACAGCGGCGCTTCGGCGTTCATCGGCTCCGCCGGGCAGTCGTCGGACTGAGCGGCCACAGCTTCTTCGTACCAGACGTCACGGCTGTCGTTCCAGGCCACGTCCTGATCCACGCGCTTGACCACAAACACGCTTTCGATCAGGTTGCCGGCATCGTGGTGATCCAGCGCCTTGTCGACGTTGGACTTCAGCGGTACGACCTTGCCGCCGCGCAGCGAGTAGTTGGAGGTCACCACGACCTTGGACTTGGCACCTTCGATACGTGCCGCCAGGGCCTCCGGCGAGAAGCCGCCGAACACGATGGAGTGAACCGCACCGATACGGGCACAGGCCAGCATGGCCACAGCCGCTTCAGGGATCATCGGCATGTAGAGCGTGACCACATCACCCTTGTTCACACCGCGGGCCTTGAGCGCATTGGCAAAGCGGCAGACACGCGCATGCAGATCGCGATAGGTGATTTTCTCGTCTTCTTCCGGGTTGTCGCCTTCCCAGATGATCGCCACCTGATCGCCACGGGTTTCCAGGTGACGATCGAGGCAGTTGTAGGCCACGTTCAGTTCACCGTCTTCATACCATTTGATGTCGACGTTGTGCGGATCGAAAGAGGTGTGCTTGACGCGGGTATACGGCTTGAACCAGTCCAGGCGCTTGCCCTGTTCGCCCCAGAAGGTCTCCGGGTCGTTGATGGACTGTTCATACATCGCCAGATAGGTGTCGTTGTCGATATGCGCCTTGGCGGCAAAATCCGGATCTACCGCGTATACGTTTTGTTCACTCATCGTGATGCCCTTAACTTGCGTTTTGTTGTTATAGCTGGCGCGCCGCTTTGTTGTTATTGATTATGGTCGACGCATGCGAGTTTGTACCAAGGTTATACCCAAGGCTGTCCTTAGCCCTGAATTAGACATTGGTCTACTCGAATCATTACAAAAGTCTTAAACTCCACAGTATGCGAACACTTACTAACCTGCCAGCATCGACTCCAGATCAATTCCCTCTTCACGCATCCGGGCCAGCTTATACCTTAGTGTGCGTGGGCTGATACCGAGCTTTTCGGCAGCATCCTTGCGACTGCCGGACGTCGCCTTGAGCGCCTCGACGATCAACTGGTATTCGTGCTGTTTGAGATCATTGCCCAGCAGCCCCTCGGCCGGTTCGTCCTGCAGCGGTACAGCCTGAGCAGCAGGTGTCGGCGACAGGGTCAACGGAATCGCCTGGCTGCCCAAATGCAGATCGGACGCCAGAATGCGTGGCCCCGGCTGCAAAATCAGCGCGCGCTGAATGACGTTGTCCAGTTCACGCACGTTGCCGGGCCAGCTGTGTCCGCAAAGCGCCTGTACGGCAGCGGTATCCAGAGACGCCGGGGCGCGCCCCATTTTGCGGCAGTGATGTGCCAGCAGGCGTTGAGCCAGAGGTTCGATATCCTCCACCCGCTCACGCAGGGGCTGCCACTGCAGCGGAAACACGTTCAAGCGGTAGTAGAGATCTTCGCGGAATTTGCCTTCGGCCACGGTCTGCTCCAGTCGGCGGTTGCTGGTGGCCAGCACGCGCACATCCAGCGGGATCACCTTGCGCCCGCCGATGCGTTCCACTTCCTGCTCCTGGAGCACACGCAGCAGTTTGGCCTGCAGACCCAGATCCATCTCGCTGATCTCGTCCAGCAGCAACGTGCCGCCGTTGGCCTGTTCGAACTTGCCCGGCTGGCTGCTGACCGCGCCGGTGAAGGCGCCCTTTTCATGACCGAACAGCGTCGCTTCCAGCATGCTCTCGGGGATGGCGGCACAGTTGATGGCAATGAACGGCTGGTCGGCACGGCCGGAATGGTCGTGGATGTAGCGCGCCAACACCTCCTTGCCGGTACCGGATTCGCCAGTGATCAGCACCGTGGAATCGGTTGCGGCCACACGCTGTGCCAGCTGCAACAGCTGACGACTGCCCGGTGCTTCGGCCACCGGCTCGTCACGGCCGCTGACGCTCATGCCCTGAGCGTGGGTACGGATCAGCTCGATCAACTGCTCGGGCTCGAACGGCTTCATCAGATAATCCACCGCGCCGTTGCGAATCGCCTCCACCGCCTTGCTCACCTGGCCATAGGCGGTGATCAGCGCCACCGGCAGCGCCGGCTGATTCTGTTTCAGCCGCGCCAGCAGCTCATGGCCGTCCATGCCCGGCATGTTGACATCGGACACCACCATATCCACCGCCTGCTGTTTGAGCAGTGCCAGGGCTTCTTCACCACTGCCGGCTTCCAGATAGCGGATATCGGCCAGCGCGAGGGTATCGGTGATCGCCTCACGCAGATCCACATCATCCTCAACGATCAAAACGGTCGCGCTCATGTAACTTCCTGTTCGGTCGGGTTCAGTAAGGGTAGACGGAAACGGGCACAGGTACCCTGCCCCGGGGTCGAGTCCAGCTCGAAGGTGCCGTGGTGGGCGCGGGCCATCACCTGGGCGATCGCCAGCCCCAGCCCGGTGCCGTGGGACTTGGTGGTGTAGAAAGGTTCCTGCGCCTTGCGCAGGGTGGTCGCATCCATCCCCGGGCCGTTGTCACACACGGCTATCAGCAGCCGATCCGCTTCGCGGCTGATGCGCAGCTGCAGTTCGCTGCCCTCGCCGCAGGCCTGGAGGGCGTTGTTGATCAGGTTGAGTACCGCCCCCAGCAGCGCTTCCAGATTGCACTGGATCAGCGCATCCGGCGCCTCGTTGATGCAGTCGCAGTCGGCATCGTACTGGGTCAGGGGCTGATCGAGCAGATCCTCCAGCCGTGCCATCAGCGTGCGGCCATCGACGCGGTCTTCCAGTTTGGTCTCACCACGGGCAAAGATCAGCATGTCGCGCACCTGCTGCTCCAGATGCGTGAGCCGCGATTTCACCTTGCCGGCAAAGCGGATGCGGGTGGCATCGTCCAGCTGCGGCGCCATCAGATGGCTGGCGTAGAGCAGCGCCGCCGACAGCGGTGTGCGCACCTGATGCGCCAAAGAAGCCATCATCCGGCCCATTTCGGACAGACGCTGATAGTGATGCAGCTGCTCCTGCAGGGTGCGGGTGTGGGTCTGATCGGTGATGAACACCAGCTGCCCCGGCTCGGATTCCAGTGCCTGAGTGGCCAGACTGACACGGCGGCCATTCTGCAGCGATACCTCATGACCATCATCGGGCCGGGGCGCGAAGCAGAGGTTGATCACCTCCAGCCAGCTCTTGCCCGCCAGATCGACGCCCAGCAGGGTTTCAGCCGCCGGGTTAAAGTCGTTGATGCGCCCGGTCTGACCGATCACCAGCACGCCGCCGGGGATGCGCTCGATCAATCCCTGCCAGTGCTTCTGCGCCTGCCGCGACTGCGCCAGCTCCGCTTCCAGCGCGGCGATGCGCAGCTCAAGTGCCTCGGTTTCAGCGCTCATTGCGTTCAATCCCGTACTTGCGCATTTTTTCCACCAGCGTCGTGCGGCGAATCTGCAGCAG
>CAYMHL010000210.1:0-3999 GCA_964390205.1 uncultured Marinobacterium sp.
ACCAGCGCAGTCCCTGCGCCACCTCGCACCAGTCCTACACCGGCCCAAAGATCCGGGCTGATCTCCAGCTTGTCACGATTGCCGCCATGCAGCTCGGCCATGCGACGCTGACCAACTGAATCCATGCGGGCAAAGTTTTCCTGTGCCTTCTGAATGGTTTCATCATCCAGGTTTTCGATCAGTCGATTGGCAGCAGCCCAGGCTTCTTCACGGGTTTCGCGCACGATGACATGCAGACGTACACCGAATTTCACTTCGCGGCCATGTTTGGCTGCTTTTTCTTTAACATCGGCAATCTTTTCCGCGACCGCGGCCGGTGGCTCACCCCAGGTCAGGTAGGCATCCACATGCTTGCCGGCAAGTTCGTGGGCTGCGTCTGAAGAACCGCCGAAATAGAGCGGCGGATAGGGTTTTTGAACCGGTGGGAAAAAGTTCTGAGCCCCTTTGATTTTGTGGAACTGACCATCCAGATCCACGGTTTCGCCCTGCAGGACGCGACGCCAGACCGTGAGAAACTCGTCAGCAGAGGTGTAACGCTCATCGTGGTCAAGGTATACGCCTTCAGCGGCCAGCTCGGCGGCATCGCCACCAGGGACGACATTCAACAGCAGTCGGCCGCCCAGAGCTTGATCGAGTGTGGCGGCTTGGCGAGCGGAGGCTGTCGGCCCCGAAATGGAGGTGCGCAACGCGACCAGCAGCTTGATCTTGTGCGTAACCGGCACCAGTGAGGAGGCCACAACCCAGGGGTCAAGGCAGCTGGCACCGGTCGGAATCAATAGGCCATCGTATCCCAGATCTTCTGCCGTTGTGGCGATCTGGCGCAGGTAAGTGTTGGTGGCAGGTCGTCCGGTATTGGTGTTGCCAAGATAGCGAGTGTCGCCGGATGTAGGTAAAAACCAGAATATTTCGAGGCTCATGATAAACAGGCTCCAGTGAGTGTTCGGATCGTGAGCATAAGCATGAAGGCCAAGGTGTAGGCGGCACAAATAATGGATTAAGCAATGCTTTTCATGAAATGAGATATCTTAAAAACCAATAAGAATCGCGTTTTTTTTTGGTTATTTAGGGCTGTTTGAGTTGATAGTGTTCAGCTAATCAAAACCGAAAGGGATACCGATTTAAATGGCGGTTAAAAAACAGATCTCAGTCAATGCATTTAATATGAATTGCGTTGGTCACATTAATCACGGTCTCTGGACGCACCCCCGTGACCGCTCCACCGAATTTAATACGCTGAGCTATTGGACTGATTTGGCCAGGACGCTCGAAAAGGGGCTGTTTGATGCGATTTTCATTGCCGATATTACCGGTGTTTACGATGTCTATCAGCAGGGTGTCGATCTTACGCTCAAGGAGAGCGTTCAATTGCCGGTGAATGATCCGGCGATCATCATCTCGGCCATGGCTGCCGTCACGCAGCATCTGGGATTCGGTGTTACGGCAAATCTGACCTATGAGCCACCTTACCTGCTGGCACGTCGATTCTCGACGCTTGATCACCTTACCGGTGGGCGTGTCGGCTGGAACATTGTCACGGGTTATCTGGAAAGCGCGGCCAAGGCGATCGGGCTGGATAATCAGGTGCCCCATGATCGGCGTTACGATCAGGCCGAGGAGTATCTGCAACTGATGTACAAGTTGTGGGAAGGCAGCTGGGAGCCGGGCAGTGTCATCAAGGACAGGCAGCAGCGTATCTATGCCGATCCGACCAAAGTTCACAAGATTCAACATGCGGGTGAATTTTACCGCTCAGAAGGCTATCACCTGTGTGAGCCATCACCGCAGCGCACGCCGCTACTGTTTCAGGCGGGAACGTCCGACAAGGGGATCGCATTTGCCGGACGTCACGCGGAGTGCTCGTTCATCAGCGGTGGAGCGCCTGACAAGACCCGTGAGCAGGTACAGCGCTTGCGTCAGGCTGCGGTTGATGCCGGTCGTCGGCCTGATGACATTCGCTTCTATGTCGGGGTGAATGTTGTGGTAGCGGCTACCGAGGCTGAAGCCAAGAGCAAGCACCAGGAGTACCTGCGTTATGCCTCGCCGGAAGCGGGACTGGCGCACTATTCCAGTACCACGGGTATAGATCTAGCGCGTTATGAGCTGGATGAGCCCATTGGTTATTCCGACACTCAGGCGATCGATTCAGTGACCCGTCGCTTCAAGGAGTCCCGCATTACGCGGCGTCAATTGCTGGAACAGCATGCGCTGGGCGGACGCTATCCGACGCTGGTGGGTGATCCTGTGCAGATTGCCGATGCGCTCGAATCGCTGGTTGATGAGACCGGTATTGATGGCTTCAATCTGGCCCGCATCGTGACGCCGGAAAGTTACGAAGATTTCGCCACCTATGTGGTGCCAGAGCTGCAAAACCGGGGGCGTTACAAAACGCACTATGCCCAAGGCACGATCAGAGAAAAACTGTTTGCTGCAGAGCCCTGGTTGCCGGGCCGCCACCCCGGTGCACGACTGCGCCACGCTCGCTAGACAATCCTGCCGATAATCCCTTTGCGAAGAGACATAATGATGAGTATTAAGAAAATACGTACCGCTGCTCCCGTATCACGTAGCCGTCTGCACCGTGCCATACTGGCAGCCGGGCTGGCGATCGTCATTGATCCTGTGGTGGCTCAGGCCGCTGATGTCAGTATCGGGGTGGTATCCAACGGTTTGATTGTGGATTCCGTTTATACCGCTGCCGATCTGGCGAAAAAGCAGGGGCTGGATGTCAAGGTGGTTGAGTTTACTGACTGGGTATTGCCGAATACGGCGGTGGTCAACGGTGATATCGACATCAACTACTTTCAGCATGAACCCTTTCTGAATGCTGCCGAGACGGCTCGTGATTTTGATCTGGTGCCGCTGGCCTACGGCGTTGAGGGACTGATCGGGATCTACTCGAAAAAGATCACCTCATTCGATGAGATCAAAACCGGTGATCGGATCGGGGTTGCGGATGATCCGGTCAATCAGGGGCGTGGGTTGCAACTGCTGCAACAGGCGGGTTTGATCAAGCTCCAGGAGGGGATCGGCTTCAAGGCCAGCGTGCATGATGTGCTTGATAACCCGAAAAAGCTTGAGTTCGTCGAGTTGGGTGGTCCGCAGTTGCCACGGGCGATCGATGATCTGACAGCGATTGTCAGTTATCCGCACTATATCAAGGCCTCCGGCGTAATGGATCCGGCAGCTGCACTTCTGTTCGATCGGGACCAGACCCATGCCTTTGCCCTGCGCTTCGTCGTGCATCCTGACAAGGTTGAAAACCCTTATGTACGCAAGTTCATCCGCTTGTATCAGGATGCGCCTGAAGTTAAACAATCGCTGAAGGATGCCTTTGGCAATCCGACACTCTACAAACTGGCCTGGGAAGATTTCCCGCCGCTGGAGGTGCCTGAATGAACCAGCGAGTGGGTTTTGAGTCCTTTACCGAAGCCACTGAGCTGCAGGCCTTGGCAGAAACCCGTCAGCCGCGTGTGCAGTCTGCACACGCCAGGCAAAGCCCGCGTACGAGTGTGCATGTTGAGGTTCGGGGGGTTGGCAAGGTCTATACCAGTGGCCGTCAGCGTGTTGAAGCGCTGCGCAATATTGACCTGAACATTCAGCGCGGCGAAATCTTCGGCATCATTGGCCGCAGCGGGGCGGGTAAGTCCAGTCTGATTCGCACTCTTAACCGGCTTGAAGATGTGACCGAAGGACAGGTGTTGATTGATGGCACCGATATTGGCGTGCTGTCACGTGATGCACTGACTAAGCAGCGCCGCCGGATCGGCATGATTTTTCAGCACTTCAACCTGCTCAACTCCAAAACTGTGCTGCAAAATCTGGCGCTGCCGATGAAGGCGGCGGGTGAGAAAGATGTGGGGGTTATTCTGAGTCGGGCGCGTAACCTGTTGCAGCTGGTGGGGCTTGAGGACAAGGAAAATGTCTACCCCTCGCGGCTGTCGGGCGGGCAGAAGCAGCGTGTTGCCATTGCGCGGGCCTTGATGACCAAGCCGGAGATAC
>CAYMHL010000211.1:0-3988 GCA_964390205.1 uncultured Marinobacterium sp.
CTGGGCGGAGCCGAGGCCAACAAGGAGAGCTACCGCGAGGAGCTGGAACAGCGCTGCCGCACCCTGGGCTTGGAGCAGGTGATCACCTTTACCGGCCACCGCAGCGATATTCAGGCGTTCTACAACCTCTGTGATCTGACCTGCCACCTGTCCAGCAAGGCCGAGCCCTTCGGCCGGACCGTACCCGAAGCTCTGGCCTGTGGCTGCCCGGTGATCGCCTATGACCGCGGTGGCGCCAGCGAGTCTCTGCATGCCGCCTTCCCGGCCGGACTGGTGCCGGCCGATGACGTGGCGGCATTCGCGGACCGCGCCGACCAGCTGCTGAATCAGCCGCCGAGCGAGATTCACCTGCCCGAGGAATTTTTCCTCAAGGCACAGGCCGAGCGTACACTCGAGGTATACTATCGCCTGCTGGAACAGCCCGTTTCGAACCGCTAATGCCACCATTGCACCGGCTTCCGACCCACTGAACACTCAGGATTTGGCCTTCATATGAGAATTCTTCACATCGCCTACCAACAGCTCAAGCGCTACGGCCATACCCGTGTCAGCTGGGCTCAGAAGCTGACCTACGGACTGATCAAGAACGATCATCTGGTACAGAGCTTCAGCGACCGTGATGTAGCGGCGTTCGAAGCGCCTTTCGGCATCCGTGATCTGGGCAAGAGCAAGGCCAACAAGCGCCTGCTCGAGACCGTAGAGTCGTTCGAACCCGATCTGGTGATCGCCGGTCACTGCGACATGATTCCCAACGAAACGCTGGCCGAAATCCGCAGGATGCAGCCCGATTGCTTCATCGCTCACTGCAACAACGATCCGCTGTTCGTGCCCTCCAACGTGGAACGCATCCATTATCGCGCCGAAGTGGCCGATGCCGTGTTCGTCTCCACCGGCCGCCGCGAGCTGAGCCAGTTCGAGGGCTCCCGTGCCCGCATCTACCATATGCCCAACCCGGTAGAGCCGTCGGTGGAATGCTTCGACAACTCGGTAAAATCCGATGCCGAACTGTCGATCGATCTGATCTTCTGCAGCAACAGCCAGAACTTTACCAAGCGGTTAGAGATGATTGGCCGCATGAAAGAGCAGCTCGATCCGATCATGAACTTTAAGACCTTCGGCAGCTTCGGCGAGGCGCCTGTCTGGGGGCGTGACTACGACCGCGCGCTGATGCAAAGCAAGATGGGGCTGAACTTCAACCGTCAGGAGGGCCTGCACTGGTACTCCTCAGCCCGCATGGCCCAGCTGGCCGGCAACGGCATTCTGCAGTTCACCCACCGCTCCGGTGCCTTTGACGAGCTGCTGCCGCCGGAAACGCTGGTCTATTTCGACGACGAGGACGACCTGATCGCCCGCATTCGCGAGTTCCACGCCGATGATGCCAAACGTCAGGCCTGGGCCGGCGCCGCCCGTACCTTCTTCCACCGGGAGATGAACTCGACGCTCTACGCCCAGTATATCGCCGAGGCCAGCACCCTGACGCCGTTCAGCCATGACTACTGCTGGGCCCGGGACATCAATCTGGATGGAAGCCTGAAAGGATGACGCTGGCACTGTCCACCGAGCAGGCGTTCGCCCAGGGGGGAAACCGCCTCTGCTTCGTGCATCCGGACCTCGCCGACCGCTGCATCAAGGTACGCCGGCCTGACTTCACGCTGGAGGATCTGCGGCGCAAGAAGGGCTTTCCCAAGTCGCTGCTGCCACTGAGCCGCTTTGATGACAACCGGGAAGAGTTCGAAGTCATCAGCGATCTCGTCACCCGCCATGGCGAGGCGGTGTACAGCCTGATCAGCCGCTGTTACGGTTTCGAAGAAACCAACCTGGGTCCGGGGCTGGTACTGGAACTGGTTCGCGATGCCGACGGCAAGATCTCTCAGACGCTGAAGGCGCAGATCTGGCTCGAAGGCTACACACCCGACTGTGAAGTGGCGGTCAACCGGTTCTGTGATCAGTGGCGTGCGCTGCAGATCCCCTCCCGCGACCTCTTGCTGCATAACCTGCTGGTACAGAAGAACAGCGAAGGCAAGGTGAGCCGCATCGTCGCCATCGATGGTCTCGGCAGCCCCAATATCATTCCGTTTCACCTGTTACCGAACGCACTGCGCGCCGCCAAGGTCGAGCGCAAGCTGGCCAATCTGAAACAGCGCATCGAGCAGACACTGGCCAAGAAAGCGCGCGGGGAGAGTCCCGGCTTTCATGGCATGGCGACCGCCCATTCACCTCAAGACAATCACAAAGGCTGACCGCATGACCCATTCCAGGATTCGCGTTGCACAAGTGCTGGCTGGTGCCGCTCAGGGCGGCGCGGAGAACTGTTTCGTCCGTACCGTAGCGGGCATGAACGAACTGGACAGCCTGCAGGTTGGCGCCTTTATCCGCAACCACCAGCACCGCATTGATGCCCTGACGCAGGCGGGTGTAGAGACCCGTAGCTATCGTTTTGGCTCACCGCTGGATCTGCTCGATCGCTTCCGCTTTCGTCGCGAGCTGAATGCCTTTGACCCGGACATCGTCATGACCTGGATGAACCGCGCCACGGCCTACACGCCCAACTCGGACCGTTACATCCTGGTCAACCGCCTGGGCCACTACTACAAGCTCAAGTACTACCAGCACTCGGACTACTGGGTCGGCATCACCAAGGGAATATGCAAGCATTTGATTGACGGCGGCTTTCCCGCTGACCGGGTATTCCAGATTCCCAACTTTGCCGACGAACGCGAGGTCGACCCGCTGCCGCGCGACAGTTTTAACACCCCAACCGATCGACCGCTGATCCTCGCGGCCGGTCGTCTGCACGTAAACAAGGGGTTCGATGTCCTGCTGCACAGTCTGACCGAGATTCCCGAGGCCATACTCTGGCTGGCCGGCGCCGGCCCCGAAGAACAGTCGCTGAAGCAGCTCTGCAGCCAGCTCGGCCTGGACGAACGGGTCCGCTTCCTCGGCTGGCGCACCGACGTCACTGCGCTGATGCGCACCGCCGACCTCTTTGTCTGCCCGTCACGCCACGAGGGGCTGGGCTCGATCGTAGTGGAATCCTGGGCTCACCGCTGTCCTATCGTCGCGACCCGTTCCCAGGGGCCGGGTGAACTGATCAGTGATGGTATAAGTGGCCTGCTGACGCCGATCGACGATGCCGTCGCGCTGACCCAGGCGATCCGCTCGGTGCTCGACAGCGAAGAGCTGCGCAGCAAGCTGGTGGCGGGCGCCGCCGAGGTCTATGCCAACGGCTACAGCAAGCAGCACATCATCGGCGCCTATGAAAACCTGTATCAGGAACTGGTGCGCCGGCGCTAGTCGCCCAGCCAGCCGCGCTGAAGGATCAGCTCGGCACAGCGCTCGGCCTCATTGAACACCTCCGCCGGCTCGGTCAGCGCTGCAAGCGACCAGTCCGGCGAGCCGCTGACGATACCCTGCTCCTGCAGCGCATCCACGCCGCGACTGATGCGGTTATCAGCCTGTGCGTCCAGGGTCAGCACACCGACCCTGCAACCGGCTGTCAGTGCCTCATAGACCATGGAGGCGCTGTCCTGAGTCACCCAGCACACCTCGGCACGGGCCAGCTGCTGCGGCAGCCAGTCGGGGCCGGTTTCAACTGCAGGCACAAAGCGTTCTCCGGCCAATGCCGCCAGTGCCTGTTCGGTACTGGCGGGCGTACGCCTTGATGAGCCGATCAGCCAGTCGCGGTGTTCAGCGTTCAGCAGCGCCTTGGCCTGAGCCAGCACCGCTGCTTCATCCCAATCGAAATGCTTCGACGGCCCGCCGATCAGCATGACTCCGCTGCCGGGCGCTTTCTCGCCTGGCTGCATGCGGTTCAGCGCTCCGCGGGTGGCAATGATGTTCGGTCGCGGCGGCGGCTGATCATGCTCCGGGATCAGGCAGAGATCGAAGAAACCGGTGGAGAGCGAGGGCTTCATCAACACCACTGCCGGCGCACGATAGAAACGGCGCAGCGCCAGCAGCGTCAGGTGCGTAGCGTGGCCGGCACCGA
>CAYMHL010000212.1:0-1865 GCA_964390205.1 uncultured Marinobacterium sp.
GCGAGTTCACCTCCGACGACTTGCTGGGGCGCATCTTCAGTTCCTTCTGTATCGGCAAGTAAGTCACTGAACTCAACACTCAACCATCGCAGCGGGAAGCGGAAAACCTTATGAATGCAGTCAGCCGGCAACTCATACAGCGTGGATTCGATCTCTCGCGTCTGGGCTTCTCCGTGCGCACGGCCGTGGCTGCCTGCCTGGCGCTGCTGATCGCCTGGGCGCTGGGGCTGGAGCATCCACAGTGGTCAGCCATGACCGTCTGGGCGGCATCCCAGCCGGAACGGGGCATGCTGATCGAAAAAAGCCTGTTCCGTGCCCACGGCACCCTGGTGGGCACCCTCTTCGGTGTGCTGTTGATGACCCTGGCAGACGGCAGCATCCCGATTCTGGTAGCCGGCCTGGCGCTTTGGGTCGGCACCTGCGCGGCGGCCGGCAACCTGGTGCGGGGGCTTATCGCCTACGGCACCCTGCTGTCGGGTTATTCCGCTTCCATGGTGGTACTGCTCAGTACCGGTACTCAGGAGTCCATCCTTACCCTGGGGGCTGACCGCCTGCTGACGGTGATGGTTGGCGTGACGGCCGCACTGCTGGTCGGGCTGATGTTCGCACCCAGACGCAGGCTGGCGGATTCCACTGGCCGGCTGCGCCAGCTGACCAATCAGCTGCTGCGACTGCTGCAACAGAAGCAGGTCGCGGACAGCTCGGTGCAGATATTGCTGGAGGAGATTGCCGTTCAGGAAGACTGGCTGGAAAGCAACAGTGCCGGCTCCATCCGCTCGCGCCGCCACCTGAGTGCGGTGCGCCATCTGTTGAATGCACAGGTCAGCCTGCTGCTCTGGCTGAGCCGCAACGCTGAACGCAACCCCCTGCCTGCCGGTGTGCCCGAGGCACTGGATCAGTTGAGTTCCTGCATGGCCAGTGACTGCACGCCCGACGAGCTGTTGAACTGCATCGAAGCCCTGAAACAGCGCTGCCCGAATGCACCGGAGGTGTTTCTGGATCTGCTGCAGGCATTGCCGCCTGCACTGATACCCGATGCCCGGGAGATGCCGCAGGCGGAAAGCCCAATAGCCACCTTCTCTCCCGTGGTGTTGCACCGTGACTGGGTGGGGGCTCGCCAGGCCATGCTGCGTGCCTCCGGGCTGATCCTGCTGCTGGGGACTGTCTGGTGGCTCACCGACTGGAGCGCCGGGCCTTACCTGCTGCTGGGCGCATCGATCATGATCTCGCTGTTTTCCACCCTCGACAATCCGGCCGCTTTCATGCGCTTCCTGTTTATTGGCCAGCTGTGCGGCGCACTGGTTGCAATGGTCTGCGCCTGGCTGATCTGGCCCTTGGGCGAAAGCGGAGCCTTTTATGTCCTGAGCATGCTGCCGTTCGTGCTGCTCGGCATTCTGCCCATGCTGCATCCTCGCAGCCAGCCTTCCGCCATGGATTTCAACATGATCATGCTGCTGTTGCTGCAGCCAACGCAGGCCAGCCATCAGGATCTACAGCACTGGCTGTCGATGGCGCTGGCGGTAGTCAGCACGCCACTGGTTGCCCTGGTGGCCTATCGCTATGTCTTTCCGACCAACCTGCGTCAGCGCAGTCGCATGCTGATCCGCATGATGCTGCATGAACTCCAGGATCTGGCGGACACCCCCACAGCGCTGAAGCGTCAGGGCGTCTGGCGTGCCCGACTGAATCACCGGGTGCGTCATCTGCTGCGCCTGTATCTGCGCAATCAGGCCCAGACGCGATCGGCCACCTGGGGGTGTCTGGCGGTGCTGGAAACCGGCGAATGCATTTTCCATCTGCACCAGCTGGCACAGGACCCGACCCTGGGCACCCGAGAGCAGGCGATGATTCGGCAGGCCCTGCGC
>CAYMHL010000212.1:1965-3929 GCA_964390205.1 uncultured Marinobacterium sp.
TGCCGGGAATCGATCGATTTAGTTGATCTTTTTCCACCAGTCTCTGCCGTTCATCTATGCTGATACCAGTGCCAGAATCGGTTAACGCTTTGGATGGACGGCAATCATGCAACTAAAGAACACCACCAACGGCTACGGCCTGATCAGCATCCTGCTGCACTGGGGCATTGCGCTGACCGTATTTGCCCTGCTGATACTCGGCCTGTGGATGGTTGAGCTGAACTATTACAGCCCCTGGTACAAGGCCGCGCCTTTCTGGCACAAAAGTATCGGCATCACGCTTGCCGCCGCGCTGATCATTCGTCTGCTCTGGCGCCTCGGCAACCCGGTACCCCGGCCGCCTGCCGGCCACCGACGCTGGGAGATTGGCCTCGCCCATCTGGTGCACGGCTTGCTGTACCTGTTGTTGCTGGCCATTGTGGTCAGCGGTTACCTGATATCAACCGCCAAGGGTCAGGGCATCAGCGTTTTCGGCTGGTTCGAACTGCCGGCCCTGATCACTGATCTGCCGCAGCAGGCCGATATCGCCGGCAAGGCGCACTACTGGCTGGCCATGATCCTGCTCGGCTGCGTTGCTCTCCATGCCCTGGGCGCGCTGAAACACCACTTTATCGACCGAGACTCCACGCTCAGGCGCATGCTGCGCCCGGAGTCCTCTCATTCTCAGGAGAAATAGCATGAAAAAACTGGTTACCGGTGCTGCCCTTGGCACCCTGATGGCTCTGTCTGTGCCAACGGTTCAGGCCGCCGACTATGTCATCGACCGCGAAGGCCAGCATGCCTTCGTCAATTTCAAGATCAGCCACCTGGGCTTCAGCTGGATGTATGGCGGCTTCAATGATTTCGATGGCCGCTTCAGCTGGGATGCAGCGAACCCCGAAGCCAGTCAGGTAGAAGTAACCCTGCAAACGGCCAGTGTCGATACCAACCATGCCGAACGTGACAAGCATCTGCGCAGCGGCGATTTCCTCAATGTGGACCAGCACCCGACCGCAACCTTCGTCTCTCGCAAGGTGATCAGCAGCGATGGTGAATCGATGGATATCATCGGCGACCTGACCCTGAACGGCGTGACCCGCGAAGTGACCGTTGACGCCGAATTCATCGGTGAGGGTGAAGACCCCTGGGGTGCGTACCGTGCCGGTTTTGCAGGGACTACACAGATCAAGCTCAAGGACTACAACATCAAGATGGACTTGGGACCGGCTTCGGAAGAGGTCGAACTGATCCTCAGCATCGAAGGCGTACGTCAGTAACTCCAACAATACCGAGCCCCTGTCTGCAACGGACAGGGGTTTTTCAGCCCCTCCGTCTTCACCCAGCCTTTTTTCAGCGGCCCTAGAACTTATACACAACCCGCACGATTTTTTTCGATTCTTTTTATCCCCAGCCGGCACCAACCCGACGTCCTGACGGCTGTTCATATCTTGTCCGGTTAAATCGAATACAGGATGTCTGCAGCTGTTGCGAAACAGTTGTCAACACTTTACTCACAAAACAACATCCTCGTAAATCATTGTATTGCATTACAAAATAGAGATATTCTCGAAATCCACGTCAATCTTACCCACAAGGCGCAGGCAATCTGGAAGTGTAAGTTATACATACTGTACACAGAGTTATTCAACAGCTTTGCGCCATTTTGACACCATGGGGATAACCTGACATTCATACAATCAACAGGCTATTCAAGGCATACCCCGATGTTACTCAGGCATTAATTTTATCCACTTCTGCCTGCGGGTATCCTGTAGTTCTGACCGGCAACCAACGGTGGATAAGAAGAGGACAGTTTACCCCTGTGCATAAGAGCCCCTTTTATGCACACCTCATCCCAAGGCCCTCACCAGCCTCCGGGGCTTTGCTATACAGGGTTAGGTCATGATTAAGTTAATGATATATATGGATTTATGGGACATACGCACGCAATGTGGCAGTCCTTAATACAACAATAAACATAATCT
>CAYMHL010000213.1:0-3918 GCA_964390205.1 uncultured Marinobacterium sp.
GCGATCAAGGGCGGCCTGCCCGAAACCACAACGGCACTGACGCTCAACCGTCTGTGCGGCAGTGGTCTGCAGGCCATCATTACCGCAGCCCAACAGATCCAGCTGGGCATCTGTGATGCCGTGATCGCAGGCGGCGCGGAGTCGATGTCACGTGCACCCTACCATCTGCCCAGCGCACGCTTCGGCCAGCGCATGGGTGACAGCCAGATGGTCGACCCGATGACCGGCGTGCTCACCTGCCCGTTCAATCTCTATCATATGGGCGTCACCGCCGAGAACGTGGCCGAGCGGTTCAACGTCAGCCGCGAGGATCAGGATGCGCTGGCTCTGAGCAGCCATCAGCGTGCGCAGAAGGCGATTGAGGACGGTCTCTTTGTGTCACAGATCGTGCCGATCGAGGTGGGCAAGCGCGGCAAATCCGAACAGTTCAGCCGCGATGAGCATGTACGCTTTGACTGCAAACTGGAGCAGCTCAGCACAATGCGCCCCGTGTTCAAGAAGGACGGCAGCGTAACGGCCGGTAATGCCTCAGGCATCAACGATGCCGCAGCCGCGGTGCTGATGACCAGTGCTGCCGAAGCCGAGCGCCAGGGGCTGAAACCAATGGCCAGGCTGGTGGACTATCATCTGGTCGGCGTTGATCCGCAGATCATGGGCATCGGCCCGGTGCCGGCCATTCGCGAACTGCTGCAGCGCCACCAGCTGACGGTCGATGATATCGACCTGTTTGAAGTCAACGAAGCCTTTGCCGCTCAGGCGCTGGCGGTACAGCGTGAGCTGAACCTGCCCGCCGATCGCCTCAACCCCAACGGCAGCGGCATTTCCCTTGGGCATCCGATCGGTGCCACCGGCAGTATCATCATGGTGAAAGCCCTGCATGAGCTGCAACGCATTGGCGGCCGCTATGCGGTTATTGCACTCTGCATCGGCGGTGGCCAGGGTATAGCCGCGCTGATTGAACGCTGCTGAATCCATCGGTAAGCGCTTGAAACGCAAAAGGCTGCACAAATGGCAGCCTTTTCCTGTTAATGGCGAGCGCTAACGCCAGCGTTTAACGACTCAGCGACTCACAAAAGCCTTCAGCGCTCGCTGTGCGGCTTCACCTTCCAGCAGTGATTCGAACAGATCCATCTCCGCCTGCATCAGGGCATCCAACTGCTCACCTACCGCCAGTTGCAAACGGCGACGGGATTGCTGCACCGCCTGAGGGTCCAGCGCCGCCAACCTTGTCACGTTCTTGCTGACCTGGGCTTCAAGCTGATCAACGGGCAAGACCGCATTGACCAGCCCACATTGGGCCGCTTCCTGTGCCGAACAGGGCTGTCCCAGCACCAGCCATTCAAAAGCCTTCACATGACCGGCCAGCTGCGGGATCAGCTGAGTGCTGCCACCCTCAGGACATAACCCCAGCGCCACAAAAGGAAACACAAGCGCCGACTCTTCACTGGCATAGACCAGATCACAGTGCAGCAGCAGTGTTGCCCCTATGCCCACCGCCTTGCCATGGACCTGCGCCACAATTGGCTTGCGACAGGCACGCATCGCCTGCAGCAGTTTCAGGGGCGGATCGGTACGCCGCTGTTCCGGTTCGGCAAGGAAGTCCGCGATATCGTTGCCTGCACTGAAGCAGCCACCTTCGGCCGCCAAACGGATGACACGCACCTCAGGATCTGCATCGCCCGCCTGAATGGCATCAGTCAGGGCAGCATACAGTTCGCGATCGAATGCATTGCGCTTGTCAGCTCGGTTCAGAGTCAGCTGCAACACCCCAGCATCCAGAGTTTGTACAAGTGTGCTCATGCTCACCTCAATCCCGGGTCACCTGGGCACGCATGATGTTTTCAAACTGATCATGGTGCGGCGGCAGCATCCCCCATTCCGCGCGTGGATCATACTGGGGAGCGCGGAAAACCGTGCGGGCGTGGCTGAATTCCAGGAAGCCTTCATAACCATGATAATGGCCCATGCCGGATGCACCCACACCGCCAAACGGTGCTTCATGCATGGCGGCATGCATCAACAGATCATTCACGGTGACGCCACCCGACAGGGTATGGCTCAACAGTTGCTGCTCTTCATCCGCATCCCAGCCGAAGTAGTACAACGCCAAGGGGCGACCCCGACCGTTGATATCACCAATCACCTCATCAAGCTTCTCATAAGGCTTGATCACCAGCGCAGAACCAAAGATCTCTTCCTGCATGATCAGGCTGTCAGCCGGCGGATCGATCACCAGCCTCAGCGGACGCTTGCGGGTTGCATCACCGGCCTCAGGGTGCGTGGACTCGATACGTACGCCACGTTCACGCGCATCCGCCAGATAGCTCTCCACGCGCTGCAGGTGCTGTTCATTAACAGCAGCAACGAGGTCCGGATTGCCATCCACATTTGGGTAGAAGTTGCGGAAGTGCTCCTTCAGCGCCGAAACCGCATGCTCAAGCTGATCGGAGGGAACATAGAGAATATCGGGGCAGATGCAGATCTGGCCGCCGTTGGTGCCCTTGGCAATGGCCAGACGACGGCAGGCGTCATCCAGGTCTGCACTGCGTCCCACGACCACCGGAGACTTGCCACCCAGCTCCAGCGTGACCGGCACCAGATTCTCGGCCGCTGCACGCATGATCTTGCGCCCAACAACCGTACTGCCGGTAAACACCAGATGATTGAACGGCGCAGCAGCAAAGGCCGCTCCCACTGTGGCGTCACCGGTGACGACGCTCACCACTTCAGGATCAAAATGAGCACCGACCAGTTCGGCCACCAGCGCAGCGGTTTGCGGTACTACCTCGGAGGGCTTGAGGATGGCGCGGTTGCCGGCGGCCAGTGCACAGGCCAGCGGGCTGAACAGGGTATACAGGGGCGCATTCCAGGTGCCGATGATGCCCACACTGCCCTTTGGCTGGTGCATGACCTCGGCCTGAGCACCCAGCTGATCATAGGGTGAAAAAGGCGTACGCGGATCCGCCTGCATCCATTGCTCCAGATGATCACGGGCATGCTTGAGTGAACCCAGTGATCCCAGAATATCGTTCATGATCGAAAAAGCGCGCGGGCGCCCACCGGCTCCGCCTTCACCAAAATCGGCTCCCATGGCATCGGCAAGGGCATCACAATGATCAACCAGCAGATCGATCACCTGCTGGATCCGTGCCTTGCGGATTTCGGCAGGCACTCTGCCCTCACGATTGAATGCGTTCTGTTGGCGCTGCAGCAGGGCGCCAATGGCCTCTGGGGTCGTAACGGCATCAGCCATCGGTATCTCCTCGGTTCGGCTGGCGGCTTACTCAAACCACCTGTTTATATTTATGACTGTCACATTACTACCGTCTAAAGCCCCTGAATACCTCGTCCAGACGGACGACTGCAGGCCTGAACTGTTAGTCCATTAAGACGATGAACGCCCCTGTGCCCGCTGTAATACTCGACTCAGACTCACCGGCCAGCAGAGGCAGACCATGACCAATAATAACTTCGACACCAAAGCCTTCCGTACCGCGCTGGGCACATTTACCACCGGTGTCACCATCATCACAACAACCGCAGCTGACGGCACGCCGGTTGGCATAACAGCCAACAGTTTCAACTCCGTATCGCTTGACCCGCCACTGGTGCTCTGGAGCCTTGCCAAAACAGCCAACAGCCTGCCGGTATTTTCCGAATCCAAATTCTGGAACGTGCATGTACTCTCAGTCGGTCAGGAGGGGTTATCCGGACGCTTTGCGTCCCGTGGTGAAGACAAGTTCTCAGGCCTGGCGCTGGATGACGGGCTGACCAATGCCCCACTACTACCGGACTGCACCGCACGCTTTCAGTGCCGTACGGCCTTCATGCATGATGGCGGCGACCACATCATTTTCATCGGTGAAGTGCTGAGATTCGATCAGAGCACCCTGCCGCCCCTGGTGTTTCAGAGCGGAC
>CAYMHL010000214.1:0-3858 GCA_964390205.1 uncultured Marinobacterium sp.
ATAACCCTGAGGATGAGTAGCGATACCTTACCCTCAGGGTGCAAAATGCAGCACGGCAGCAAACCCAGCCAAAGTACGACTGGGTTAACAGCTGTCGTTAATAACGTGCATCCTTGGGTTTTTTCCCGTTTGGCCAATCGTTCACTTTGCCGGGGAAGTCAGGTCGTGGTTTGTGAGCGAAAAACTCGGCCACATCCACTGCATCCTGGTCAGACAGGACGTTGCCATGACCCCAAAGTCCCTTGGTTTGTATACCCATGGGCATGTTGTATTTAACAAAGGCGGCAGCCTTGTATGTACGCGCCATACCAGCACCGATGTTGAATGACTCGTCCCCCCACAGTGGTGGAAATACGATATCGCCGCGACTGTCTTTGATGCCTTCGCCGTTATCACCATGGCAGGTGGCGCATTGAGCGTAATAGATCTGCTCGCCGCGTACGGGATCTGCAACCAGACTGGTGTCGATGACACCGGCGTTGCGAATATCCACCAACTGATCTTTAGGTGTGTTCTGTGACAACCACTCCATGTAGGCAATCATAGCCTTCATTTCGTCGGACTCGCGTGGCAGCGGCTTGCCGTTCATTGAGCGCTGGAAACAGCCATTGATGCGACCTTCCAGGTCAACTTCCTTGCCTGCACGTGGCATTACCCGTGGGTAAAAGTTGTAGCTGTTGATGTACGGATCACCCAGCGGGATCTTGCCCTGGGCAATATGACAACTATTGCAGTTCATTGCGGCGCCGACATGATCCGGCAGCAGACGCTTGGTTTCATTGAGCAGGCGTTTGCCATAAAAAATCTGATCAGCGTTCGGCTCGTCGACAATGGCAGTATCCTGGGGAATGGTATAGGTGCCGATTCTCTGGTTGGCATCGTCCAGAGTCACCAGATCATAGCGGGCAGGATCACGCTCAACGGGCTCGGGTTTGGAACAACCGCTTGTTGCGAGAGCCAGAGTGGCAATAGCTGCAACAGGGACAAGCATGCGCTGTACTTTGCTATTGCCTCGACGCGCAAGAATGCTTTTGGACAGTTTATTCATTATCAACTCCTTGCGCGTTAACAGGCAGGCTCAGATCAGGTGGCAGATCGGTGCCCACACGCGGCTTCTTGCTCAAAAAGCTGCGCATCGCGACGACATCTTCGACCGTTACTTCGCTGGCCTGGTTGGTCCAGCTGTTGCGGATGTAATTCACCACCTCTGCAATATCGGCATCGGCGAGCGTATCAAAGGCCGGCATGGAAAAGGCCATACGATCATGGGGTGTATCCGGCATGCGACCGCCACTGAGGGTGATCTGCAAGACTGAATGTGGTTCATTCGAATACACTGCGCTGTTCCCCTCCAGTGCCGGGAAGATGCGCGGAACCCCTTTGCCATCAGCACGGTGACAGGCCAGACAATATTCAACGTACAACAAGGCACCACGTGAGTCGTAGACGCCATCCAGCAGTTTCTGAGTAGTGAGATCCTGCTTGGCAGGCAGACTGACGTCCTCACCGGGTGCAGGGCTGAGTGTTTTCAGATAAGCCGCCATGGCATAGAGGTCTGCATCAGTCATGTACTGAGTGCTGTGCTCCACTACTTCAGCCATGGCGCCGAAGGCAGCCGTGGTGTCGGTACGACCGGTCTTGAGAAAGTCCACAATATCAGCGGCACTCCAAGTACCCAAACCGCGATGCTCTCCACGCAGGCTCTTGGCGCGCCAGCCATCTATAACAGCACCACTGAGGAACCTGTCCGAATCAGCATTGGACAGTGCCACTTCCTGGAAGCCGATACCGCGCTCAGTATGGCAGGAACCACAATGCCCCGGCCCTTCGATTAAATATTGACCACGGGTCAGTACGGGATCTTGAGTCTCGGCAACGAAATCACGCTCGGGTGCAAACAGGGCCTGCCAGTAGGCCAGTGGCCAGCGCCAGTTCAGTACGGGCGGCAGTTCACTGGGTTTATTGAACTGACGAACAGGCTCAACAACCGACATGAAGTAGGCATACATCGCAGCGATATCTTCATCGGGCATGATGCCGTAAGACGGGTAAGGCATGGCGGGATACAGCGCGCTCTTGTCCTGACGCACACCGTGCTTGGTGGCGTTGAGGAAATCATCAAAGCTGTAATCGCCGATACCAGTTTCCCGGTCCGGGGTAATGTTGGTGGAGTAGATCGCACCCAGCGGCGTCAACATCGGCAGGCCACCGGCATATGCCTTGCCGCCCAACGTAGAATGACAGGCAACACAGTCGGCGGTACGTGCCACATACTCGCCACGCTTGATTAGCGCAGGATCCGTAATGTCAACCGTCATTGTTGTATTGACGGTGCGTAGATTGGGTAATGCCTGACCCAGCCCAAAAGCCAAGGCCAAACCACCAATAACGACAACAAGAATGTTGCGATGCCAGCGTTTCATGAGTACTCCCTACACAGGATCACCAGTGGCAACCAAGTTAAGTTCATTGATTTTCCGCGATTCCTTGCTCGAATACGCAGCATGTTTCTTTCACTATTGTATCCTGATTGATATCTGCTTGCCTTAAGAAGTACACCTGCTAAGGTCAGCGCCAATTACCGATGCCCATCTCCCGGCGAGACTTGAAGTAGAAATATTGATGTGCTGATCAAGCATAGCCAGAGGATCGCCGATCCGGTCGATCTTTTCACGGTGGTGTTCGCTGGCAAAGAGGTCGTTTCTGATTGCGCTACGCTTCTTCATGGTACTGGCTGATCGGATGATGAGTGGTTGCTTGATGCTATCACAGGCCTTCCGGCGCTGTGTGGGAGGTTTTTCGAAGCACCCAATAGTCAGCACCTGTCATTTTCTAACAGAAAATCGCATACTCGGTATTCGTCAGGATACATTAGGAGATTGCGATGCAGATTAAAGCCGCCATTACCCGCCAGCAAAATGCTGCTTTTGAGCTGGAAAATGTCGAGCTGGCATCACCTAAGGCCAGCGAAGTTCTTGTTCGCATCGTCGCCACCGGTGTCTGTCACACCGATGCGGTTGCACGTGACCTTGGCATTTCTCCCTATCCGCTTGTACTGGGACACGAAGGCGCCGGCATTGTTGAAAGCGTGGGCGAACAGGTTAGCGACCTGATACCTGGTGACCATGTTGTGCTGTCGTTCGCCCATTGCGGCAGTTGCGGTAACTGCCTGACTGGCCACCCGACTGTTTGTGACACTTTCAATGACTTGAACTTCGGCGGCATCGCTGATGATGGCAGTCACCGCCTGAGTCAGGATGGTCAGGCACTGGGTACTTTCTTTGGTCAGTCGTCATTTGCAACCCATGCGGTCGTGCATCAACGCAATGCAGTCAAAGTCGACCCTGAAGTCGATCTGGCCCTGCTTGGTCCCCTGGGATGTGGCATTCAGACCGGTGCCGGAACTGTACTCAATCGCCTGAAGCCCGAGTTTGGCAGCAGTCTGGTTGTTTACGGCTGTGGTGCCGTCGGTCTGAGCGCTGTAATGGCAGCGAAAATTGCCGGTTGTCAGCACATCATTGCAGTCGATGTGCATGAAAGTCGCCTTGCACTGGCGCAAGAGCTGGGTGCGACGGCTGTGCTCAATGGCCGCGAAGTTGATACGGTAGCCGAAGTGCGCGCACTGACAGACGGCGGCAGCCACTACGCCATTGAAACGACGGGTGTCCCGGCAGTTGTGCGTCAGTCACTGCAGGCTCTGCGACCGCTGGGCGTAAGTGCAATCGTGGGTGTGACCCCGGAAGTCACCTTGGACATCCACAATGATCTGATGGCCGAAGGCAAGTCGATGATCGGTGTGATCGAAGGTGATTCGGTGCCGCGCGTTTTCATTCCTCAGCTGGTTGCCTACTACAAGGC
>CAYMHL010000215.1:0-3848 GCA_964390205.1 uncultured Marinobacterium sp.
GTATCCAATAGCCGCAGAATAATCACGCATCTGTTCACAAACCTGAATCAAGCGACTCAACACATGTGGCCTGTTTGGATTTTCACGGTTTAAGGCCTCTAATGTCGTACGCGCCGAGGGAAAATCCGCCTCCAATCCACACAGCGTTGCCCATAAAAAATCTAGTTCTATTGATTTACCATCGTATTTTTGGGCCTCGGCTAGAAGTATTTTCGCCTTATCAGTTTTTCTGAGAGAGAGAAACGCCTTCGATGCAACTATTCGTATTGTTTTGATAACGTCGCCTTCAAAATCACTCTTGTATTCACGATCAAAAACTTCTTCGAATTCAAACAATCTGTTTGCTCGATAAAGTGCATTCAACTGTTGAAGCAATGCCTCAAGATTATGCGTTTTAGAAAATTCAGCACCGGATATTTTTGCTGCTTTTATATAATCTTTTGTTTCTAGTGCTTTAATAACAGACGTTGACCAGTCTTCAACAGCAAAACTATTGGATGTCGGTATATTACATTGAGCAATGCGGATCTGTTGCTTTCTTGCATTTTCAAAGTCTTCACGCAAAGCGTCTATGTTCGGATATCGATCCGAAGGCATTTTCTCCATGCAGCGAACTATCAATGCATCAACTGAATTGACGATATTCTCGTTTATTTCGCTAGGACGTCTAAAAGGGGCGTGGCGGCGAACTTGAGAAGGTGTGTCGTGAGGAAGTTGCCCAGTCAACAGTTGATACAAGAGGACGCCTAAACTGTAGATATCCCCACGCAGTAGATCCGCGAACGACCCCTTGCGTGAAACGCTGTCGGAATACTCGGGTGCTGCATATAAAACCGTACCTCCGTTTTCCCGAGTGCGAACGTATATTTCCTCTGGAAGTGCCGAGCTGCCAAAGTCAGTTAATTTTACTAAGTCACTTGCGCCGATAAGGATATTGTGCGGTTTAATATCGCCATGCGATATGGGTGAGGGTAACTGCGCCAGGAATCCGACCGCATCAAGAACCTGCGAGTAGATCCCAAGTAGCCTTTCGAAGGTATTTCCGAAGTTTTGACTTCGTTGTTCTAATTTCTGGGCAAGGCTTTGGCTTGGGAAATACTCCATTTCGATGAAGAACCACTCGTTTTCTGGTGGAATGCGACCCATATCGTAAATTTGAACGATATGGGGATGAGCCTCAATGGCAAGTAGTTCCTTTCCTTCGGCTAGTACTCGGTCATCTTTGGTTAGATCTTTGGGAATCTTTACGGCCACAATCGCGCCATCAGAAAGCCTCTCGGCGCGCCACACCCAACCGTGGCTACCGTCACCAAGACACTCTAATAAAAGATATTTGTTGCCCAAGCGTTTGTTAGTTCCGGGCAGAAAGTGTGCAGACTTGATATTCACAGCAACCTCTCGCAACGGTTATGCTTAAGCAGCAAAGTTCCGCTGCGTTCAATCTCAAAAATAAACCTGCTAAATAGCACTGCTGTGTTACGTATTGCCGGCACCTGCGCTCCGACCGACGATTTAAAACCTTGGCAACATCTCTGCAGAAACAATTCTTTGTTAGGTGCGGAGACAACCCCTTTGCTCCATGCCGAAAGAATCAGCACCGACGGAGTATCTCCCCACCTCATGGATGCCTCAAGTAGATTGCAAAGCTTTTCGTCGAGTTTTTTCTGGCCTCGATCCGTTCCATCGAAGCGTTCAAATTCAATGAGGACATCAGGCGTTCGTTGCGCCCGACCAAACCAGGTAGAGTCGGAACGAATATCTGCGCCATACGTCATTGGCACCGGACACTCTGTCACCGCCATAAAGCCAAGATCAGAGCCGAGTTCATTCCAGGCACTACACCCAAGGCTATGAACGAGGACATCCTGGTCACGAACGCCCCAGCTACTTAACATCGGGTAGCTGCGATCGACAAAATCCAAAGACGACATTTCAGCGCAGATGCGTGCAATGAGATCAGTCTCCAAAGCTCCCCCAAACGCGTAAAACCTCGGGTGATTCACCTCCGTGAATCAGTGCTTTACCACCGATCTTGACCAAAAGCGGCGCGGGAATAGATCGACCACACACCAGGGCCTCACCTGTTGATAGATTAGGTAACTCCTCCAAATCGGCCTTGCTCACCATGTCGGATGCCTTCGCAATAAAGCGCTGATCATCTGGGTTCTTAAGTCGCATCGTAATCAGAGTATTGCACTGCGAGGTGACATCTGGATCCAACTTTGATGGGCGCTGGCTTACGATGGCAAAACCCACACCAAATTTGCGGCCTTCACCCGCGATCTTCTTGATGATGCGATGGCTGACAGCATTGCCACCTGCAGGAGCAAAGTTATGGCCCTCCTCGTAAACCAGGAAACAAGGGCGCAGAGGATCTGTTTTGCTGGATGCGGCGCGCAGAATTTCACTCGAGAGCAAAGCGCATATGACTTGTTTGGCTGTGTCGCTCAGTCCTTGCAGATCAATAACGGCAAGACGCCCTTGCTGATTTGATGGGCGTCCTACCATTTTGTAAATATCCGTGGGTGCAGACATGGCCGCTGAATAGAAGCTTTGCGCTTCGTTCAGCACCCTAGACAACTTCATCGAAGTCACTGCGGCACTTCGGCCGTTTAGTGCCTTACCCTCGGCTTCTGAAAGATCATCCCACTCACGCAGCTCTTGGATTCCATCTCCCAACAAGTGACGGAGTCGATTGACATCCCTTGGTTCGGTTTTGTCAACGATTCGCCAATATCGCAAAGCGACATCTAAGACACGTTGCTGAGGCTCGGTTAGTCCTGGCAAAATCTCTGCCACATCATCCATTTCGAAATGGTCAAATTGAAGCGCAAGTTGAGAGTTCTTGCTAGCGTACTTGTGCTTAAAGGATTCATGCTGTGGCGTGTAAACATGGATTCCCGCACCAGCCTTTTGAAGGCGCTCAAGCGTTTCACGAATTTTGGGAAGAGCCTCTTTGTCCCGGCTATCTTCGTATTCTGAAAAACCATCTGAAAAGTTCAACTGCCCTTTCGCCAGTGCCTTGCCATACTCACCATGCGGATCAAAAACAACAACCGTCCCGTTATTCAATGCCACCAAACGTTCGATGATGCGGCCAATTGTGTACGACTTGCCTGATCCCGTCATCGCCAACACCGCCATATGCTCGGTAACCAGTTTGTTAATATCTAAAAAAACCGGGACCGTGTTTTCACCGCGCTCATAGCCCACAAGGTTGCCCAAGTGAAGGCTGGTATGTTCGTTGAACTCATAAAAGTCACTTAAAAATTGAAAGTCCACCGTTTCGACGGAGGCACCGGGATCAAGCGGGCGGCGTGGAATTTTGATCTGGCGCGAAGCCGGATCGCGATAGCCTACAAGTTCGACATTTGCATAGAGGTTCTCACCGGTGACACTCGCACCTGGAAGTAATTCCAGCTCGGTCACGCCATCACCAAAACCTGCATTGAACAGCATGTTAGTTCGAGTCATACGTGTAACTCGCCCGAGCACGGGTACCACACCTTCATCAGCACGTTCCTGATGCATAATGCGAACGAACTCGCCACGGCGCACAGAAAAGGAATCTTGAACGACCATCGTCAGTTGTGCGGCATCACCAGTGTTACCAACCAGTTTCCCAAGTACTTTATGTTTCATGGTTAAAACCCCTCGTCGAGACCGGACAACCAAGTGCTTTCGACGTCGTTATTCCGTAGTGCTTCGTTTAACCCCTGCCGATAGTAGGCGGAGAACTTTTCCAAAATATTCAATTGTTGTCGGCTTAAAAGCTGCGGCAGTGGCATTGCCTTTTTCTGACTCTGCATGTCCAAAATCATTAGTCTCGATGCTACGGTATCCAACAG
>CAYMHL010000216.1:0-1372 GCA_964390205.1 uncultured Marinobacterium sp.
AGTGATTCTTATCGAGTAATGAAATGAAAACACTCACCACGGGTGATATTGCCAAAATGTGTGACGTCAATCTGCGAACCGTGATTCGCTGGATTGATCGTGGCGACCTGAAAGGCTTCAAACTGCCGGGGCGGGGCAATAACCGTGTCCAGGTGGACGATTTTGTTCACTTCCTCAATGAACACGGCATGCCGATACCCTCGGAGCTTGCTGCAGACGACAACAACCGTGTGCTGATTATTGATGATGAGCCGGCGGTAGCCCGTTCCATTGCGCGTGTGCTGCGCAGTGCCGGCTATGAAACCACGATCGCAAGCGACGGTTTTCAGGGTGGCAGCCAGCTGATGAAACAGCAGCCGGCACTGGTGACCCTTGATCTGCGCATGCCGGGTATCAGCGGCTACGATGTACTCAAATTCATTCGTACAACACCTGAAACTGCCGCCACTAAAGTGATTGTGATCTCGGCATTGGATCAGCCTTCACTGCAGCGTGCCCGCGATGAAGGTGCCGACGCGGTCCTCGCCAAACCGTTTGATAATCAACAGCTGACGGATCTGGTAAGGGCACTGGTACCCTTGCCCAATCATCATCCGCACCCGGCTTGATGGCACGGTGGCAGACGCAAGGAGCAGGTTATGGATTCACCGGGAATTGTATTCATTGATGACCAGTCGAGCGTGCTCAATGCCTTGCGCACCATGCTCAAGCAGAGTCACCGTGATTGGAATATGCACTTTTTCAGTTCGCCGGCTGAAGCACAGAATAACCTGTCTGCCATTTCCCCCTGGCTGGTTGTCGCCAGCAAGCACCTGGCCGATGGCGACGGCGCAACGCTGCTGCAGCAGGTCGCTGAGCGGGCGCCCGAAGCGATCCGTGTATTGTTGGTTGACGATGCTCAGCCGGAAAGCGCCCTTCAGGGTTCTACTGCCTCACATTTCGTATTGCGCAAACCTCTGGAGCGTGATGCGATTGAGGATCTTCTGATCCGTGCCAGGGTTTTGCATCAGCTGCCATTGAGCGCCTCGCGCCGACGACAACTGGGGCAGCTCAACGGCCTGCCTGTACTGCCCAGAATCTATCAGCGCATCACGCTGGAGCTGGACAAGCCGGAACCCGATGTTGCCGCAGTAGCGGCATTGATTCGTGAAGATCAAAGCTTGCTGAGTCGAGTGCTGAAACTGGTGAACTCGCCCTTTTTCGGCTTCAGCTCGCGCACGGCCGAGGTTGAAGTGGCCGTGATGCGCCTGGGCCTGCAAACCATCCATAACCTGGTACTGATTACCGAGCTCTATCATCAAGACGCTTCACCTCAGCTTAAGGCAGGCGACCGATTGATGCGGGACGCGCTGCTGCTGGCCGAGCAGGTGGG
>CAYMHL010000216.1:1472-3840 GCA_964390205.1 uncultured Marinobacterium sp.
GCAGACCAGGATTCTGAATATCGCCCTGAAAATGCAGCGCGGCGTTGCTGTGGATACAGACCCATCAACTCCTTAGAGAGTCACCCATGGTTAAGCAGAAAGATGGACAGGAAAAGAGCGTCTTTCGTGTGCTCTGGGGCACCTACATTCGCAATGCGCTTATCCCGATTATTTTCATCGAGCTGGCGCTGATCGCCGCCTATCTTGCGACCAATTACATTATTCGCGACGAAAACATCGCCACCATGCAGCGCAGTGCCCAGGAGTCGTTGCTGGAAACGGCACGCATAGAATCGGACGTGATCAAGGCGCAGCTGCAAGGGGTCGAGGAGATGACCGACCTGTTTGCAGCGCTGGTTGCCCAGGCCTACGAGCGGCCCTACACCCCGGATGAGCAGGAGCTGAATCGCTATGACGTGAGCGACACCGGGGTTTGGCATACCCGTCCGGATACGGCGGGCGCAGCCATGTTCTACTCCTCCATCACCGCAATAGGAGCCGCGGAACGGGCCAAGGCGCGGCAGCTGGTGCAGATAGACCCCTTGATGAAACAGCTGGTCGACAGCAGCTCGCTGGTGACTCAGGCCTACCTGAACACCTATGACTCCATGAATCGGATCTATCCGCCATTCGATGTGGTGGCGCAATATCCGTTTGATCTGGATGTGCGTGACTACAACTTCTATTACGAAGCGGATGCCGAACATAATCCGGAACGCAAGGCCGTCTGGACCGATGTCTATATCGATCCGGCCGGGCAGGGCTGGATGGCGTCGGCCGTGGCGCCGGTCTATCGCCAGGGTACGAATTTTCTGGAAGGGGTGGTCGGGCTGGATATTCAGGTTGCGGAGATCATTCGACAGGTACTGTCCCTGCGTCTGCCCTGGGACAGCTATGCGCTGCTGGTCGACAGTTCGGGCACCATCATGGCAATGCCGCAGGCCGCCGAAGCCGACTGGCAACTGAGCGAACTGACCGACCACGATTATGCGACTGCCATCGAGCAGGACACCTTCAAACCGGAAGAATTCAACCTTTTCCAGCGTGACGACAGTCAACCGCTGGCGCAGGGACTGAATCGATCCGAAGCCGGGGTTGTAGCGCTGGAACTGGATGGTCTGCCCAAACTGGCTGCCTGGTCACGGATTCCCGGCGCCGACTGGCACCTGCTGGTGGTGGCGGATCAGGCCCGCCTTTATGCCGATGCAAATGCGCTTAAGGAAAGGGTCGATCAAATTGCCGTCGGTATGATTCTGGCGTTGCTGGCCTTCTATCTGTTGTTCATGGTGTACCTCTATCGCAAGTCCGTACACGTGAGTCGCAGTTTGTCGGAACCGACGCTTGGCCTGCGTGAGATGATCCAGTCGATTGGGCAGGGGCAGTATCAGCCGCAACCCGTACAGACCGAGATTGCCGAACTTTCGGCAGTGTCCCGCGGCTTGACCCGCATGGGATCTGATCTGGAACACAGTCGCCAACAACTGGACGAAGCCAATCAACGGCTTGAGTCACTGAATCAGGCGCTTGAAGTGCGGGTACAAGAACGCACTCGGGAACTGCTGCACGCCAACACTGAACTGCGGCATGAACGTGAGGAACAGGGGCGGTTGATCCAACAGCTCAAAGACACTCAGGCGCAGCTGGTGCAATCGGAAAAGATGGCCTCGGTGGGCGTATTGGCCACCGGAGTGGCACATGAAATCAATAACCCTCTGGCCTTCGTGAGCGCCAACGTATCCATTCTTAACGAATATGTCCCGGCCTTGATTCGGTTGTATGAAGCGGCGGGAGCAGGTGTTGCTGAAACCGAGCGCGAAGAACTTGCGCAGCAGTTGGTTCAACAGGAGCAGCGTGAAGGCTATGCCTATATCCGCGAGGAGCTGCCGAGCCTGTTGGATGATTCACTGGAAGGCATTCGTCGCATACGTCATATCACGTCCAGTTTGCTCGAATTTGCTCATACCGGTGATACGGTGCTGACTGACTGCGACCTGAACCACTGCATTGAAACCACCCTGGTGATTTGTCGCAATGAGTACAAATACAAAGCGCAGCTCCATACTGATCTGGACCCGAATCTGCCGCTGATCAAGGCCGTGCCGGCCCAGCTCAATCAGGTGATCATGGCATTGGTAGTGAATGCGGCGCAGGCGATTCAAAACGAAGGTGAAATTCGCATCAAGTCCTACGGCACAGAGGATAAAGTGGTGTTTGAAGTCTGCGATACCGGCTGCGGCATCCAGCCTGAACAACTGGGCCATATTTTTGAGCCCTTCTTCACCACCAAGGAGCCTGGCGAAGGGACGGGCCTTGGGCTGGCGGTTGCCTACGGTATCGTTAATACGCATGAAGGCCGTATAGATGTTGT
>CAYMHL010000217.1:0-1844 GCA_964390205.1 uncultured Marinobacterium sp.
ATGTTGACGGTGCTATCCAGCTATTGCAAGAACGCCGCACCGCGCTGATATCCGCCGCCGTCACCGGCAAGATCGACGTACGCAACTGGCAGCCAAACACCAGCACCCAATCCGATGAACCCGATCTACCTATGGCTGCCGAGCAAGCCGGGCGCTACCATGTTTAACCAAGGCATTCAGTCGATGCATCCAAAGGGCGGCACTCAAACATCAGCGCCTGCACGGTGTTCCGGGGGCCGACCCTCGGCGCCATGGATGGCGCCGTGGAGCCTCCAGGGACGGATTTACGGCGTGTCGGCACACGGAATCCGGGCAGAGCGCCCTGCCGGAGCCAAACGCAGGCAACAGAGAGCTGAGAACCTAAAGCCGAGAGCTACGCCATGACCCACATTCATACTCGGAGTGAACGTACCCGCAAGCCGGTTCATCCCGGTGTTGTGTTCAAGGCTGACGTACTCGACCCGCTGGGATTGAGCGTAACGGCTGCGGCCAAGGCGATGGGAGTCTCCCGCAAGCACCTGTCGCTGTTCATAAATGGCCATGCAGCCTGCAGCAAGGAGCTGGCGCTGCGTATCGCCAAGGCGACCGGCACCTCGGTGGCCAGTTGGCTCACCATGCAGACCCGCTATGATGTCTGGGAGGTGGAGCATGCCGATAACAGCTATCTGGCATCGGTCCAGTCGCTGGCCGAGGTAGCGCACGCATAACCCGCATCACCAACAACTGATACATGGAAGAGGAACCGTCATGGCTGACAGCCGCGAACTGGCATTTCAGAACGATATCATCGCCGCGCTGCAGGCACAGGGCTGGCAGGTGGGGCAGTCGAGCCAGTATGACCGCAAACGCGCCCTCTACCCGGACGACCTGATCGCCTATGTGCAGGAAACCCAGCCCGATGCCTGGGCCAAGTTCTGCAAAATCTATGGCCGCGAACCGGAGCATCACCTGCTCAACGCTGCCGAGCGCAGTCTGAGCCGCAAGGGCACTCTCTGGCTGCTGCGTAACCAGATCGAAGATCGCGGCGTGCGCCTCAAGGTTGCCACCTTCAAGCCCGACAACAGCCTCAACCCCGAGCTGGAACAGCGCTATGCCGCCAACCGTCTGCGCGTAGTGCCGGAGCTGATCTACAGCCCCCACGGCTACGATGGCCGCATCGATCTGACTCTGTTCGTCAATGGCCTGCCGGTAGCCACGCTGGAGCTGAAATCCTGCTTCAAGCAGAGCCTGGAGAACGCCAAGAAGCAGTACCGCTATGACCGTAAGCCCAAGACCAACGGCAAGGACGAGCCGCTGCTGAAGTTCAAGCGCGGGGCGCTGGTGCATTTCGCCGTAAATCAGTTTGAAGTGGCGATGACCACCAAACTGGCCGGCAAGGATACCTTCTTCCTGCCCTTCAACCGGGGTACGGCGGCGGGTGGGGCCGGTAACGATCAGCCTGGCAGTGTTAATGGCGAACAGGGCTACGCCACCGAGTATCTGTGGAACGAGGTGTTCCAGCCCGATAACTGGCTCAAGCTGCTGCACCGCTTTGTGCACCTGGAGTCGAAAGATGTGTTCGACGAGCTTGGCCATCTCCACACCAAAGAGACCATGATCTTCCCGCGTTATCACCAGTGGGCGGTGGTACAGAAGCTACTCAACACCGTGCGCGTGGAAGGCACCGGCCACAAGTACCTGATTCAGCACTCGGCAGGCTCCGGCAAGTCCAACTCCATCGCCTGGCTGGCGCATCAGGCCTCCAGCCTGTGCGATGCCGAGGGCAACAAGGTGTTCAACTCGGTGATCGTGATTACCGACCGCACCGTGCTGGACAGCCAGTTGCAGGAAACCATCTCCCAGTT
>CAYMHL010000217.1:1944-3831 GCA_964390205.1 uncultured Marinobacterium sp.
CTGTCTGCCGAAGACGTGATGAATGCCACGCTGGCGGCCCGTGGCGGTTCCGACAAGATCAGCTATTTCGCCTTTACCGCCACGCCCAAGGCCAAAACGCTGGAGCTGTTTGGTCGCCCCGAAGACCCAAGCATGCCGATCAGCGACGACAACCCGCCCCATCCCTTCCATGTGTACTCCATGCGTCAGGCGATTGAAGAGGGCTTTATCCTCGATGTGCTGCGCAACTACACCAGTTACGCGCTGGCCTACAAGCTGGCGATGCAGCAGGAAGCCGATCAGGAGGTGGACAGCAAGAAAGCCAAAACCCGCCTGTCACGCTGGGTGCGCCTGCATCCGCACAACATCGGTCAGAAGGTACAGGTGATCATCGAGCACTTCCGCGAGAACGTGATGCACCTGCTGGCGGGCGAAGCCAAGGCGATGGTGGTCACCGGCAGCCGCATGGAAGCGGTGCGCTACAAGCTGGCGTTCGATAAATACGTTCGGGATCAGGGCTATGAACGGATACAGGCGATGGTGGCCTTCTCCGGTGAGGTCAACGATCTGGAAAGCGGCCCCGAGCCCTTCACCGAGCGCAACATGAACCCCGACCTCAAGGGGCGTGATATGCGCAAGGCGTTCGATACCGACGACTATCAGGTGATGCTGGTGGCGAACAAGTTCCAGACCGGTTTCGACCAGCCCAAGCTCTGCGCCATGTACGTGGATAAGAAACTGACCGGCGTGGACTGTATCCAGACCCTGTCACGGCTCAACCGCACCTATCCGGGCAAGGACACCACCTATGTGCTGGACTTCACCAACGACCCGCAGGAGGTGCTGGCCGAGTTCCAGAAGTACTTTGAAACCGCTCAGCTCGATCAGACCTCGGACCCGAACCTGGTCTACGACCTGCAGCACAAGCTGCTGGAGAACAGCATCCTCCAGTGGCATGAGGTGGAAGCCTTTGCCGATGCCTACTTCGACCCCAAACGCGGCGCCGAGGCGCTGACCGGCTACATCAAACCGGCCGTGGATCGCTTTATCCAGCGCTACCGCCACGCCAACGAAGTGCTGCGCGATGCCCGCATCCAGCTCAAGCGCTTTATCGAATCCGGCAGCGACAGCGAACGTGCCAATGCCGAACGCTCGGTGAAAGCAGCAGAGGAAACCCGCGACAGCCTGGACCTGTTCAAGAAAGACGTGAACAGCTATATCCGCTTTTACGAGTTCATCAGCCAGATCACCCCGTTTGAAGACCCGGCACTGGAACAGCTCAACGTTTACAGCCGCCACCTGCTGCCGCTGCTGCGTCAGGAAGTGATCGAAGAGGACGAAATCGACCTCACCGCCGTGGCACTGAGCCATTACAACCTGAAGCAGAAGCGTACTCAGGACCTGAAGCTGAAGGACGGTGAAGGCCAATACATCACCGGCACCACCGCCGTGGGCACCGGCAAGCCGAAGGAAGGCGAATACGATCTGCTGTCACACATCGTCGAGAAGATGAACGAACTGTTCGGCACCGAAACCACCGATGGCGACAAACTCGACTTCGTGCAGGGGCTGGCCAGCAAGCTCACCGAAAATGAAAGCGTGATGGACCAGATTCGGCACAACACCGACGCTGCGGTCATGAATGGCGACTTCCCCAAGGCGATGGACGCCGCCGTGATCGCCCGCATGGACACCCAGCAGGGCATGGCGCTGAAATACTTGTCCGAACCGCAGATCACCAAAGAACTGCAGGGCTTGATGCTGGCGTGGTTACGGCAGCAGGTGTTGGGTGGGCAGAGTAGAAGAATGTAGTGGTGGCGCCTTTGTGCAAGGGGTGCTTGCACAAAGGCGCGAAAACTCAACGCCCCCCAATCATCCGCCCGATACCACCCAACACCGAGCCTTCGC
>CAYMHL010000218.1:0-3826 GCA_964390205.1 uncultured Marinobacterium sp.
AAAGAGAAAGAGGCCTGAGCCAATGGGGATGATCGACCTGCACAACCATTTGCTGCCCGGCATTGATGATGGTGCCGAGGATATCAGTAAATCCGTTGAGCTGGCGCGACTGGCGGTGGCGGACGGGATCTCGCATCTCGTCTGCACGCCGCACATCCACCCCGGTCGTTACGACAACACCCCGGATACCATTGCGTCTGCGTTGGCTGAGTTTCAATCAGCCCTGATAGCGGAATCAGTTGAATTGAAGGTGTCGGCGGCGGCTGAGGTGCGTTTTGGCCTTGAGTTGATGGAAGGCATTACCCGCGATGCTATTCCTTTTCTAGGCGAATGGCAGGGCAAAAAGGTGCTGTTGCTGGAGTTTCCCCATGGTGAAGTGCCCTTTGGCGCTGAAAAGCTGACCCAGTGGATGATCCAGCGCGGTGTTCTGCCCATGATTGCCCACCCGGAGCGTAATAAAGGCATCATGAAAAACCGCGGTAAGCTCAAGCCGTTTCTTCAGCAGGGATGCCTGTTGCAGGTGACGGCTTCTTCGGTGGCCGGTCACTTTGGCGAAACCGCCCGTTCGGTTGCGGCAGAGTTGCTGACGGAAGGGCAGGTGACCATTTTGGCAACGGATGCGCATAACACCTCCCACCGTCCGCCCGAGCTTAAACCGGGTGTGCGTGCGGCGGCCGAGTTGATCGGCGATCAGCGAGCTGCTCAGCTGGTGACGCAAAACCCTTGGCAGTTGGCTGAGGTGCACTTCGCGTGAGTAGCAAGCGTTCGTCTTCTTTGCCACCGGCCCGATTGAAGCTTGTGGTGGGTGTAGTGGTGTTGCTGGTACTGCCTTTGCTGTATCTGAGTTTTACAACGCTGATGGCGGGTATTACCGGACGTCAGGCGCAGATGTTCCTGGATGACTGGGGGCAGAAGGGTAATGATCCCTCCGAAAAAGCCTGGCAGTTTGCCGTTGATGCCGCTGAACGTTCTTTTGAATGGACGCCTGGCAGCGGTGCGGCACATGCCGACCGTCTGGGTCGAATACTGGAGTGGTACCGGGTCAATCAGCCGTTTGGTGATGCGGATGCTGAGCCCGCACGTCGTAAAGCGGTTGAAGCCTATCGCCAGTCGGTAGAGGCGCGGCCGCTCTGGCCCTATACACGCATCCAGTTGGCCTACGCAAAATTGCGTTTGCTGGAGTTCGATGCTGAATTTCATCAGCAGCTGGCAGAAGCACGCCGCTTGGCTCCTTGGCGCGTACGCATTCACGGCCCTTTGGCTGAAATCGGCATGATCGCTTGGCCGCAGTTAAATGCTCAGCAGAAGGCCGAAACCTGGCAGTCTCTGGAGCTGGTTTTGCGCTATGATCCTCGTCGTGCCAAACCGTTGCAGGATCTGGCTGAGCGTGCTGGTTTGACCACAGCCATGTGTAAGGCGGTTGATTCCGAGCTGCTCAAGCAGCGCAGGTGGTGCCTGTAACAAGAGCCCTTGCCGGGCTTTGAGATCGCCGGCAAGCCGGCTCTTACAATATTACCGAGCCGGCGCCAAGATCCCGTTTCCTCGTCTCCTGCGCCCGCTTTGTGGGAGCTTGCTTGCAAGCGATTTATTATTAAAGGCCTTCGAAAAACCCCTTTAACTCAGCAGCCGTTTCCGGGTGCTTCAACCCCAGCGCCACATTCGCCATCAGCAGACCTGCCTTGTTGCCACAATCATATAGATCACCACTCATGGTGAAGGCTTCCAGTGCACCGCCTTGCTGCAGCAGGGTTTTGATCGCGTCGGTCAGCTGAATCTCGTTGCCGGCGCCGCGAGGTGTGGTTTTCAGCAGTTCCATGATGCGCCCCGGCAGAATATAGCGGCCGACGATCGCCAGATTGGACGGGGCGTCTGCCAGTGATGGCTTCTCCACCACATCCTGCATCGGTGCACTTTGTCCACTAGCGGGGCGCTCGCCACCGCAGTCGACAATACCGTAACGTTCCACCTGATCTTCCGGCACCTCTTCCACCATGATCTGACCCTTGCCGCTGCGACGGTAGGCATCGGCCATCTGCTGCATGTCGGACTGATCGCTTTGCTGGTCAATCAGCATATCCGGCAGCATTACTGCAAAGTCTTCATTCGCGGTCAGTGCGGCAGCACACAGTACGGCATGCCCCAAACCCTTGGCTTCATCCTGACGCACAGAGATCACCTGCACACCGTCTGGCAGAATATCGCGCACGGCCGCCAGCAGAGTATCCTTGCCTTTGCTGGCCAATACCTGTTCCAGTTCGGCATTGCGATCGAAATGGTCTTCGATGGCGGATTTGCCGCTGCGGGTCACCAGAATGATCTTGGTGAAGCCGGCTGCAATCGCTTCTTCCACCACATGCTGAATCACCGGTTTATCGACTACGGTCAGCATCTCCTTGGGAATGGCTTTGCTGGCAGGCAGGACGCGTGTTCCCAGACCGGCAACGGGTATGATCACCTTATTCAGCACTTGTTGTTGTCCTCTTGCTGTTGTTCCTTCAACCGCTTCTGCTCTTCCTGCCACAGGCGCAGTTCTTCGTAATAGGTATCCCATACGCAGGGTTCGCAGGCGCTTTCGCAGCATTCGCCATCGGCAGGCGGAATCGGTTTTTCCATCATGGTCTTGTCGGTATTGTCTCGTCGAAGCGTTACAAAATAGCCATTATTCTACCGATGCGGGAAGGTGCTGGCTATTGCAGCGGGCATGCAGCATCCCCGCCAGCTTCTTAACCCCCGGGCGGGCCAGTTCACCATCGGTCAGAATCAGGTAAAGCTCGACGCTGCGCTCGCTGCTGTTGCCCAGCGGCAGGGGCTTGAGCAGGCCCTGATCCAGTGCGTGCTGAATACGAGTTTGCGGATACCAGGCGAAGCCCACGCCCTTGCAGGCGGCGAGGATGGAGGCGTCGATGTTGCTCAGGGTCCAGCGCTGTTCGGCGCCCAGCCAGCCGGAGTCGACGCTGCGACTGCCGGAGTCGCGCACCACCAGTTGGCGATGCTGGCGCAGATCTTCATGGGTCAGCGTACGGTCGAGTCGATGCAGCGGGTGGTTGGGATGAGCGCAGGCGATGAAGCGCACATCCATCAATTTTTCACCGAGGAAGCCCGGCGGCACGCGGCCGCTGATCGACAGGTCAACCTGGCGGTTGAGCACGGCTTCGTCACTGCCGCTGAGGATGGTTTCCTGCAGCTCCATGCGGGTATGTGCGTGGGCTTCGGTAAATTCGGCCAGAATATCCAGCATCCATTCACGCGGAAACACGGCATCCATGGCGATGCGGATACGGGCTTCATACCCCTCGCTGAACTGCCGGGCCAGCTGTTCGGTTTGCTCGGCCTGCTCCAGCAGGCGCTGGGCATGACGGTACAATGCCTGGCCCGCTTCAGTCAGGGTGGCGCGGCGTCCACTGAGTTTGAATACTCGTGTCGATAAACTGGTTTCAAGCTTTTGCACGGCGTAGCTGACGGCGGACTGGCTTTTGCCCAGCTGCTCTGCTGCCTTGGCATAGCCACCGGCATCTACCACGGCTACCAACGCCTGCCATTGTTCAAGAGTCACTTGCATACTGTTTCCCCGGTCACGTGTGATGCGACCCGATTGCACGCTGAATCGCGTTTCTTCGCAAGGGCTATTGTGGCACTCTGGGAAACAAATAGAAGGGGTGATGCTATAAGATTGGAGCGGGAAACGAGAGTCAACCGGTCGGCGTTCCGATCGCGATCCCCGGCATAACAAAAGTGGGGTCGCCCAGAATAAAACTCAGAACATGAACTGTGTAAGAAATAAATTTGGAGCGGGAAACGAGACTCGAACTCGCGACCCCGACCTTGG
>CAYMHL010000219.1:0-3806 GCA_964390205.1 uncultured Marinobacterium sp.
CGGTATCAAGTTTGATCAAGAAATACCCATGCCGACCATTCTTGCAGATGACGAAGACTCCGAAATTAAAGTGTTGACCCGAGACTTGCGTATACAGGAAAACCCAGGCCCCGGTCGTGAAGGACGGCAGAGCTGGCGTGAAATCATGGATGCTAATTAAGGGGGATGTATGAAAGCACTTAGTCTATTCGTACCGGTTTTGCTGCTTGGTTTCGCGCCGGTTATGGCTGATGAGCCTTCTAAAGGCGTTGTAGATAGTGTAAACGTGGTTAATCAACAGGTTGTAATAGATGGTACAACGTAGCAAATGCTGCCGTCGGCCATAAGAGGTGATGTGGTGCGCTGGCGTGATGGTTAGGTGAATACGGACCTTATTGAGCTTGATGAAGGCGCAGAGGTGTTTTTTGAGGTCAAGAAAAACGGCTCTGGCTCCAAAGCGGAACTGCAATATTTGTATAGAGTGATTAAATAATGGCAGTTAACAATAAGCAAAAAATGTTCGGCTTCACCCTTATCGAGCTGATGATTGTAGTCGCGATAGTGGGGATATTGGCAGCTGTTGCCTATCCCTCATATCAGCGCTACATCGAGGATTCGCGACGCTCTGATGCTCGTGCCAATCTGGTTCAACTGGCGCAGTTCATGGAGCGGTACTACACTGCGAATGGTCGTTATGTCGATGCGGGGGGGAATGCGCCTGCATTACCCTATAACGAGGCTCCAAGAGATGGCACAGACAAATATTATAATTTGCAACTGAACCCTGTGAGTGCGCAGGCTTATACGCTGCAGGCAGTACCCAAAGGTGCCATGGCAGGGGATCGATGCGGTACCCTGTCAATTACGCAGGCTGGTGTGAAGGCGGTTACCTCCGGCACAGTAGACGAGTGTTGGTAATAGCTTTCGGTTATTTGCAAAGGTGTGTGGCAACACCTTATAGATAAGCCTGGACTTAAACGACAAGGAGAGGTTGAATTCAATGGTAATGCGTTGGGCGATCCTGTTTTCCATACTGCTCGCACCGTTGACAGCGTTGGCTACGGTATACCATTACGTTGATGAACGTGGGCGTAAAATTTATGTAGACCGAGTGTCTGAAGTTCCGCAGCAGTATCGTGGTCAACTTGAGGTGCGTGCTCAGCCTTCATCTTCTTCGGTTGCAGCCAAACCAGTGTTGCCTGACGATGCAGCCGATCTAACACCTGAGCAGCAGCGGGCACAATTGATCGATTATATGGGTCAATTGGAAACATCCGTTGTTATTGTGAATAACAGTGTGATGGTGCCTGTTGATGTTACGTATGGGGGGCGCACGCTTACGCTGGATCTGATTCTTGATACGGGTGCTTCCAGCACGGTTATTTACGATCACGCAATAGCATTGTTCAATCAACCCAAACGGCCAGCTGGACGTGTACAGGTTGCTGATGGCGCAACGTTGAATACACATACAGTGGATTTCAGCAGTCTGGCGGTTGGGCCGCACACAATCAGTAGTCCTTCGGTTGTGGTTATCGAACATAAGGGCGTATCACGCCACGATGGGCTCTTGGGTATGGATTTCCTGCGACAGGCGAAACATGAAGTAGATTTTGATCGCGGGCTCATCATCTGGCAGCCTGAGTATTATCTGCAAGCAAAGGAACAGTTGGAGGCACTCGACAGAGCTGCTCAGCAAGCACCAGCAGCTGAGAACAACTGAGTATGCACTGGCCCACACTGCTTACCACCCATCGCTATGGTCATGAATCGCTGACGCCCGACGAGATCGGGCGCAGTCATTTTCACAAGGACCATGACCGCATTGTCTTCTCCAGTGCCTTTCGTCGCCTGGGGCGCAAGACGCAGGTGCATCCCTTCTCGCTTAATGATCATATCCATACTCGGCTGACTCACTCGATGGAGGTGGGCAGTGTCGGGCGCAGCCTTGGCATTCGGGTCGGTGAACTGATTGCCGATGAGTTGCCGCCCTGGGTGACCCCGCATGATTTGGGCACCATCGTGCAATCGGCCTGCCTGGCGCATGATATCGGCAACCCTCCGTTCGGCCATGCCGGTGAATACGCGGTGCGTGACTGGTTTGCACGCCATCAGGACAATGAGCGGCTGGCGCCCTTGTCCGAGCTGGAACGTCTGGATCTGCAGGTGTTCGAGGGTAATGCTCAGGGCTTTCGCGTGGTGACGCGGATCGAGAATCATCTGTTCGATGGCGGTCTGCGGCTGACATTTCCGACGCTCGGAGTGCTGCTGAAGTACCCTTGGGGCGTTGAGCAGGCGGGATCCAAGGGCAAGTTCAGTGCCTTTCAGTCTGAAATCGATATTCTCAACGCGTTGGGGCGTGATCTTGGGCTGGTGTCTCAAGGGCCGAATCAGTGGTGCCGGCACCCGCTGACCTTTCTGTTGGAGGCCGCGGATGATATCTGTTACGCCATCCTGGATCTTGAAGACGCCATCGAGCTGCAGATTTTGAGTTTCGAGGATGTGAAGGCGATTCTGCTACAGTTGTGCGGTGATCTTGAGTTTGATGATGCAATCTTCTCCACCGAAGCTTCGGCCCGACGCAAGATTTCTGCTCTGCGTGGCAAGGCGATGGAGAATATGGTCGATTCGGCAGTCGGGGTGTTCAGGCGGCAGTACGCTGAGATCATGTCGGGTACGTACACGGGCGAGCTGTTGCTGGATGGCGATCCCATGGTGCGCGACGGTATTCTGACCGCCAAACGTGTCGCCCGTGAACGGGTGTTTCCCAATACTCGCAAGGCCGAGCTGGAAGTGGGGGCTTACACGACGCTGGGCGTGTTGCTGGACGCGTTTTGTGATGCGGTGTACGAACTGCACCGCAAGGGTGAGGGCAAGGTAGGCTATCGGTCAGAGAAGATTCTGCGCCTGATGGGCATCCACGCACCTGATGCCGATCAGTCTTTGTATACTGGCTACCGCCGGGTGCTGGATTTTATCTCCGGCATGACGGATAACTATGCATCCTACCTCGCCCGCCAGATCGGTGGGGTGGGTTGTTCGAGTTAAGAGTTGATGTAGGGGCTGGCTGGCGTATCTATTACCTGCACCGGGAAGAGGAGTTGGTTTTGCTTGCTTTGGTCGGTAATAAGAAGACTCAATCTCGTGATATTCAAAAGGTGTTGTCATGGCTGAATTAATCACGCAAGAATTTGATCCGGCGGCTTATCTGAATTCACCGGAGGTTATCCGGGAATACCTGCAGGCAGCCCTTGATGAAGGCGACCTGGATTTTTTTATGCGGGCATTGGGTGATGTGGCGCGCAGTGAAGGAATGGCAAGTGTGGCTGCTCGTGCAGGCTTGGGGCGAGAAAGTCTTTATAAGGCTTTTGCCAAAGGCAAGCAGCCCCGTTTTGAAACGGTTTATAAAGTGCTCAAGGCACTGGATATGCAGATCAGAATTGGTTGAAAAACGATATGGCAAGTTTACGTGATCAGCTCGGTGGGCTGGTATATTCGACGGAAAGCGGGCGTCTTTGCCCGGGTTGTGGCGAGGCGCTGGACGCCTGCTGCTGTAATGAGCAGGCGGAAGCGGAGCGTGTGGCTACACTGGATGGCGTGGTACGTATCCGTCGTGAAACCAGTGGTCGCAAGGGCAAGGGTGTGACCACCATCAGCGGCGTGCCGCTGGTGGAGAAGGATTTGAAAGCGCTGGCGAAAAAGCTCAAGCAGCGGTGTGGTACCGGTGGTGCCGTCAAGGATGGCATTATCGAGATTCAGGGTGACCATCGCGATACGTTGAAAGCGGCGCTGGAAGCGGAAGGCTACAAGGTCAAGCTGGCCGGCGG
>CAYMHL010000220.1:0-1069 GCA_964390205.1 uncultured Marinobacterium sp.
CTGGGTTTGCTGCGCTCGGCGCTCACGCGTAACCGTGATCAGCAGCTGCTGGCCGATATACCGTCACGCAGCGGCCGCAGTCCGTTTAAGGTGGCGTTGACCATCAGCCTGTTGAACCCCAAGGCGATTCTGTTCTTCATGTCGTTTTTCATTCAGTTCGTTGATCCGAACTATGCCAGCCCCTTACTGACCTTCGCTCTACTGGGCGTGATGGTACAGATCATCAGTCAGACCTATCTGGCTGCTTTGATTCTGGGAGTGGTGTTTCTGAAGGGGCGTTTTCAGGCGCGTAGAGGTGTGGGTGCCATCGCCAAGACCGGTGTTGGGGCTGGTTTTATCGGCTATGGCCTGAAGCTGGCGCTCAGTACCAGCTGAAGCCAGTGTCGGGCGCATTGAAGTACTGAATATGTAATGCGTATTAAAGATACGAAAGGGGCGATTAACGCCCCCGGTATTTCCCTTCACGCTTTTCGACAAAGGCGTTGACCGCCTCCGCATGGTCGTCGGTATTGTGCAGCATGCCTTGCCAGGCGGCACAAAGCTCAAGAAAGTCCGGCAATTCCTGGCGTTGTGCCTGCTTCATCAGTCGTTTGCTCATGCGCAGGGCGTGTGGCGGCTTGGCAGCCATTTGACTGGCCAGGGTCAGCGCGCGCTGCATCAGCTGATCCGCCGGGACCTGCTCCATCATCAAGCCCAGCTGCACCGCTTCTTCGGCATGGACCAGACGGCCGGTCAGGGTGATTTCCGCTGCACGCTGGTAACCGATCAGACGCTGGAGGAACCAGGCGCCGCCGTCGCCGGGGATGATGCCCAGATTGACGAAGGTTTCACCGAAGGTGGCACGTTCCGAACCGATGCGGATGTCACACATGCAGGCCAGATCACAGCCGGCACCGATGGCGGGGCCGTTGATGGCGGCGATAATGGGGATTTCGGCCTGATGCATGGCCAAGGGGATGCGCTGGATGCCCTGGCGGTACTTGCGTTCCAGCTCAAGGGCGCTGCCGCCGAAGGGACCGGTGCGGTGGTCACCATCGCGGTACTGCATCTCCTTGATGTTGCCGCCGGC
>CAYMHL010000220.1:1169-3771 GCA_964390205.1 uncultured Marinobacterium sp.
TGGATACAGGGATGAGTATGTATCTTGTTGTATGCGGTAGTTTTAATGCGCCTGATGTACGGTTTGATTGCCCTGTTGTTGATCACCCCGGTAGCGGCTGAGCCACCATCCTCTTTCTCCTCCGCCAAGAAGATCCTCGCCCGCGACCTGTATCGTGACGATGATCGAGTGACCTTTTATTGTGGCTGTCGCTTTGATGAGCAGCCGATATCCGGCAAGCCGGGCCGTACCCGTTTAACCCCTGCTGCCGAGAGTTGCGGTCTGCAGCCGCGCAAGAATGCCAACCGTGCCGCTCGCATCGAGTGGGAGCATGTGGTCCCGGCCTGGGAGTTCGGTCATCAGCTGCAATGCTGGCAGAACGGCGGCCGCAAGGCCTGTGGCAAGGATCCGGTCTTCCGCCGTATGGAGGCGGATCTTTATAATCTGGTGCCCGCCGTGGGCGAGTTGAATGGTGATCGCAGTAATTACCGCTTTGGCATGATCGAGGGCGAGCCACGAGCCTACGGTGCCTGTGACTTTGAGGTCGATTTCAAGCAGCGCGTTGCCGAGCCGCCGGAGCAGGTGCGTGGCGATATCGCCAGGACCTATTTCTACATGGAAGACCGCTACGGCTTGAAGCTTAGTCGCAAGCAGCGTCAGCTGTTTGAGGCCTGGTCAAAAATGGACCCGGTGGATCCTGTCGAGCAGCGCCGCGCGCGCAGCATTGCCGCCATTCAGGGCCATGAAAACCCCTTTGTGGAATCGCATGTCATGCAGGCTTCGGGGCATTGATGAGGCCGAGTTGAGCGTTTATCTCACCACCGGAATATCCTGCCAGCGTGTCGTGTAGGCGGGTGAAAGGTAACGCCGCTGCATGTTCCAGTCCCGCTGCACGCCCTGTCCGGCCAGAAACACCTGGCCACGACCGCTTTGGTTGATATGATCCAGCACCTCCATGAGGGCTTTAGAGCGAGGGTTGCCGCCCGCTGTGTTGAACAGGTCGGGCTGAAAGGTGCCCGGTTGGTGGAAATCGGTGAGCATGACCCCGGCTTTCATATAACGGTAGCCATCCTTCCAGCAGGCGCGCAACAGTTTGATGGCGGTGGCGACCAGTTCTCGGGTGTCATCTGTCGGGATCGGCAGCTCGGCTCCGGGTGCCGGCATATACTGAGGCTCAGCAGTATTGAAGCGATTGGTGCGCAAAAAAATCGACATACGTCGGGCGGTGCGTCGCTCCTGTCGCAGTTTTTCGGCCGCCCGGCTGGTGTAGCTGCAGATCGCTTCGTGCATCTGCCGATACTCCGTGATCCGCTGGCCGAATGACCGGCTGCAGATGATCTGCTGCTTGGTCGGTGTCATCTCTTCCAATGACAGGCAGGACTCGCCGTTGAGTTCTCGCACCGTACGTTCCAACACCACGGAATATTGCCGGCGAATGGTTTTCGGGTTGGCAGCAGCCAGATCCAGCGCGGTCTGGATACCCTCGGCATTCAGACGCTTGCTCAGCCGAGGGCCTACACCCCACACTTCGCTGACCGGCATCAGCGCCAGCAGGCGTTGCTGGCGTACCGGATCGGTCAGGTCAACGACGCCTCTCGTTGCCGGATAGACCTTGGCCGCATGATTGGCCAGTTTGGCCAGCGTCTTGCTCGGTGCCATGCCGACACAGACGTGAATACCGGTGTGTTGGCGTACGATCTGTCGGATCGAAGCGCCAAAGGCGTCAAGCGATGCGATGGCATCAACTCCGGTCAGATCGAGAAAGGCCTCGTCGATCGAATAGATCTCTACTCTGGGGGCATGCTGTTCCAGAATGCTCATCACCCGTGCCGATATATCCGCATACAGCGCGTAGTTTGACGAAAATACGGCCACATTTTGTTGCCGCAGGTAGCGTTCGATCTGATGAAAGGGCACGCCCATTTTGATGCCCAGGGCCTTGGCTTCGGCGGAACGGGCGACGATGCAGCCGTCGTTGTTGGACAGCACCACAATGGGTTTGCCGATCAAGTCAGGCCGGAACAGGCGTTCACAGGAGGCGTAGAAGTTGTTGCAGTCGACCAGCGCGAACACGGCGCTCATCGTTCGCCCCCGCGACGCAAGCGGTGGATCACATTGGTCACGACACCGAAGATTTCAAGTTCGCACCCTTCGGGTATGGGAATCGCTCGATAGGCCGAATTGCGTGGCTGCAGGCGGACCTGGGGTCGGGTTTGCAGCTGCTTGACGGTCATCTCGCCGCTGATGCCGGCAATGACGATATCGCCGTGTTCGGCCGTCAGTGAGCGATCCACCACCAGAATGTCGCCACTGAAAATACCGGCTTCGATCATGGAATCGCCCTCGGCGCGGACGAAATAGGTCGCAGCCGGGTGACGGATGCACAGCTCGTTCAGGTCAAGCGTCTGCTCCACATAGTCCTGAGCAGGAGAGGGGAAGCCCGCCGGTACGCGCTCCAGAAACAGCGGAATCGCCAATGGGGTCGGCGTTGCGGCACGGGCCAGAATGACAGCGTTCATAAGCATAAATCCATATACTGTATATATAAACAGTATTATAGCGATTCATGCCGATATGGCTATGACTGATCTGACTGGGTATGAGCAAACAAGAAAAAACCGCG
>CAYMHL010000221.1:0-3737 GCA_964390205.1 uncultured Marinobacterium sp.
TGAATTTCACTGCCGTCCTCACGCACAACACAGCCTTTCTCATTGGTCAGCAGTACACCCTTGGTGCCGATATCCCCGGCATCCAGGCGCATGGCGTAAAAGGGACCTTTCTTGATCGGTGCCAGACAGGGGTTGGGTTTGACGTTGCTGTCGCCGTAGTAACGATCGAACACGTTGCCGCCGCGCTGAAAGTCTTCATCGTTGCCGGTGGACGCGAAGCCATTGACCCGTTCGACGGTATGCTTGAGGCCTTTCGCATCCACACCGATTTCAGCCGCCAGTGCCTCGAGGCTGTCGGCCTTCCAGTACACGTTTTTGTGCCAGGATTTGGGTATGCGGCTGTCGGGCATCACCTGCGAGGGCATCAGCGGCCCCATGGCATAGTTGAAGCGGAAGTGGGCATCGAAAATGACCCATGCCGGTACGGTCTTGCCGTTGGTCTTGATGTTGTCCTTGTACATCTCGTCGACGAATTCGAGGTAACCCACCGCTTCGTTGACGAAGCGCTTGCCCTCGCCGTTGACGACGATGGCACCCGGGAAGGCACGCTCGGCAAACACGCCCCGCGCCTTTTCCTCTTTCGGCACGCTGATGGTTGGGGTCCACCAGGCCCAGTCCAGCATGGCCGTCGCGGCACCTATGGCCTGACCGGCTTCCAGCGCCGCTCCGGTGTTGCGACCCGGCGGTGTAGCACTCCACTCCACTTTGGTCGGTTGCGGCAGATATTTGTCACGCAGCGCCTGATTCTGCTCGAAGCCGCCAGAGCCCAGAATCACGCCCTGACGTACGTTGATCAACTGCTCCTGACCGTTGCGCTTGACGATCAGGCCGGTCACGCGGCCCTCATCATTTTGCACCAGTTCACGAAAGTCGGTGTTCAGCCAGAGGGGAACCTTGCGGTCCATCAGCGAGGCGCGCAGTGAGGCGATCAGGGCGTTGCCCAGCGCGGCGCGGCGGTCACGTTTGGTTTTGCGGCGCTGCTTGAAATCCAGCTTATAGCGCAGCATCAGCCACACCAGCAGCAGTCGCCAGCCACGCTCGCGCGCCATCGCCTTATGGGCATGACGAGCCGTCCAGGCGATCTTGCCCATGAGCAGGGTTGTCGGCGAGGCCGGCTGCAGGTTCTCCACTTCATCACCCAATGCGCTGGTGTCGAATAGCTCCGGGTCCAGGGTGCGGCCACCGGCAGCGGCGCCGGGCAGATGTTGGTAATAATCCGGGTAGCGCTCGGCCACCGTGTAGTTCAGGCGGGTGTTTTCCTGCAGGTATTGCATCATCTTGGGTGCATTATCGAGGTAGGCCCTCAGGCGAGACTCATCGACTTGCTCGCCCACCGATGCTTTCAGGTAGGTCAGCGCCTTTTCGTAGCTGTCACTCCCGCCCTTGGCCTTGAAGAAATGGTTGTTGGGCACCCAGATACCGCCACCCGACAGTGCCGATGTACCGCCGTACTTGTCGCTTTTCTCGACAATCAGCACACTCATGCCCTTGTCGGCGGCAAAAATCGCCGCCGTCAGTGCACCGGCACCGGACCCTACCACCACCACATCATAGGTGTCGGTGACTTTAGCCTGTGAAGTCATCTGCTATCTCCATTTTATTATTTTCAATCCGGGGGCAGCCGACCGACTGCGACCTGAAGCCAATGCCATTGGCACTCATGCCACATGATGCGCAAGGGCTGCAGGGTGGGGCATCGTCAAAGCGGACTAAGCAGAGAAGGCTTACTGGACAACATGAAACGGCGGACACCCAGGGGGTATCCGCACAGATGAAAGGACGTGGATGTTTAGAGGAAAAGCTGTTTTTTGATCTGCTGCTTTAGCAGTTTGCCGGCGGGATTGCGTGGCAGTTTTTCCTGCTGAACGGAAATCATTGACGGCACCTTGTAGGCGGCCAGATGCTCGCCGACAAATTCCTGCAGTTCGGCTTCGTCCAACTCTTCACCCGGCTGAATGGCAACCACGGCCACCACGGCTTCACCGGTTGTCTCATCGGGAACACCCAGTACGGCGGCTTCTCGCACCAGGGGGTGACGCAGCAGACAGGACTCGACCTCCGCCGCGGCAATATTTTCACCGGCACGGTTGATCACGTCCTTAAGACGGTCAACGATGTAGATGAAGCCGTCGCTGTCCACATGACCCAGGTCGCCGGTATGCAGCCAGCCATCCCTAAACGCATCACGGCTGGCACTTTCATCCCCCAAATAGCCATCCATCAAGGCAATTGAGCGAAGACATATTTCGCCATTTTCACCAACCGGCAGGGCATTGCCTGCCGGATCTTCAACACGAACGTCAACGAGCGGCGATACCACCCCTGAAGCCGTCGGCTGCAAGCGGAACAGGTCGCCGGAAATACCCGCGCCAACACCGTTCGACTCGGTCATGCCATAACCGATGCCGACCAGTTGTTCAGGCAGTGCATCCAGTACTTCATCAATCAGTCCCTGGGGCAGGCCTGCGCCACCAAAGCCCAGCCCCGCCAGACCGCCTTTGACGGCAGCCGAATGGAATTCGGCTTCACGCAGCAACTGCATCACCATAGAGGGCGCGCCATTGAACTGGGTGACCTGCTCATGGGCCATCAGCTCGACCGCTGCTTTGGGATCCCACTTGTGCATGAATACCAGGCGTCGGCCTGTGCGTAACGCCGTCAACAGCTGGGCATGCAGCCCACTGACATGGAACAGAGGCACAGCGGTAAGTATCACCGGGGCTCGCGCCATTGACTGAATGCGCGCCAGGGCATCAGGAGAGCTCATCACCGACATCGCGCTGATGTAATCGATATTGAACAAGGCCTGACAGACGGCGCGTTGATTCGATACCACGGCTTTGGCACGACTGGTTGCACCTGAGGTGAACAGGATCAGTGCCGGGTCTTCCGGTGCAGGGTTTACATCAGGCAAGGTTCCGACCGGACGGCTCATCACCTGATCCCAAGCCTGGCAACGATGGGCATTTTCCTCTGGTGCAGGTCCTACCAGCAAAATGCGCGTATTCTCGGCTACAGCCTCAACCCCTATTCTGTTGAGGCGATCGCTGTCACAGGCCAGAACCGCCGCATTCAGCCCGCCCAGAGCATCTCGCAGCTCTTCACCCAAACCGAAACTGTTAAGCGGTGCCGGCACGGCCCCCAGGCGAGCGGCCGCAACAAACATTGCGACCCATTCCGGGCGGTTGCGCATAGCGATCGCAACACGATCACCCGGTTTAACCCCTTCGCAATACATCCAGGATGCCAGCGCATCGACGTGAGCATAGAAACGGCGAAAACTCCAGCGGTCATCCCGATATACCAAAAAACATTCATCGTCATCCCGACGGGATTGGCGGATCAGCTCAACCAGATTCTGCGCTGCATTTTTATAGACCTTGTACGCCCCGTCCGTCGTTTCAACAGTGGATAGCTCGAATGGCGCTCCAGATGCTGTCAACTGAGCCCGAATGGCCGCAGCCTGTCCTGCTATGGCATTCATTTTGTGTCCTCTTATTGTTGTAAACAGAATTCAATCATTGTGCGCGATAGCGATCCAGCCCTTCCTCGTCCATCAGACGATAAAGTGATCCATTTCGGCACAGATAACTCAGGTGAGCCAGTGTCTCGCCCAACGCCAACATCAGTTCGATCGATTTGAGTTCTCGCGGAAACAACCAGGTCATCGCTTGCCAGGCCGTAAAGCTTTCGCCTGTCCGTGCCGGCCCCATCAGCACTTCGAGCTGCCGCTGATG
>CAYMHL010000222.1:0-3729 GCA_964390205.1 uncultured Marinobacterium sp.
TGTCTGGTCGAGGTGGACGGCAAAAAGATCGGTGGAGATAGGCACTGGGTCGTTTACATTGGTAACAAACAGATGATTGACCCCTGGTATGGCGATGTTCGCTCCACTGGTGAGTATCCGGCTGTCGGCTTTGCCGTTATTAAGGTTGGCACTCCTACAGCTGATCCGCTAACTGAATGTCTTAAAGCCCATTCCTCGCTCATGAGCCAGCTTGAGGAGCAGGGGAAGAAGCTCGAACAGGCAAACAAGGAGCTACAGACCGCCCAGCTCATGCTGGAAAGCTCCGAAAACGAACGCAACCAATTGTCCGCTAAGTTAGAGGCAACCAATGACACCTTAGGGGTATGGCAAAAGCAAGCCGAGACTGCCAAAAAGAAGGCTGAAGCCCTGGAGGAAGAGAACCGAACTCTAACGAAGGAAAAGGGCGAGTATCGCAGCTGGTATGAACAAGCCCTGGAGAGGGATTACCACAAGGTTAGTGTTGCCGAGCTGCTAAGAGAGTTATTTGTTAGGATCACAAGACCATGAACGAGGAAAGGATTACCTACAAGGTGCTCTACAACGAGATCCAGAAACTGAGGGATGAGTTCACCCGCCGGTTTGACCAACTGGAGTGCAACTACATCACCCGTAAGGAGTTCGATCCGGTGCGCAACCTTGTCTATGGGGCAGTTGGGTTAGTGCTGACAGCAGCCCTGGCAGCCCTTATCAAACTGATATTCATAGATGGCTAAGAGGAAGAAAACCAAGGTTGTCCCGATTGCCAAAGCCGTTCGGGAAACAAACGAGTTAGTTGTTGGCTACGAGATCGTAGCCCTGGAAGGGGGTGAAACCAATGAGCGATCTTCTTGACAGGCTGTCATCAAGGAAGCTGTGGGGTTCGATAGTAGTTACAGCGGCGATGTTATACAACGCCTGGTGCGTGGCTGACAGACCTCTGGACTGGGCGGAGATTACCGCAGTAGCGGCAATGTGGGGTTTGTTTATCACCGCCGAAGGAGTGGCAGACTGGGAGAGTCGCAAGCAAGCCTAATGGATACCCCAAGCGTAATTGCCGGTTTCCTTCTAGGAGTGTTTGTCGGCTCGGCTGTGTGCGTCTGTTTCATCAGCTGGACTCTGCCCAAAGATCGCAACTGACCTATGGCATTACTATTTTGGATCGGAGTATTACTGTTTATCGCTTTCGCCAGAGGAGTGCTTTTAGAGGAGAAACCGAAAGAGGCATTTGTCAACACCCTTTACATGGTGGTGGAGTTTTTCCGATGGCTGATCGACTCGATCAGAAAACTGCTGGGCCGATAAGCCAGCAGACTAAAACAAGCCCCCCGTGCAAACGAGAGGCTTGTTTGTGAACCGATGACAACACATGACCAGAACAAGCGCGAGTGTTAACTTCAGCCGTAGTTGCTGAGTAGAACCGTAGGGCTGACCAGGCTCTTTAGCTTTATCCTCGCTTAGCATAGTATACACAATGTATGTAAGTATATCAAAACGACACAGTAACAAATGAGTAAGAAGAAACTGACCATCTTCGAGGACAAGAAACCCCATCAGGTCGATGAGGACGCCATTCTTACCCACCTGCAGGAAGCCCAGCGGATAGACCAGCAGATGAGCGTTGGGCAGAGGGACGCCAGCCTCACCGTCAATCCCGACTATCCGGAGTTGCCAATCTTCATTTGGGTAGTCAACGACTCTCACCTCGGCTCAACTAAGGTCGACTACACCTCGTTTACCAACCACTACCAGGTTACCCGCACCACGCCTAACTTCTACTGTGTCTGCAATGGCGACGAGATAGACAACTTTATGATCGACATGGGGAGAGCCTCCACGGGGGTCTACGAAAACCCCATCACGCCCGAGCAACAAGCCCTCCTTATGCGAGGGCTTTTTAAGAGGCTGGACAAGGACGGCAAGCTCCTGGGGAGTTCATTTGGAAACCACAACCAGTGGATCAAGAAGGCGGGACTGAAGTTTGAGAACACCTGGTTACGTGACTTTGACTCTCCCGTCCTTAACTGCGGGGGACTCTTGACTCTCAAGTTCGGCACACAAGCTTACCGCATTGCCATGACCCACCTCTACTGGGGAAATTCAAAGAAGAACCCGACCAACGCCGCCAAGAACTATATCGACTATGAGTATCCCACCGCTGACATCGTGCTACTCGGGCACACCCACCAGAAAGAATACCTGTGGTTTCTGCGGGATCAACAGCATGACTACCGGATCGCTCTCATCGGCGGGTGCTACAAGACCGAAGACGAATTTGCGGCTCAAGCCGGCTACGGTGGCAAAGGAAAGCTAGGAGGGTTCACTCTAGCTCTCTACCCCGATGCCCGCAGGATTGACGTCTACGCCTCACCAGAGGCCGCCAGAGAGCAGTTTTACTTGTTAATGCACTACACCCATAGCAAGCAAGGAAAGAAGCCAATATCTAGAAAGCCGTGAGAGGGTCTTTGAGATCTACGGCCAGCAGTGTGCCAACCACGAACAATGTGGCAATGGACATAGACCGACAGGACACCACATAGTGCTCCGAAGTGACGCAAAAAGCGGAGAGCTTTTTGACAATGGCTATTTGGAAGAACACCACCCCACTAATGGAGAAGCCAATATTATTCCTCTTTGTAGACCTTGCCATGACCATATTCACAGAATGATTGATGACCAAACAGAGGAGGTGGTCTGGCAGCAGTCATATCGGAAACCGAAAAGGAGAAGAAGGTAATTACATGTTGACAAACCATAACCGCAATGAGCAAAGAAACAAGCCAAGAATTAAGCCCAACCGATCAGATGATTGCCTTTCTTGATAGTGTTAAGGAGAACCAAGCCCAATGGGAAACGGTCAAGTCAACCATGCTCTCGTCTGTAAATTGGGAGATCAACTTCAAACAAGCAGGGGTAGATGTGGAAAAGGTGAGAGCAAAGGCAGAGGAGATTGACGAGGCTAGAAATCAAGTTGACTATTGACAAGACATTTTAAAAGGTATAAATTTAATTATGGAAGATAGACAGATTGAAGATAAAATAAAATTTACCGCTCAAAAATGCCCAGTATGCAACGGGTTCGGGACTCTTAAGTATGGGGCTTTAATTTGTCATGTTTGTAACGGGCGTGGTTATGTAGTTATAAATAATGAAACTGGATGCCCAGTGGAAGAAAGAAAGACAGATGAAAACAAGAATAATCCACACAAAATATTGGAAAGATAATTACGTTTCCACCCTTAGTAGGGCAGGAAAGCTTTTATTTATATATTTGCTAACAAATGAGCAAGTAAATATATGCGGAATTTATGAACTTCCCGACAAATACATCCTCACAGACACAGAATTAACTCAGGCAGAATTAGACGAGTTAAAAGAGAAATTTCAAAAAGATAGAAAGTTTGCTTTTAAAGACGGCTGGGTGAAAATCTTTAATATTGATAAATACAACAACTATGCTGGAGAAAAGAACGAATTGGCTCGTAAAAGAGAATTATCCTATCCTCCCAAAGAATTGATAGAGTATCTAAGCAGTATCGATACTAGTATCCATACTAGTATATATACTAACCAGAAATCAGAAATCAGAAATAAGAAATCAGAAATCATAAATAAGAAACCAGAAAGAAGAAAAGAAGAATTAACACAGAAAGATTTTAAAAAAATATCAGAAGATTATAATGTCCCTCTTGCTTTTGTTGTGAGTAAATATGACGATGTAATGAATTATTG
>CAYMHL010000223.1:0-3676 GCA_964390205.1 uncultured Marinobacterium sp.
ATCACCAGAATGCCGGCCATGAGCTCGTCGTAGGCCAGCCGGTCACGGGTATCCAAAATGAAGTAGCCCAGTCCTGCCGTTACGCCCAGCATCTCGGCAGGGACCAGTACGATCCAGATGATGCCTATGGCCAGCCGGACTCCGGTCAGAATATGCGCCGTGATGCCGGGCAATACCAGACGCAGCACCAGTTCACTGCGGGTGGCTGAAAGGCTTTGACTCAGCAACAGCCAGTTTTTGTCCAGCTGACCGACGCCGGTGGCCGTGTTCAGCAGAATCGGCCAGACGGCCGCGAAGGCCAGCAGAAAATAGACCGGTGCATTTCCCACCCCCAGTACCATCACGGCAATGGGCATCCATGACAGAGGCGAAATCATGCGCATGAACTGAAACAGTGGGCTGCTGGCACGAGCAAAACACTGCGACATGCCAGTGAGGACACCCAACGGAATGCCGATCAGCACGGCAAACAGCAGCCCCACCCCCACCCGCTGCAGGCTCAGCTGAATATGGTCATAAAAGTAGCCATCCTGCAGTAGTCGCTGCAGCGCTTCAAATGTGGGTATCGGGCCCAGGCTTGATGCGATGGGCAGGGTGTGGGCCAGCAGGCTCACACCTAACCACCATCCCAGCAGTGCAAACGCCAGTCCATACAGAGGCAGCATTCGATTAATGAGTCGATGGGTCATACGATGATCGATTCCCGTCGCTCAAAACTCGGATCGATGCCAAACACCTGCGGTCCACCTGCATTTTCGATGGCCCGACGTACAAAGCGGTCATCAACCAAGTCACGGGCTACAAATTCGGGTGACAGTTCGCCAAGGAAGCCATTATTACCTGCCAGATGAGTCCGGGTCAGACTGCGTACCAGCTCTTCGGTATAGGACGAATAGGGATAGGGCTGGAAATCAATTCGCTTCTGCGGCCAGTCAGGATTGTGAATAATGCCGGCAGACTGGTATTGGGCGTAGTCGCGAGCGGAGAACACCTTGTCCAGGGTTTCAACCGAGTGCGGCGTGTAGCGCCCGGTGCCGCTGGCAGCCAGCAGGGCGGCGGTTTCATCACTGAATTGCAGGCTCCATTTCTGGGCATCAACAATGGCATTGGTCACCCGTTGCGCCCATTCAGGACGATCCTGCAGGTCACGTTCGGCCATGAAGGTTACACAGCAGGCATGGTCTTTCCAGATGTCGCCCGAAAAGCGCAGTACCTTGCCAACGCCCTTGAGTTCGGCGGCAGCATTGAATGGCTCTGCCACAATAAAGCCCGCGATACCGCCACCGGCCAGGGCCGACACCATTTCGGCGGGTGGCTGCACCACCAGGTTGACCTCATTATCAGCCAGTGTCTGGCCCGGCCGCAGGGAAACGGGTTTGAGGCCTGCCTCACTCAGTACTTTTTGCAGCAGTATGTTGTGAATCGAATACCAGAACGGAATGGCAACCGTTTTGCCGGCCAGGTCACCTACGCTGTTGATGTTGTTGGCAACGGTCAGTGCTGATCCGCTCATATGGTTCCAGGCGACAATTTTGGCTGGAAATTTTGCCCCATAGCGCACCCACAGGGTTGCAGGGGTCAGCAGGTGAATAACATTAACCTGACCGGCTACAAAGGCTTCAACCAGCTGAGCCCAGCTGCGGAACATGCGCGGCTTTTCAGTCCGCAATCCCTGCTCGCGGAACAGCTGCAACTGATCCGCTACCAGCAGTGGGGTAGCATCAGTAATCGGCAGGTAGCCAATCTGAACCGGAATATCGTCGCCCTTGAACGTGCCGGCACGCTGCTCTGCTGCACTGAGCAGAGGCGAGACCAGACTTGCACTGCCAGCCAAAGCGGCCATGCGCAAAAAATCGCGGCGATTGAAACCACAGCCCTCGACTTCAGGCTGACCTGGGGTTGGGAAGAAACGGTTTTTACGCATGGGTTAATCCTCTTGTCGGATGTTCCGAGCCTCTATCCGAGTGGCGGCTATTCAGGTGAAGGGCTTGTAGAATTTCCTGCCTCAGCTGCAACAGATCGGGGCCGGAGGGTGACAGCGCATCTGAGCGATCAAGCTGCCATTGCTGTACGATCTGTCCAGGTGACCCTCCCATCAGAATAATGCGGTCGGCGACCGCCAGAGCTTCATCAATATCGTGTGTGACCAGCAGCACAGCGGTGTTCCACTGATGGACCAGATCTACCAGCAGTTGCTGCATTTCAGTCCGTGTGATGGCGTCCAATGCAGAAAAAGGCTCATCCGCGAACAGCAACTCAGGCTGACGTGCCAAGGCCCGTGCCAGTGCAACCCGCTGCGCCTGGCCCCCCGATAATTCAGTTGGCCAGGCCTTGCTGTGGCTGGACAGGCCCACCGCCGACAATGCACGTGTTACGCGTGCACTGCGTTCAGTACGACTGATGCGGGGCTGATGCTTGAAGTTGAGACCGTAGGCGACATTGTCCGGCACTTTTAGCCAGGGCAGCAGGCTGGCCTGCTGGAATATCAGAGCACTGCGTGGGTGCGGACGCTCCACCGGTGTGTCATGAAAATACACATGCCCCGAGGACGGACGACTCAGGCCCGCCAGCAAACGCAGCAGTGTCGATTTGCCACAACCGCTGCCACCGAGCAGCACCAGAATTTCCCGCGGGGCAATCTGTAACGAAATATCTTCAAATACAGGCTGCCCGGGGCTGTAGTCGTAGCGCACCCGTTCAGCCCTTAGCAGTGGTTTGTCCGGGTAGCTCATGCGCAGTGATCTTCATGTTTGGCCAGCTCACCCTTGAGCTGTGAAACACTGGGCGTCACCACCGGGATAAATGCCGCTTCATGCCAGAGACGGCCAAAGCCGGTGGGTTTGTCCAGCAAATAGGCGTTGCCCCCTGTCGCCTCAAGCGCCTGGTTGGCAGCGCGCTGAACCAGTTCAGCGAGGGCAATGCGAAGCTTGAACAACTCTGCCGGCGCGGTGGCGAACAGGCCGTTATTCACACCCTCGTAGAGTGCAGCGGAGTGCTGCTCAAGTGTCTCCTGAAGCGCGGTCAGTGCCGGTTGCAGATAAGCGCCTTTGGGTTGTCTGGCACGCAGGCTGATGCTGTCTAATGAGGCCCGTACATGTCCGATCGACATGCCGCATTGCAGCCCAAGAAACCGGGGCCGAATGGAGGGGCAAAAGTGCAAGGCATCCGGGTGAATGATCTGACTTGGCTCCAGTATCAGATTGTCGATCTGCAGGGCAGCCGTTGAGCTGCCACGCAGGGCCAACAGGTCAAGGTTATCGCTGCGTACCAAACCTTCTTGGCGGCTATCGAGCAACGCAATGGAAGGAGGATGATCCGGGCCGTTTTCCACAATTGCTGCCACCAGGAATCCCTTCGGATCCAGGTTGGTGACCCAGAACAACCTGCCGTTAAGCTGCCAACCGTCATTGTGCGGTGTGGCATTGATTTGAATATCTTCAATGCCGGAGAGGTATTTCATCGCATTGGACAGGGCTGTGGCACCCGCAATCTTACCTTCGAGCAGCGCCGGCAACCACTGTTGTGCCAGTTCGGAGTTGGGGGATGCCAGCAGGTACTCGATAAAAGTACGATGTCCCCAAGCGACAAATGCAGCCGTCAAAGAGTAACGTGCGACCTCGGCAATGGCATCGATAGCCTGGCTGACAGGTTGTCCGTCTCCACCCAGCTCTTCGGG
>CAYMHL010000224.1:0-3674 GCA_964390205.1 uncultured Marinobacterium sp.
AGAAAGTCCTTTCTACTGTTTGTGCTCGCTCATTTCTTGAACGTGTCTGACCAATGCCTCATAAGCCGGCAGCGTAAAGCAGTCATTGGCACTGTTTGCCGCAATCGGGTGTGAAGCAAAGCGTGCGATTACAAGCTCATTTTCAGGGTCGATATACAGGTTCTGGCCGTGAACACCTCGGGCCATAAAGGCACCACCGGGTTTACCGGTTACCCACCACATGGAGCGGTATGACCAGCCTTCCATATCCTCATGCTGTGGCTGAGTGAAGGCGGGGTGTTCACCACCGGCCATAATGTCTTTCAGAATATCCTGATGCAGAATCTGCTCCCCGTTATGAGTGCCGGCATTGCGCACCAGTTCACCAAAACGGGCCAGGTCGCGCAGGCTCATGTTGAGGCCGCCCCCGGCAAAGGGCGTGCCCTTTTCATCCACCTGGAAGAAGGCGTCACGTTCGACACCCAGCTTGCTCCAGACCTGCTCTTCAAGATAATCAGCGACTGACATGCCGGTCACACGGGCGACCAGCCAGCCTGCCACCTCGGTGTTGGCTGTTTTGTAGCCAAACGCCTGGCCATGCTCGCCGCTTTTTTTCACACTGGGGAGGTACTCGTAATATCCGGTCGGCCCCGTGTATCCGGCGGGTTTGGGCAGAGGGTTGCCTGCGGCTGAAAAGGTCCATATCTCGGACTTCGGGTCGGCATAGTCCTCGTCAAAATCAATGCCGGTGGTCATGTTAAGTACATCACGCACCTTGGCATCGCCAAAGCCTGAGTCGGCCAGTTCGGGAATGTAATGACTGACCGGTTTCGACTCGTCCAGCAATCCTTTGTGCACCAGATCCAGTGCCAGCGTGCCGGTGATGGATTTGGTCACCGACATCAGTGCGTGTCGGTGGTAGTCCTTGAATCCTCCCAGGTAGCGCTCGTAAATCACCTTGCCCTTGTGCAGGACAAGAATGCCGTCCGTATAGGTTTCGAGCAGGCCGGCGCTCCATGGAATGGGCTTGTCATATCCCCAGGGCATAAAGGTGATTGATTCAATCGGAGCACCTGCGGCGTAATCGAGAGGCGTTGAAGCCGTATTGCGGCGATTCACCAGCGTGGTCGGCAGAAACTCGCTCATATGGGCAACGCTGTAACGCAGTGCCGGGAAACTCCAGAAGGAGCCATCGGCAAGGCGTATGGTTTTCTCGGCGGGGGGAGGGCTCCCCTTCATCCAGCCCTGTTGGTCAAAGCTGGATTCCTGCGAAGACAAGAAGGTTTGTCCTCGATCCATTGGTGCACACACTGCAGCCCATGTCTGGCCCGTCAGGAGCAGGGCCAGAGCAGTGGAGCACAGGCCGATTTTTTGCGTCAGGTTGGTCGGAGTCGTCATCTGTGTCTCCACGTATGGGAATCGGGTTAAAACCGGGTACTGCGCACCATGGCATCCATGCCGCCATCGATAAACAGCACCGATCCATTCACGAAGGCGGACTGATCGGACAGCAGAAAATCCACGCCATCGGCGATCTCATCGGGTACGCCCGAACGGCCCATGGGGGCGACGAAGTTTTTCACGGCCTCGCCAAAACGGGGGTCGTCCTTTGATGCCTGATGCAGCGGGGTTTCAACGGCACCGGGGGCAATGATATTAAGGCGCATGCCCCGTTTGCCCCAGGCGATGGATTTGCGGCGGCCATATACCGTGACTGCATACTTGGACGCGGCATAGGTTGTGTGCGGTTCCTGACTTGCCTCCGCGATACGGCATGCCTCGGCTTCATCGTTGTTCAGCATGGCCTCGGCCATGGCGTGCGGAGCCTCAACCTGATGGCTGCCGGCAACCGAGCCGATGATGACCGCTTTACCCTTGCCGCTGGCAGCCAAAGCCTCTTCAAGCCCATCGATGTATTCGGTTACACCAAAATAGTTGACGCCCACAATCAGGCTGATGCTGGGCGCGGTAACACCGACACCTGCACAGGCGACCACGGCATCCAGCTGATTGTTGCAGGCGGCCAATGTTTGTTCGACCGCAGTACGACGGCCGTCGGATGTGGAAAGATCGGCGTTTACATCGGCATTGGCGCGATCAACGCGGATCAGTGTGTGGCCTGCAGCTTCAAGGTGGTTGCAAACGGCTGCTCCGATGCCGGATGCGGCACCGGTGACGGCGATAATGGACATGGGTTTTACCTCGTTGTTATCGGTTTTATATTCAACTATGCAAGTCACAGTCCAGCCGCAGCTTCGTCCGTTCAGACTATGGCTTCGGCAGCCATCATGCGCTCGTCTGTTGTGCGCGGTGTACCCAATGCAGGCACACCATGGCGGCAGCGGTACTGATGCAACCCAGCAGCAATGAGTAACGCAATGACTCCAGTGCGAGCACGGGTGTCATCAAGTCGCTGAATGCACCAACCGCCAAGGGACCGATGCCGACGCCGAACAGGGTCACCAGCACGGTTTGACAGGCCATGGCAACGGCACGGCTGTCAGGTGACACCAGACGGGTGATCATGCTGAAACAGGGGCCTACCCACCAGACGGCAAAGAAACCGTTCAGCGCACACCAGACCATGGCAGTGGGTATCGAATGGCCGAACAGCATCATGGTACTGTCGGCGGGCCAGAGCAGATAGGTCGCCATGGCGACAATACCAACGCCGTGACCAAACTGGGGTATCAGGAGTTGCCAACGCGGGTTGGCGCTGATCAGTCGGTCGGTAAACCAGCCGCTGAACAACATGCCGATGGCTGCCGAACCTCCGCCAACAAACCCGGCCAAGATACCGGCCTGCTGCAGATCCAGTCCGTGCGAGCGCACCAGAAAGGTTGCGTTCCACATGCCGTAGGCGTTGGCACCCAGGGTACTCATGCCTGCGGCCAACACCAGATAACGATAGGGTTTTATCGCCCACAGAGACTGGAGTGTTGCCGTCAGTGACAGTGGTGCGCGCGGCTCCGTGGGTGGATGATCCCAGGTTCCGCGCAGGGGCTCACGTATCAATAGCATGACCAACGCGATCAGACTGGCCGGAATGCCCACCACAATAAATGCGGTGCGCCAGCCATAGGCCTCCACCAGCCAGGCGCCCACACTCATGGCGATAATGGCGGCCAGAGTCGGAGCGGTACTGTAGCAGCTGATGGCAAACGCCCGACGGTTGGCCGGGTACAGGTCGGCGATCATTGAGATCGAGCTGGGCGTGACCGCTGATTCACCGATGGCGACCAGCATTCTTGCCATCACCAGTACCGCAAAACCGGTCGCGAAACCACAGAGTACAGTGGTGGCGCTCCAGATCAGGGCACTGGCTGCCAACACACGCATACGCGGGAAACGATCGGCAAGGCGTCCGGCCCCCAAACCAAACAGGGCGTAGACACCCGCGAATGCCAGCCCGGACACCAGCCCCATGGCGGTGTCACTGGCATTGAACTCCTGCTTGATCGGCTCGATCATCACCGCCATGATCTGACGGCCAATAAAGGTGTCCGTGTAGAGCAGAGCCAGCAGGAACAAAAGTCCGTGGCGACGCCAGGCGGGCACAGGGCTGGGGGAACCGGTTGTCACCACGGGCACTCTCCTTGTTAAGCACAGATCTTGTCAAACACGGACTGTCGAGGGGGTCAGATCAACCCCTTCTCTTTCGCCATGGTCAGTGCCAGGTCTTCAATCATGTCTTC
>CAYMHL010000225.1:0-3666 GCA_964390205.1 uncultured Marinobacterium sp.
CTGGTGGCGCCGGCGTAGGTGTGGAGAATCGAGCGGTACTCGGCGTCGGAGATGCCGGCGTAGCGCTGGTAGCTCTTGATCACGGCCTTTTGCTGATTTGTCCAGGGCATGGGATTACCCTCGCGGTCAGGGGACGGGAGTGGACATGGTGGACTGGGTGGACATGGTGGACGGTCACATCTCCGCTGCGAGAAGGGCGGGATCGAGCTTGTACTCGCTGGCCTCGGCGCGGACCAGCGCGGCGCCGGGGACGTCCTCGCCGGCGTTGATGCGGCGCTTGACGGCGTCGCGGGCGACGGTCTCGGCGACGCGGATGACGTCGTCGTAGCCATTCTCTCGGGCCCAGGCGAGGAGGGCCTCTTCGTCGGCGATCTCCAGGCGGGTGGAGGCGCGGAGGCCGTAGGTGCCCCAGCGGCAGGTGCGGTTGCGGGGGCGCTCGAACTCGTCGGCGTGGGTGAGGATGAGGGCGCTGAGGCGGGCCTCGTGCAGGTGCAGGGCGGCGGTGGCCTGGGCGGTGTCGAGGCGGACCTGCTCGCGGATCTCGGCGATCTGCGCCTCGGCGGCGGCCTCGCGGCGAAGGATGGCGAGGCGAGCGGTGAAGATCCGCTGCATGAACTCCTCGGCCTGGTCGAGGGCCTGGTCGCGCGGGTCGGTGAGGCGGGCGGGTTTTTCCATGGTGGGGCTCCTTGGGGACGTATGGGACACCGGGGACACGGGTCGATCAGATCGGCTGCTCGGTCCAGGCTCCGCCGGAGGTACGCCAGCGGCGGGCGAGTCTGAGGGTCTTGGCGTCGCGTGGCAGGCCCTGGCGATCGGCGATGATGCGAGCGTTCGCCAGATCACCGAAGAGCATGCGCAGGCGGCCGCGCTCGCGGGCGATCTCGGCGGCGACGGGAACGGCATCGTCGGCGAAGTCGTAGCCGCGGACGATGGCCTCGATCTCCTCGCGGAAGATGGTGCCCTCGGGGATGTGGACCTCGTAGCGCTTGCGGCCGATAAACTGGTCGAAGAACGGCGCCAGAGGACCCTCGCAGATCGAGTCCCAGTAGACCGAGGTGAAGATCATGACCACGCCTGACTCGCAGATGTCGTGGATGTCGCGGAGGAATTCCAGGAGGGCCTTCGCCTGCGAGCCGTTGCCGGGTACCAGGTGGCCGGCCTCGTCGACGACAAGGGTGCGGCGGCGGTCGTACCAGGTACGGATCTGCGTCTCGAGGATGGCTGTCTTCTTGCCGGCGATGCCGAAGCCGGAGGCGATGGCCACCTCGCGGACCAGTGAGGCGCGCGAGCAGCCGGACGGGCAGCGGACGTAGATCGTCCGGCCGTGGTTGTTGCGTCGGGCCCACTCGCGGACGCAGTAGGTCTTGCCGCGGCCGGTCTCGCCGCGGATGACGACCATGCTGCCGGTGTTTCGGGCATAGTCGAGGGCCTCGAAGATGCGGCGGGTGACGGGTGTCTCGATCATGCCGGAGACCTTGCCGGCGACGCGGGTGCGGAGCGCCTGGATGGCCTCGGCGATGCGCTCCAGGCCGCCCTCGTAGCGGCCCTGGAAGAGTCGTGAGACGGTCGTCTCGTCGTAGGAAATGGCCTCGCAGATCCGGTCGCGGTCGAGGTGCAGCTCGTCGACGCAGTAGCCCCAGAACCACTCGAGGGTGTTCTCGATGTCAGGGTTGAGGCGCGACGAATCGCTGTAGACCTGGATGGCCTGCGAGAACTGCGCGCGGTTGATGTTCAGCCTGCCCATGGTGGAATCTCCCGATTGCGGTCACTGGTCGTCATCCCGAGCGAACATGTCGGCGCTGATCGCGTCGACGGATCCCTGGTCGGAGTCATCGGCTGCCGGCACGGCGGCTGAGACGATGGCGGCGTGGACGCTGGCGAGGGCGGCGTCCTCGCGGTCCTCACGGACGGTGCGTGCCGGCCGGAACTCGATGGGTCGCAGGCCGGTGAAGTCGGCCTCGTCTGCCGGCGCAATCGCGGCCGGCGCATCGGTCGCGGTCGGCGGAAGGGCGCGGCCCTGGGCGACGGCGCCATCCTTGAGGGCATAGTGGACGAACCTGTGCGAGCCTCCCTTGACGGAGGAGCGCTCGCCGAGGCGCGTGATGTCGTCTGGCCCGAGTCCCTGCTCGAGCATGCGCAGGCGCTCGCGCGGGTCGGCGAGGCGGTAAGTTCCTCCGGTCTCGGCAGCGAGGACGGTATAGGCGCGCTGGCGCTGGGCATGCTTGAGGCGCTCGGCCTCGCCGATACGGGCACGCTCCTCTGGAGTCTGGGCCATGGCGCTGATGAGGGCGCGGGTACGGGCCTCGCAGATCGGGCGGCCGTCGAGGTGGAAGCAGAAGACATGCTGGTCGTTGTTGCGGTCGACCTTGACGAGGACCCTGCCGTCGTCGCCCTTGGCGCCGCAGAATGGCCATAGGGCCTCGGAGTAGTAGTACTCGCTGTCGATCTTGACGGATGGCCCGCGGCCGACGAGGCGGGTGCCGACGGGCATGAGGAAGGCGGCGTACAGGTCGCCGGCGGTCCAGGGAGCGCGCAGATCGCGGCGGGCTTCCCAGACCTCCTGGGGGCAGCGGCCCTGGAGGATGCAGCCGCTGGACGTCTGGCGGTGGTAGACCTGGTCGAGCCAGCGGGCGAACTCGGTCACCAGCTCGGCGACGGTGGGCAGGTGCTCCGGGTGCTGCCAGAAGTAATCGGCCTTCTCGCTGCGGTGCTCGGGGCGGTTGCCGCGGTAGCCGGCCCAGTGCTTGCTGAACGACGAGCAGACGATGCCGAAGACGCGCTCGATGACCTTCGCCTGGGCGCGGTAGGGAAGCGAGGTCATGGTCTCGATGGCGAGCTGGCGCAGGACGCTGTGCTCATGGTTGCCGCAGACGATCGGGGCGTTGAAGCCCCTGGCGCCGTAGTCTGAGCCGTTGTCCATATAGAGGTAGCGCGGCGCCTGCATACCGGCGACGATGATTCCGAGCCCGAGAGCATTCTGAATGCGATCGCTGTTGCCGGCGCCCGGGGCGATCTGCCAGCCGACGATGCGGAGGCTCTTGGCATCCATCCAGGCGGTGAGGGTGCAGCGGACGGCGCGGATCTGGCCGGTGTCGGGGTCGGTCTCCTGGGCGGGTGCGTCGAGGTCGTGATGGTCGCCGAACCAGATGTCGTTGACCGAGACGCTGTCCCAGTCGCGGCGGATGAAGTACTCGCAGCGGGCGGCCAGGGCCTCTTCGCCCTCACGGCGGAGGATGACGGCGGCGGGGTCGACGCAGTGGTCGTACCAGTAGGCGACCTGGCGATAGGTCGGCATGTCGGTGATACCGCGTCGGACGCTCTCGCGCCGGGCGGTGCGGTAGGCCTCGGCGAGGCCTGGCCCCTCGCGGTCGAGGTAGCAGGCGCCGAGCATGTCCCAGAAGCGGGGGTCGCCCTTGCGCTCGCGGCGGCCGCGGGCGTAGTCGCGGACCAGGGCGGACGGGTCATCGAAGCGGATCTCGCCGTGGACCTCGCGGATGCGGCGGGCCCAGTTGCGGAGGTTGGCGAGGGCGCGATCGCCGCTGGCAATGCAGCTCGTGCCGCCCTTGCCGGCAGTGGCGAGGAGGGGGAAGCGGCTGCGGTGGGCGATGGCGATCTGGTCGGCGGCGGCAAGCTGTGAGAGACCGTCACGCTACAGCTCGTGCCAGA
>CAYMHL010000226.1:0-2241 GCA_964390205.1 uncultured Marinobacterium sp.
CCCCCGAAGCTACGCAGTCGATCCTGCGCTGGGCAGGGCTTGAACAGGCGCAGGCGCTGGATTATCACCAGCTGCGCGAAGATGGCATCAATCGTCTGGCCGATACACTGGAGCAGCATCTGGATCTGGATGCGATACTGGCGCTGCTGCAGCGGCCGGTGGCGAAGGCGGCACCATGATCCTGTGGCAACGCCGGTATTCGGGCTTGTCTTTCGGCCTGTCGACAGTGCTGCGCCCGCTTCGGACCGAGGTGGGGCGCTGGCCGGCGACTGCGCTGCTGCTCAGCGTTCTGCTGGCGCCCCTTTCCTTGGCGGCACCTCCATCCACAATCGCGCCTGCACTTGAACGCCCCGACCGCATCGTCTCACTGGATCTGTGCATGGACCGCATGCTGGCGCTGCATGCCGACCGCGATCAGGTGGCGGCGCTGTCGCCCATGCATAAACGCTTCCCGCTGCCCTGGCCGCTGGAGGGCTGGCCAGGCCATGACGGTTCGCTGGAGCAGGTGTTCAGCCTCAGGCCCGATCTGATTCTGGTCGGCCAGCACAACGCGCTGATGCTGCGTAAGCGCTTGCAAACCCTGAACCAACCGGTGGAGCTGGTGACGCTGCCGCATACGCTTGCAGAGATCGAGGCCTACGAGCGCCGTGTGCTGAGTTTGATCGGCCGTGATTCCGAAGGTGCTCATCCCGCGCCCGAGCCGCAGGCGCCGGCGGCCGCTGCACCTCGGCTGTTGCTGCTCGGTGCCAACGGCATCGGCACCGGGCCGAACACCTTTGAAGATCAGATTATCCGTCAGGCGGGCTGGCGCAATTATCTCACCGGGGTACGCTATGAGCGGCTGGACCTGGAGCGCGTGGTCGCCGATCCGCCCGAGGCGATTCTGTGGACCAGTCCCGGCGCTCAGGCACTGGCGACCCGTTTTGCCGACCATCCGGCGCTGCGGCACAGCATCCCGGCGGCGGGCTGGCTGGATACCGAACGCTGGCGCTGGCAGTGTCCCGGCCCCTGGACCTGGCAGCTGATCGACCAGCTGCGGCAGCAGTTGCCGGAACCGTTATCGGAGCCGTTGCCCGAATCCACATTACCATCACCATCACCCACGAGGACACCATGACCCCTGCACTGACCCTGTTGATGCTACTGACCGCACTGGTGTCGCTGCATGTGGGCTCCACCGATATCGCCGTACTGGACGGCCTTTGGCAGTGGCTGAACGGTACCGACAGTGCCGCCGCCATCGTCATCGGCGAGATTCGCCTGCCGCGTACCCTGCTGGCGCTGACTGTGGGGGCGGCGCTGGGCATGAGCGGTGCGGCGCTGCAGGGCCTGCTGCGTAATCCGCTGGCTGATCCAGGGCTGACCGGTGCCAGTCAGGGCGCGGCGCTGGGCGCGGCCAGCGTGTTCTATTTCGGCCTCTTCCCGGCGGCCGGTGCGGCGGCACCGGCGCTGGCCGGGCTGATCGGCGCCGGTGTCGCCATGTCACTGATGCTGTTGCTGGCCGGACCCTCGCGTCAGGCGATGGTGATCATGGCGGGGCTGGCGATCTCCACGTTGACCGGGGCGCTGCTGGCGGCGGTGCTCAACTTTGCGCCCAACCCCTTTGCGCTGTCGGAACTGGTGTTCTGGCTGCTCGGTTCCGTCTCCGAGCGCGGGCTGGACCATCTGGCCATCCTGCTGCCGGCGCTGTTGCTCGGTGGCGGGCTGATCTGGAGCCAGCGCCGTCTGCTGCTGGGCCTGAGTCTCGGCGAGCAGGTGGCGCAGAGCATGGGCCTGTCCTACGTCCGCGGCAGTCGGCTGATCATCCTCGGCGCCGCGCTGCTGGTGGGCGCCTCGGTGGCGGTGGCCGGGGCCATCGGCTTTGTCGGCCTGCTGGTGCCTCATCTGGTGCGGCCGCTGGTGCGCAACCGGCCCGATCGCATCCTGATTCCGGCGGCTTTGGCCGGTGCGATACTGGTCTGTCTGGCCGATATTGTCGTGCGAGGCATGCCGCCGGGACGCGAGCTCAAACTGGGCGTGCTGACCTCGTTAATCGGCGCGCCGCTGTTTATCTGGCTGGTGTGGCAGGAGCGCAGGAAATGGCTTTGATCAACATCGAACAACTGCAGCTGGATCGCCGTCTGGCCGGCATCAATCTGGAGCTGCAGCCGGGTGAATTGCTCGGCGTAATCGGCCCCAACGGTGCAGGCAAGTCCTCGCTGCTGGAGTGCATCGCCGGTTTGCAGCCCTATACAGGGCGCA
>CAYMHL010000226.1:2341-3650 GCA_964390205.1 uncultured Marinobacterium sp.
GGCAAGTCCTCGCTGCTGGAGTGCATCGCCGGTTTGCAGCCCTATACAGGGCGCATCGAGCTGGAAGGAGAGGACCTGAATCGGCTGCATGGCCTCAAGCGCGCGCGACGGATTGCGCTGTTGCCGCAGCGCTGCCAGAGCGCCTGGGCGCTGAAGGTGGCTGATGTGATCGCGCTGGGCCGCCTGCCCTGGGGTGACGAGGATGCCGGTCTGATCGAACTGGCCGCGGAACATACCGGCGTGTCCGAGTGGCTCGATTCCCGCGTCGATCACCTCTCCGGCGGTGAACAGGCCCGGGTTTGGCTGGCGCGGGTACTGGCCGGGCAACCGGATATCATCCTCGCCGACGAGCCGCTGGCCAGTCTCGACCTGCACTACCAGCAGCGGGTACTGGAGCTGTTGCGCAAACACGCGCAGGCTCAGCGCAGTGTTATCCTGTCGCTTCACGACCTGAACCTGGCCGCGCACTGGTGCGACCGCCTGGTGCTGCTCGATGCCGGTCGTATTTACGCCATCGGTACGCCGCAACAGGTGCTGACCCCAGAGGCGATCCGGCAGGTGTATGAGGTCGAAGCCGAGGTCGATTTCAGCGGCGAGCAGCCCCTGATCCGAGTGCTGCGCTGATTACTCGGGCAAGCGGTTTAGCTCAACTGCCGGTTGAGCCCCAAAAGGAGAAGGTGATGAGTCAAACCCCCTGGCAATTCAGTGCTGTCGAACGCGATGCCGTCTACCGCGCCATCCGCGAACGACGCGACATGCGCCACTTCAGCGGCGAGCCGCTGGACCCCGAGATTCTCAAGCGCCTGCTGCAGGCGGCGCATCAGGCCCCCAGCGTCGGCCTGATGCAGCCCTGGCGCTTCATCCGCATCACCGACGCCCAGCTGCGTCAGCGCATACGCGGACTGGTGGAACAGGAGCGTCAGGCCACCGCCGATGCGATGAACGAACGCGAAGCTGAATTTATGCGCCTTAAGGTCGAAGGCATGGACAAGTGCGCCGAGGTGCTGGTGGTAGCGCTGATGGACCAGCGCGAAAAGCATATCTTCGGCCGACGTACCCTGCCCGAGATGGATCTGGCGTCGGTCTCCTGTGCCATCCAGAACCTCTGGCTGGCGGCCCGCGCCGAAGGGGTGGGCGTGGGCTGGGTGTCGCTGTTCGACCCTGAAGCCTTGGGCGAGCTGTTGCAGATGCCGGCCGGCAGCAAGGCGATCGCCATCCTCTGCATCGGCCCGGTGGACCGCTTCTACGACCGGCCGATGCTGGAACAGGAAGGCTGGGCCGAGGCGCAGCCGCTGGATGCCCTGCTGGC
>CAYMHL010000227.1:0-3633 GCA_964390205.1 uncultured Marinobacterium sp.
GAACCGCTGCGCGGCTCCCGCTTGTATCCCCGCCCGATTGGGCGAGGGTTTACGCAGGGTTTTGCTAACTGTCAAGTCCCGTTATGATGCAGAGCTGTTTCTGAAGGTGAAAGCCTTCCAGCAACAGCAGGGGCTGGAGGTCGACGGGGTGGCCGGACCGCTGACACTGATTCGGCTGAACGGCCTGGTGCAGGCAGATCTGCCACGTTTGAGCCGCTCTGGATTGAGCCGCTCAGGCCTGAGTAGCTAGGAGAGAGGCATGTCCTACATTCACGATGCACTCAAGGCCTCCTCCGAGCAGCGCAAGGCGACTCAGCCCATGCCTGAGCCGATGCCGCCTGCCTCTTCATTCACGGACGATGATCAATCCGGCAAACGCTGGCCCTGGGGGCGCACCCTGCTGATTCTGCTGCTGGGGCTGCTGCTGTACTGGTTTTGGCGCTCGACTGATGAGCCGACGGAACTGCCCATCCATCCAGACGGTGCTGAAGCCGTTAATCCGCCACCCCCTGAGCAGGCAGTACCTGAACCCGACCTCAGCGGCGTCAAGATTGCCATCCGCCAGACGCCTGAGCCTCGCACCGCTGCACGGCCCTCTGCGCCAAGCCCTGCCGTGTCCTCAACGCCGGTAGCGCCTCAGCCGGTCACCTCGGCGAGCCGGGAGCGGGTAGAACCGGCTACAACCGACGCGCCGGATCCCTTTGCCGATCTGCCCTATATGCGCCAGTTGCCGGTTGAACAACAGCGCGAGCTGGGCGAAATCCGCTTCACCGTACATATCTACTCGGATGAACCGAGTTCGCGCATGGTCAAGCATGGCGATCGCATGCTGCGCGAGGGCGATTTCGTCCGTTCCGGGCTGAGAGTCGAAGCGATCATTCCCCGCGCCGTGGTGCTGCAGTACCGGCAGACCCGTTTCAAGGTGCCCGCTTTGTGAAACAACGGCGCTTTAAGCGTTACATTAAGGGTAAAAGGGGACTGGACCCGGTATCGGCTTTCGCTGTTATACTCGGCGATTGAATCCCGAGACAGGAAAGGTCCGATGTATACGTACACCCTTACCCCCGCCTTCTATGACACCGACGGCCTGGGCCATATCAACAACACCCGAGTACCCCAGTGGTTCGAGGCGGGGCGCAACGAGCTGTTCCGCATCTTCACGCCCGATCTGGACATCAAAAAATGGCAGCTGATTCTGGCCAGGGTCGAGGTGGACTATCTGGGCGAGCTGTTCTACGGCCGCGATGTGGAAGTACGGACCTTCATCTGCAAGATCGGCAACAGCTCATTCACCATCCTGCAGGAAGCCTGGCAGGACGACAAGATGGCGGCCCGCGGCAAGGCCTACATGGTGCGCTACAATTTTGCCAGCGGTCAGGCCATGAGCCTGAGCGACGAGCAGAAGGGCATGCTTCAGGTTCACTTCAAGGCTGACGAATAACTCACACTCGATCACAGCTGGAGCACAAGGAGCGTCCATGTCCGAGTCAAACCCCGTTACCTTCTCCGCCGGTTTCAAATGGCTGCTCGGACTGGCCGCGTTGATGGTCATTCTGGGCGCGCTCAAGATTGCCGAAGCCGTGGTGGTGCCCATGTTGCTGGCGGTGTTTATCGCCATCATCTGTGCGCCGCCGCTGGCCTGGATGACCTCCCATCGGGTGCCGCCCTGGCTGGCGATCATGCTGCTGGTGGTCATGTTGATGATTTTCAGCTGGGTGCTGGTGCTCTTTGTCGGCTCCGCCATCGACACCTTCACCCTCAGGCTGCCCACCTACCAGTCGCGGCTGCAGGACGAGGCCGTCAAACTGTTGCCCTTTTTTGAGCGATTAGGGTTGCCGGTGACTCGGGAACAGTTTCTGACCCACTTCAACCCCGGATCGGTGATGCGTCTGGCCGGCAATGCCCTGACCAACCTCGGTGCGCTGCTGACCAACCTGATGCTGATCGTGTTCGTGGTCATCTTTCTGCTGCTGGAAGCCACGCTGCTGGGCGACAAGCTGCACAAGGCGCTGCCCAATGCCGAACACTCGCTGAGTCAGGCCGGGGAGTTCGTGCGCAAGGTGAACAAGTATCTGGTGATCAAAACCACCGTGAGTCTGGCCACCGGCTGTCTGGTCACGTTCTGGCTGTGGATCCTCGGCGTGGATTTTGCGCCCCTGTGGGGGCTGGTGGCGGCACTGATGAACTTCATCCCCAACGTGGGTTCGATCATCGCGGCCGTCCCGGCGGTGCTGTTGTCGATCGTACAATTGGGCCTGCCGGATGCAGCACTGGTGGCGTTGGGCTATATTGCCATCAACCTGCTGATGGGCAACGTGCTGGAACCGCGCTACATGGGCTCGGGGCTGGGGCTGTCGCCGCTGGTGGTGTTCCTGTCGTTGATGGTCTGGGGCTGGATGTTCGGGCCTGCGGGGATGTTCCTGTCGATTCCCCTGACCATGATTGCCAAGATCGCGCTGGAGCAGAACCCGTCCACCCGCTGGGTGGCGATCATGTTGGGCAACTAGCACCGCAACTGATACAACAGAAGCAGGTTCGGCAACACCAACGCAGACCGCCAAGGAGTCAAGCATGGCTGCACGGACACCGGGAATACCGCTGCGCTGGATCATCAGTCTGGGGATCATGGCGATCACCCTGCTGCTGAGTGCCACCCTGATCACCCGTGCCTACCTGGATCAGCGCAGCCTGCTGCTTGAAGCCAGCGTTAACAGTGCCCGGCAACTGGCGGAGATTTTCGACAGCGCCGGGCAGCGACTGCTGATACCGGTGCAGAACTCCGCCCAGCTGCTGGTGCATGACCCGCTGGTGCAGGCTGAAACCCTGGCCGAGCGACTGGAACGTCTGCCGGCGCTGGTGCAGGTGCTCAAGATCAACACCCTGGTCGGCGCGGTGTATGTCGGTTATCAGGACCGTGACTTTCTGCTGCTGCGTGATCTGAGCAACCCGCAAACCCGGTCACTGACCACGGCACCGGCGGAGGCGCGCTGGCTGGTACAGAGCATCGACCATCACCCGGATGCCGCGACCGATCGTAATTGGCTGTTCTTCGACGCCAAGCTGCAGTTGCTCGAACGGCGCAGCCTGCCGGACTACCTGTTCAATCCCCATGAGCGCCCCTGGTATGCCCAGGCACACCAGGCGGATGCGGCGGTGCTGACGGCGCCCTACCTGTTTTTTACCACCCATGAAGTGGGCGTAACCCTGTCGCAGGCGGCCGGTGAGCGTGCCGTAATCGGCATCGATGCCTCGGTGGCGGACCTGTCCGGCCAGCTGTCGCTGTTGCAGCCGGGGCCGGATTACCGCCTGGCGGTGGTCAATACCACCGGCACGCTGGTGGCCTGGCCTGAGGTCGAAAAGATGATCGTAACCGAAAGTGGCGGTGTCAGACTGGCCGCGCTGAGCGAGATGGATGCGCCCGAGCTGCTGCGCCTGCAGGCACTGAACACGCCCGCAGGCGAGATGGTCAGTTATCAGGCCGATGGCCGTGACTGGTATGGCACCCGCCTGCCGCTGCTGGCGATTCAGGGTGAGGCCCTGCAGTTGCTGATCAGCGTGCCGGCCAGTACGCTGCTGGCACAGCTGCGTGATCAGGGCGAGCGTCAGGTGCTCTGGTCACTGGCCATCGCCCTG
>CAYMHL010000228.1:0-3625 GCA_964390205.1 uncultured Marinobacterium sp.
AGCAGCACCACCAGGCGGTTGAAACCGACACCCTGCACCCGGTGCTGGCACCGCGGAAGGGCAAGTATGGTCTGCGTGACTTCGAAAAAGTGTTCTGCGTCGACAACCGTCCGGAGTCCTCCGGCGGTGGCAAGAACATCTACGATATGCGCGGCATCAACAAGGAACAGGGCTGCATCGTAATCGTGCGTCCGGACCAGTACGTCGCTGATGTACTGCCGCTGGATGATTTTGCCGGTGTGGCACGCTTCTTCGACGGTGTGCTGCGTCAGGGCTGATCCTCGGGGAATACTCAGTTGACGGAAAGCTGAAGTAACCTGGCTGACGTCAGTGAAAAGCCGGATGGTGCTGCCATCCGGCTTTTTTCGCTTGAGTGGCAAGGAGCGGTTTTATCCCTGTTTCGTTACTTTGATGCTAAACTCTCATCAATATGAAGTTCAGGAGCAGGCCATGGTAACTACAACCTCGAATACGACATTGGACGATCAGTCGTCTGCCGGAATTACCGCTTTCCACCCAAGACCGGATACGCAAGAAGGTGCAAGGAACGACCGCGCAAACCTGTTTGGTGCCATCCCAATGGAGGTGTTGAGGAATCGTAGATCGTTTATCACTCAATCACGCAAAGGTATACCGGGACACTGGGTCAAGCGTGTGGTGGATGAAACGGGCATGAGGGATACGTTCGTCGCTATTCTTGGTGTCAGTTCGAGCAATCTCAGTCGTGTCTATCGCCGCAAGGCGCTGGGTCGAGAAGCCTCCGAAGAGGTATTGGATGCGGTCAGGCTGCTTAATCTGGCGGTCAATGCCTGGGAGTCCAGAGAGCTGGCTTTGGAGTGGCTGAACTCATCGGTTGCAGCCCTGGGAGGAGAAAAGCCGGTTGACCTTTTCGATACATTTGAGGGGCGACGTTGGGTTGCTCAGGTGCTGAATAAAATCGAATGCGGTGATTTCAGTTGATGCGGGTATACCGAATTACTAAGGCTGAATATCTTGAGGTTATGACCGGTTTGGGCGCCAGTTATCAGGATGGTGCACGCTGGAATTTTCCCGGCATACCGGTGATTTATTTTGCACTCTCCGCATCTGTGGCGATGCTGGAGATGGCCAACTATACGAGCAGTCCAAGGATGGTGCCGCCATCATACCGTCTGGGTGTGTATGAGTTGCCCGGCGATGTCCCGATCGTGAAGCTGGAGCCCCAGGATTGGCCTGAAGATTGGGCGGACTTTCCGTATCCCTTGTCAACTCAAGCCATTGGTGACCAGTGGCTGAGGGCGGGTAATGATTTGGGATTGATTCTCCCCAGTTGTGCCGTCTCGGCAGGGTTGGGGGAGATTATGCTGGTTAATCCGGCGCACCCGGATGCGAAGCGAATTCGTCTGCTTGAGTCCCATGCCGATATTTACAATCCACGCGCTTTTCGTGCTGTTTAAAATTCACTGTTTGAGCGCTTTGAGCAGAAACGAAAAACGCGCCCCGGAGGGTAATGCCGATCAGTTAAGCCCTATAACTTACTGATCAATTGACATCCTCACCGCCCTGAAGAGACGGCGATTCCTCCTGCGAGACGCTCATGCCCGAGCGCGAGTATGTTCCTGGCGGCGTTAACGTCGCGGTCGTGAGTGGCACCACACTCACAGGTCCAGACTCTTATTCCAAGACCAGCTCTACCTTTCGGACTGTTGGCGCTGATAGCGCCGCAACACGAGCAGGCCTGGGTGGTGTAGGCTTCATTCACCGCCTGAAACACGATCCCGGCGCATGCGCTCTTATAGGACAGGAACTGTTTCAGCATCGCCCAGCCGGTGTCGTACACCGTCTTGGCGCTTTTACGATTGCGGGTGAATGAACGGGATTTCACATCGCCAATGATGATCACGCCGCAGCGGTTCACCAACTGGCGGCTGAACTTGTGCAAGGCGTCTTTGCGCCGGTTGGCGATTTTGGCGTGGATCGCCTTCACACGGTGTTTCTTGCGCGCCCGTTGGGCGTGGGCCAGCGCCGGTTCCAGATCGCGGTAGAAACGACCGGCTTCCAACTTCGTACCATCGGAACAGGTGGCAGTATCCTTGAGACCGAGATCGATCCCGATCGCATCCTGACCGGCCGGAATCTCAGCCTCAACCTCAACGACCACATTGAGGTACCAACGGCCGCGCGCGTCTTCGGAGAAGCTACCGGCTCTGAAACGGTACTGAGCCAGCCCGTAGCTATCCCAGACCTTGAAATAGTGGCCGTTGTGATAAACCTGGCCCTGCTTCCAGGTCACGGCACCGGACTTGAACGGGATCCAACCGAGCGAGCGGCGCACGCCGCCGCTCTTGCGCCATTGCAGCCGGGTCTTTTTGAACTGCTGCCGGCGGGTGACGTACTCGCGGGAGACTTCCTGCAGGGTCTGCGAATGCAGGCCCAGGTCTTTACCCGCGCCCTTGGTGTAGGGATCGATGTCGTAGGCGGACAGAAACACACCGCGCTCACGGATGGAGCGTTGGCTCAGTTCGTTCACATAGTTCCAGACCTGATTGACTGACCACGCCATTTGCTGAAGCAGAGACCTGTGGCGATCCTTGATCCGAACCTTGAGGGTTTTGGTGTGTTTCATACTGGTTAAGTATACAACATTATCAAACCGGCTGCGCCGGTTGCGCTCTACATCCCCTCACTGGAAGTAAGGGGCTTTCCGCGCAGATCTGGTAAGAGAAAATCCGGAATCCATCACAAGGGGTTCCGGATTTTTTATGCATTTCAGCCAAGCCATCGATATCATTTCTCGGGTTTCCCCTGATCTGTTCAGCGCTCTTGCCGAAGTGCTGTCACCCGAACTGATCGAGCAATGCCTTCATGAAGCCGGAACCGTCACCCTGCGCAAACGCCGCCTACCGCTGGAAATGATGGTGTGGAGCATTGTCGGGATGGCGCTGTTTCGCCATTTACCCATGAGCCAGATTGTCAATCAGCTCGATATCCTGCTGCCGGGCGATCGTCCCTTTGTGGCACCCAGCGCCGTGGTACAGGCACGTCAGCGTTTAGGGGACGAGGCGGTGCGAAGGGTATTTGAACAGACACAGGCACTCTGGCACGAGCACACCCCGCATCCGAACTGGTGTGGACTGAGGTTGCTGGGGGTTGATGGTGTCGTCTGGCGTACACCCGATTCTGATGAGAATGCGCAAGCGTTTGCACGCACTCGCCATCAGGATGGGGCAGCCCAATATCCTCAGGTTCGAATGGTCTGTCAGATGGAGCTGACGCCAGATAAGTTTTAACCAGGCAGCCGGGATGATCATAAAAGAGCTCATGTTGTTGCCTGCGGTATCGCCGGGAAAAATACCCTCCGTCATCACTGCGCTAACGGATATGGCAGCGGCCTTCGTATTGCCGCTGCGACGAGAGCGATGTTACCCGAGGGCCGTCAAGAGTCGCCCCTACCGCTACCCGGCCAAAAAGAAAAATGCCAGTCGGTTAGCTTAACTGACTGGCATTACCCCGAAGGGCGCGTCTTGAAAAGAGGATCCTAAGGATCAATACTCTTTCAGATCTTCGTAGGGCAGGCCGACGTACTGTTCGGCGATGACCTTGCGACCGTTTTCGGAGTTCAGGTAGTAGTTGAACTCGGACTCCA
>CAYMHL010000229.1:0-3581 GCA_964390205.1 uncultured Marinobacterium sp.
CAGGAAAGAAGATAATGTATGAAGTCCTGAATGACGTATTTTTTACTGAATTTGATAAACCTCCTAAGACAAAAATAGAATATGGTGGTTCAGGTTCCGGTAAATCTATTTCTATCGCTCAGTATTTCATTATTAAATTAATGTCAGGGGATGGCAAAAGAAGAGCGGTTTTTAGAAAGTCGTTCCCATTCATGAAATTAACCACCTACCTAGTTTTTAAAGCAATCCTTCAGGATTGGGGGGTGAACTATCATGAAAATAAAACAGATCACTATTTTGAAGTAGGACAAAACAGACTGTATTATCTTTCCCTTGATGAATCCGAGAAGATAAAAGGCGGTGAATTTGCCGAGGTATGGCTTGAGGAAGCAACTGAATTCGATGAGGACGATTATAAACAGTTGAGGCTTCGTTTATCCAGGGATAAATACTCTGAGGATGTTCAGATATTTTTATCTTTCAATCCAATTGATGAACACCATTGGGTTATAAAATTACTTGACAGAGGCCGAGCCGAACCTGATAAATTTAATGTTCATCACAGTACATACCATGACAATGAAACGAACTTATCACAGTCGTTTATTAATGAGCTTGAAGACCTCATAAACAGCGACGAGAACTTTTATAATATTTACTGTTTGGGGATTCCCGGAGTTCTGAAAAACAAAATTTACGATAAGTTTTTTATTGAAGACGTTAAAGACTGGCCAAAGGGATTAAAGAACGCACCTCATTGTTACGGGCTGGACTTCGGTTTTAATCATCCAATGGCTTTAGTGGAGATCTGGTATTACGAGAACGAACTATATTTTAAAGAGCTCTATTATAAATCAGAAAAAACAACTGAAGACCTCTATAAATGGATGAATGAAAACGGTATTTCCCATGAAACCATAATCTATGCGGATAGTGCAGAGCCTGACAGGATAACAAGTTTATGCGAATCTAAAAATATAGATGGTGTTCAATACAGGCGTTTTAATGTTCATCCTGCAAAGAAAGACGTTAAAGCTGGCATTGACTTTATGAAAGGCAAAAAGAAACACGTATCAAGTGACTCTATAAACTGGATTCGTGAAGCACGGAGTTATAAGTACAAAGAAACGAAGGACGGGGATGTATTAGATGAACCTGTTAAATTTTTAGATGATATTATGGATGCGTCACGATACGGGGCGTTCACCGCGTTCTTTGTGAAGCCGACAGAGAATTATGAAACATCTTTCGCAGGGTCCAGCTTCAGTTCAAGCGGAATGAGAGTATAAGTTTTCAATTTTCTTTTATATCTCGTTTGCTCAATTTTCTTTTATATGCGCGTGCCGAAAAAACTTACCTCTACAACTCCAGCGGAAACCGTGCAAGCCTCCAAAGTGGGGGCCGGGGTTGCTGAAGTTTACGAAGATCATTATATTTCTCATTCTCACTTACTCAAATGGATAGGGGAAACAAAGCACAAACTCCCTAAAGCATCTCCTCTCATTCGCAGAGAGGCGTTTCTAGCAGATCCTCTTTTGAAAGGAACCATTTATCCCTATTTGAAAAATACTCTTTTAAAGGGCTTCTCAATCTACACAAAAGACAATAAACTCTATTCCGCAGCTATCGAGGAAATAACTGATTTCATCGAAAATATAAAACTGATGAAAGTATACCGCGATGACTTTCTTAATTTTGGATTTCTCGATGGGCACTCATACCGCAGGATGGACCCGGATCAACAGGGCAACATTGCAAGACTCGAAAAAATTGATCCCACGTCAGTTACTACCTATACGGATCCCTGGGACTCTTCGATAATTGCCTATCATCAACGGGCCCTGATTAATTCGTCATGGTCCACATTGGGAACCACTACAGAGGTTGATTCCTGGTTTATCCCATTCGGCACAGACATCAAGGATATTAATGCAACATACATTCAGGACAGAGGAGCAGGAAACAACCTAAAAGTATTAGACCTGTTTGAGTCCTACAAACTGAAATATTCCATCACAGACATTAATAATCTCAGGATTGCAGCAGCCGAGCGCGTTATAGCCATGCACAACTCCGAGCGGCTGACAACTCAGAATTATTATGATGATCATTACGGAGGGGAGACAAGCTCACCGGCTCCGATTGATAGCGTTTTACTCGCGATTTGGTTAAAAAGATTATTGCTTGTCAATGCTCCCAACCTCATTTTTGTTATCCTCAGCCCGTTTTTACATCTTAAAATGGGTGTTCTCCGGGAAGTCACTGACTTAGCCGGGAATAAAAGATTAATCTCGTCACTCCCTCAGAAACCATCAGGAGATGCAAGTAATCCTAATTATGCGGCAGAGTTAGCTAATTATACAGCTTTCGAGGACAGCCTGAAAGATAGCATGAAGAACCTGCTTGACTGTCTCAAGAATGGTGGAGTCTATGCAACGGGTCCAGATCAGGATCTTCAGCCGGTTGAGAGTTCCAGGAGTGCATCTTTCCAGCTTATTAACGGGTTGATCACTCAACTTAATGAGGAAATTGGCCAGAACTTCGGTTTTCCAATGTCACTTATCACGGCAACCGGGACAGAACTTGCATCCTCAAGAAGTATCCTGCAAATATTCAATTCAGTTCACGCAGGAGAGCGCACAGAATATGAAAGAGTAGCTGACACACTCATTGAAAAAGCGTTTGCCGGGAGAACCTGGACGGGAACTTACACGGAAGATGAAAAAGAAACCACTGTAAAATATTCTTTTGAAGATATTAAAGCACACTTTGAACTCGATGTCCCGGATACAAAAGACCTCTTAAGCGAGGCTCAGACTTTTAAAACGGCTGCCGAAACTCTTACTCAAATTAAAGGACTCGGAGCAAGCAAAGGAGATATCCAGGCACTCGGAGAAGAGTACGGATTTGGATTGTTGGGATTAGATGAATACGAAGCTCAGGAGAAGCCCGATAGTGAGATAACTCCTGATGAGAGTGCACAGATTAACGCTATACTAAAGTCCTGTCTTGATGAGGTTCTCAGAGAGCAGGGGATTATCTCAGGGAGTCCCACTGATCCTAGCGGATTCAAAGAAAAAGAGTTAACTGATAAGTTACAAGAAGCTTATGAGACTGCAAAAGAAACAATGGATAAATTATTTGATGGAGATTAATTTTTTCACATCCATCCTTTCTTTAATTTCCTTGGAAGATTGTTGTCTTTCATTTTTGGGAACTTTACTCCAATCTCATTTGCCATTTGTCGAAAAGCAGTGCCATAAGCTTCATATATATTTTTATTAATAGCCTCGTAAAATTGTTTATCAGCTAAATAATCTTTATAATGAGGTATTACATCCTGTAAAAATGGGTCGCAGTCGTCCTCTATAAGCTCATATGTAACTTTCCACTTTTGTAATTTATATCTCCTTTTATCTTTGAATTTATCGTTAATGTTCGATGTCCTTGCGTCTTGTGGGCTTGAGAACTCATATTCAGTATGATAGGCACGACTGTAAGCTCCGGCACGTTCTCCTGTGGTGTTGTCGATTATGGTATAAACGTATTTTTCAGTCATTTATTCACCCGTTTAATTCTATTTCAGTCATTCCTTTAAATTC
>CAYMHL010000230.1:0-3544 GCA_964390205.1 uncultured Marinobacterium sp.
TGTCTCGGCCAGGGTCAGGCTGATCACCACCAGTGCCAGCGCTCCCATCACCGCCTGGAAATCGTACACCCGCTGCCAGGGACCAAACTGCATCACCAGACTGCCGAGCAAGGGGGCGATCAGCGGGGCTATGCCCACCAGCATGATCATGTAGGAGATACGCAGTCGCGCCGACTCGCCCGCCAGGGTATCGCGGATGATCGCGATCGGGATGGCGATGCACAGCCCCGCCGCCAGTCCCTGCAGCAGCCGCGCGCCCAGCAGCAGCTCAAAGTCGGGCGCCAGACTGCACAGTACCGCGGCCAGCACATAGAGCAGCAGGGAAAACTGGATCACCGGCTTGCGGCCAAAACGGTCGGACAGAATGCCACCCAACAGCGGCGACACCGCCAGACCGGCAACAAAAACGCTGAAGGTCAGCGCCCCCTGCCCGGCCACCAAATTATAGAACGCCTCGACCCCGGACAGTCCCGGCAGGCCCATATCGATGGACAGTGGCCCCAGCGATGAGATGAAGCCGAGAAACAGGGTAAACAGGATCGGTCGGTTATTTATTTTTGTCATGGTGCCGCTCTAGTGTGCAATGCTGTCGAAAATCTGTTCTGCCAGGGCGGAATCCTGAAACCGACTGGATATTTCGCCAGGACGATCCGGGCCGCGTTTGGACGGCTACATTAGCAGCAATCGCCTGTCGGCGGGAGTCGCCGAATCAACCCCGGTTGCCGGCAGCTTTGGCACTCGACCGGTTGCGAAAACTCAAACTTTTGCCATGCTGACAACGACTCGATTACCCATTGATCAGCGAGGCAACAACGATGCAAGCGTTCAAAGGATCTACAGCAGTCATGGCTCTGGCACTGGGCCTTACCCTGAGCCTGCCGGCGGCGGCCGATCACCACATGCAGTCCCGTAACGGCATGACCTATGGCCCAGGCCAGGGGATGGGGCCGGGGATGATGCAGGGCTATGGCGGCATGATGGGGTATGGCCCGATGATGGGCTACGGCATGGGCATGATGCACGGCGGTCCCATGGTTGGTATGGGAATGGTTGGTATGGGGATGGGCGGCATGGGGATGATGCCCTGCCCGATGATGGGCGGCCTGCAGGGCGGGCCGAATGGTGGTGTGCAGCTGGACGAACAGCAGCAACAGAAAATGAACCGGATTCGTGAAAAGCTCTGGCAGCAGCAACAGGAACACATGCAGACGATGTGGGATCATCACAACCGGATGCAGTCGCTGTGGCAGGATGGCAAAGCGGATAACGACAAGGTACTCGATGCCCATCGTCAGATGCAGAAGAGCCAGCTGGAGATGCTGGAACAGCGGCTGAAGCTGCAGCAGGAAATGGAAGACGTACTGACCGAAGAACAGCGCAAGCAGCTGTGGCAGATGCAACGTCAGCTCTATCGGGGTGGCCAGTAGCGGCAGGCTAAGTCACCAACACCGCCGTATCGGCACGGGGGTGCAAGAGACGTGCGGGCGGACAGTATAGTGCCCGCCCCACGCCCCTGCTCGGACACACCGAGCATCCGGCTTGAAGTCGTTTGTAGCAACCGCGTGTAGAATTCGGCTGTATCTGCAGGTCGTGGACTACACCAGACGACCGCGCTGGTAATCCTCGATCGCCTGATCCAGCTCCGCCACCGTGTTCATGACAAAGGGCCCGTACTGAGCGATGGGTTCGCCGATCGGCTCCGCCGCCAGAATCAGCATGGCCGCACCCTGCTCACCGGCGCTTAACTCAATGCAGTCACCTGTGGATAACTCGGCTGCCTCGTTCAGGTTGAGAACTTCCTCACCCAGCTGCGCCCCACCTTCGAACAGATAGACGAAACCGGCGCGGTTGCCGCCGACCGGCAGGGTCAGACTGGCATTGGCCGGCAGGCGCACGCCCAGCATCAACTCGTCGCGGCTGATGCCGCTGACCGGGCCTGCATGCATAAGGCCATTCAGCTCAATTTCGCCTGCAATCAGCTTCAGTCTGGCCCCACTGGCCTCATCTTCGACAACCGGAATCTGCTCGGCGGCAAACTCCTGATAGCGGGCCGGAGTCATCTTCTCGGCGGCCGGCAGGTTGACCCAGAGCTGGAAGCCACGCATCAACCCCTCTTCCTGTTCCGGCATCTCCTCATGGATAACGCCGCGACCGGCGGTCATCCACTGCACGCCGCCGCTTTCCAGTACGGCTTCGTTGCCCATGTGGTCACGGTGGCGCATGCGCCCGTCCAGCATGTAGGTGACGGTTTCGAAGCCGCGGTGCGGATGGGCCGGGAAACCGGCGATATAGTCATCCGGATTGTCGGAGAAGAAATTATCCAGCATCAGGAAGGGATCGATGCGATGCTGAGCCGAGCGGCCCAGGCTGCGCAGCAGGCGCACGCCGGCACCGTCACGACTTTCACGGCCGGGAATGCGGCGTTTGATGGTACGTTCGTTCATGGCTGGTCTCCTGTTGCGTCCTGCGCAACTCATTCAGGGAATGACGACCATTCTGATATCGACAGGGCAGGTTGGAAAGGGCAAAAAGTGACCTCAAATGATCAATTTTTATGATCAATGCCCGGATCAGGGCTGAACCTTGCCCCGCATCGACTTGATACTGCCACGCTGCTTCTTCTGTTCGATCCGTTTGCGCTGGGAGCTGCGCGTGGGTTTGGTGGGACGACGCTTTTTCTCCACTTTGACCGCCTCGCGGATCAATGCCACCAGCCGATTCAGGGCATCCTCGCGGTTCTGTTCCTGAGTACGATACTGCTGCGCCTTGAGCACGATCACCCCGTCGCGGGTAATACGGCTGTCGCTCAGAGCCAGCAGCCGCTCCTTGTAGAACTCCGGCAAGGAGGAAGCACGGATATCAAAGCGCAGGTGAATCGCCGATGACACCTTGTTGACGTTTTGTCCGCCGGCGCCCTGGGCACGGATGGCGGTGAGTTCAATTTCGTCATCGGCCAGACTGACGCCGTTGGAAATGCTCAACATGCGCTCATCAACGTCCGCTCAAGCTCAGTGACACCATCGCCTGAATGGCGGCTCCGGGATCCTTCGCAGTGGTCAGGGTCAGCAGCAGACGGCGCGGCGCATTTTCGGTTGCCCACTGCCATGATTCGGTAAGGGCTTCACCGTTGAGTGGCGTTTGCGTGCTGTGCTCATTCACTTTAGCGGCCTGCAGCGGCGTCGGTGCCTGTGAGGCCAGCGTGCCGAACCACTGCCGGGTCGCATTGGCATCACTGCGCCGGGCCATAACGGCACAGAGATTGTCACCGGCAGGCAGTGCCAGCACATACTGACCAAACTGCCCCTGATAGGGGATCGGCCAGGCATCACCTTCGCGCCCCTGCAGGAAGTGCTGTGCCTGTTGCGGCGGCAGTTTGGGCAACTGCTGCGCGATCAACTCGCTGCGCAGGGCGGCATAATCATCGAAATGCTTCATGCAAAAGGAGAGGTAAACCTTCTGCAAAAACGCGGCGCGCTCATCGGCCTGGGCTGCGGCAGGCAGCAGGCACAACAGCGACAGGACAGCGGAAATCAATCGGGACATG
>CAYMHL010000231.1:0-3523 GCA_964390205.1 uncultured Marinobacterium sp.
GAAGCAGTTGGACGTTTAGGGAAAAGAAAAGGCGGTGGATGGAACCACCGCCTGGAAAGCTAGAAATCAGCAAGCTTGGGAGCTCTTGGATACGGAATGACGTCACGGATGTTGGCCATGCCGGTTACGTACTGGACAGCACGTTCAAATCCAAGACCGAATCCTGCATGAGGTACAGAGCCGAATCTTCTCAGATCCAAATACCACCAGTAGTCTTCGGGGTTGAGCTTCATTTCCTTCATGCGGGAAATGAGGACATCATAGTCGGCTTCACGTTCACTGCCTCCGATGATCTCACCCAAACGGGGAACCAGCACATCCATGCCGCGAACGGTCTTTTCATCGTCATTGAGCTTCATGTAGAAAGCCTTGATGTCTTTGGGATAGTCGGTGACGATGACTGGACTTTTGCAGACCACTTCAGTGAGATACTTCTCGTGTTCGCTCTGCAGGTCGCTGCCCCAAGCCACGGGGAAATCAAATTCATTGTTGTGTTTCACCAGTTCTTTGACAGCTTCTGTATAGGTAAGGTGTGCAAATGGAGTTTCGATGATGTGGTTGAGCGTTTCTGCCATTCCAGCTTCAACGAACTTGGAGAAGAAAGCCATATCTTCAGGGCATTTGTTCAGTACGGACTTGAATAGGTGTTTGAGGAAGGATTCCGCAACTTCCATATCTCCGTTGATGTCGCAGAATGCCATTTCAGGTTCAACCATCCAGAATTCAGCCAAATGCCGTTTGGTGTTTGAGTTTTCTGCTCGGAAGGTAGGTCCGAAGGTGTAGATGTTCTTGAGGGCTGTCGCATAAGTTTCCCCTTCGAGCTGTCCACTTACCGTGAGGAAGGACTTTTTACCGAAGAAATCCTTGGAATAATCGATGGCACCCTCTTCAGTATGGGGTACGTTGTCAAGATCCAGGGTGGTGACCAAAAACTGTTCTCCGGCACCTTCGCAATCGCTTGCGCTGATGATCGGGGTGGTGACATGGACAAAACCATTTGCCTGGAAAAACTGATGAACAGAGTAGGCAAGTGTATTGCGAACACGTGCAACAGCGCCGAACATACTGGTCCTTGAACGCAAATGGGAAATTTCCCTGAGGTATTCCACTGTATGACGTTTTTTCTGCAAGGGGTAGGTGTCGACAGGACAGGGTCCGACGAGTGTGACCTCAACGCTCGACATTTCAACAGCTTGGTCCCCACCAGCACTTTCTACAATGGGTCCCCTGCATTGTACCGAGGCTCCTGTAGTGATGGAAGAGAGCAATTCATCGTTGTTGAGCTGCTCCTTGTCGATGACGATCTGCAAACCCTTGAGACACGAACCATCGTTCAGCTCAAGGAAGCATACGGTTTTGCTGTCGCGTTTAGTGCGTACCCAGCCTTCAGCCGTGACCACCTCGGGTCCCGGAGCTCTCTTGAGTAAAGCGGAAATCCGTTCGTTCATGGGATATGCTCCTTCTAAAAGTATTCAGTCATTATGGTTTTTTGGCTCCTACTAGTCAAGAATCTAAAGAAGACAGTCAATTTTTAATTATTGATTTTGTTTTTGTATGAATATGCATGGAAAATACAAAAATCTGTATTTTTTATGAATAGTTCTCATTATTTGCTTGACAAATAACGCGTGCATCACTAATCCTTGGATGTCCTGTTTTTTCGTACTACCAACACACTTTCTGGAGGATCCTCATGAACGGTATATTTATGCTTGTTCTCTCTATCGTCGTGCTTGTCGGAGCCTATATGATCTATGGTCGCTATCTGGCAAGAAAATGGGGTGTCGATTCAAAACGCAAAACCCCAGCATTGGAAATGGAAGATGGAGTGGACTATGTTCCCACCTCCAGACAGGTGGTTTTTGGCCATCAATTTGCTTCCATAGCCGGAGCCGGTCCCATTAATGGTCCTATTCAGGCCGCTATCTTTGGATGGGTTCCTGTTCTGCTTTGGGTTCTTGTCGGAGGAATTTTCATCGGCGCCGTCCAAGACTTTGGTTCCATATTCGCTTCGGTCAGAAATAAAGGCCGTTCCATAGGCTATGTCATTGAACTGTACGTCGGAAAACTCGGGAAGCGCTTGTTTCTGCTTTTCGTCTGGCTTTTTTCCATCTTGGTGATTGCTGCGTTTGCCGATATCGTTGCCGGTACGTTCAACGGATACAATGCTGATCTTTCCACCAACCTGATCAATGGGGCTACCGCTACAACAAGTGCAGCCTTCATAGCTGTGGCTGTAGGTCTTGGCTTTTTCATTCGTTATCGCAAGCCAACGAACATGTCCGCTACGGTAGTTGCCATTCTTGCTTTGCTTGCCTGCATTGCGTTTGGATTGACCTTTCCCCTCTATATCAGCAAAAGCCTCTGGCTCTATCTGGTGTTCGCCTACATCATGGTTGCCTCTGTGGTTCCCGGCTGGGCATTGTTGCAGCCAAGGGAGTATCTCAACCGCTTTGTGTTGGTTTTCATGATTGCCGCAGCTGTAGTCGGAATTTTCGTCGCTAACCCCACCATCAATCTTCCCGCTTTTTCTGGATTTGTAGTGAATGGACAACAGATGTTCCCCATTTTGTTCGTCACCATTGCATGTGGAGCGGTATCCGGCTTTCACAGCTTGGTAAGCAGTGGGACTGCCTCCAAACAAATCCGCAATGAAAAGGACATGCTTCCTATTGCGTATGGCGCCATGTTGTTGGAATCCTTGGTTGCGGTCATCTCCCTGATTTGTGCCGGTGCAGTGTTTTCTAATGGAGCTCTTCCCTCAGGTACTCCTCCTCAGATTTTCGCCATGGCAGTTGCTGGGTTTTTATCCAAGACAGGAATTCCGACTCTTGCAAGCAACACCATCATCACCTTGGCGATCAGCGCCTTTGCTCTGACCAGCCTTGACTCCGTAGCGAGAATCGGACGCCTTTCCTTCCAGGAGCTTTTCATGGACAGCAGTACCGATGAAGAGAAAATGGGCCCATTGCAAACCCTGTTGACCAACAAGTATTTTGCTACCATTGTGACTCTGATATTTGGTTATATGCTCTCCATCAATGGATATGCAAAAATTTGGCCTTTGTTTGGCTCTGCCAATCAGCTGGTAAGCGCATTGGCTCTGTGTGCCATTGCAATTTTCTTGAAAAAAACTGGCAATAAAGGCTCCATGATTTGGATTCCCATGTTCTTTATGCTTGGGGTTACCTTTACTGCACTCTTCCAGATCATCATCGTACGCTTCACTAGGTTGGCAAGTGGCAATTTCACCCTGCTTACCGACGGCATGCAGTTGGTGTTTGCACTTTTGCTGGTAGGTTTGGGATTGATTATCGCAATCAAGTCCATTCGTACCTTGTTCTTCGAAAAAGGTGCGAAGGAGCAGAAGGCCGCCGCATAGGTTTTTTGTGATGCTTGATGTTCAGGGACAGTCAATTGGCTGTCCTTTTCTTTTTTGTAATTGGAAATGAATGGAAGGAGCATCTTAAATTGACAGATTGACAAAATGCGAAAAAGTGTTTATATAATATATAGTAACCAT
>CAYMHL010000232.1:0-3520 GCA_964390205.1 uncultured Marinobacterium sp.
CAACCCTCGCGGCTGAACGGTGCATGGGAACTGCCGGGCGGGTTGCGAATATAACTGCCTGCAGGGTAGTCGCCGCTTTCGTCCGAAAACACGCCATCGAGCACGAAAATCTCTTCGCCCAGTGGGTGAGAATGACTGGAAAATGCGGTGCTGGGCGCGTACTCGACGATGCTGGTCGTGTGGCCGGATTCAGCTTGCTGTCGTTCCAGCGGCTTGCGGCGCACACCGGGCGCGGGGCTGGGCAGCCAGTCGAGCCGGCGGGTATCGATGACCAGCCGCTGGCTGAAGTCCATGTTGAAATCTTCGGGCAGGGTTCGGGATTGAGTCGGTTCAGGAACCATAGTCACCTTGAATGTTCATACGTCAGGAAACAGAATATCAAAGTGTAACAGGCTTTGTCGTTGATGCAGTGGGCCGATCCTTGGGAGGAAAAACGATGTCTGCAATGCGCAAGAAATTTCTCGTATCAACCGTATCCGGCTTGCTGATGCTGGCAGCGGGTAGCGCGGGGGCCGAAACGACGGCTGCCGATGCCAAGGCGGTCAGTATTATGCTGCAGGCGACCAAAACCGAGCCGCTGAAGGTTTACAAAAGTCCGACCTGTGGCTGCTGTGGTGACTGGATTGAACATGCCGAGGCAAACGGTTTTGAAACCCGGGCGTTTCATCCCCAGAATCTCACCCAAATGAAGCTGGATATGGGCATGCAGCGGCAGTTTCACTCCTGCCATACGGCAGTATCCGAATCCGGTTTTCTGTTTGAGGGCCATGTGCCGGCCAAGCTGGTGAAGCAGTTCCTGGCCAGTCCACCGGACGGTGCTCTGGGCCTGACCGCACCCGGCATGCCCATGGGCAGCCCGGGAATGGAGATGGGCAGTCGGTTTGAGCCCTATCAGGTGCTGTTGATGAAGAAAGACGGCAGCCATGAGGTCTATGCCACTATTGAGCAACAGGCTCAGCAGTACTGAGTATTAAGCACACAGCTTTGATCCCGTTTGGCCAGATACCGTCTCGGGTCAGGGCTGTTGGCAAAGGCAAAGGGTTGGGTGAATCTTGGCCTGCCATCAAGGAGTCATGAGTTGATCAATTCACTTCCGCTTCAATCCCTGCTGCACCAGGTTGAGCATATTGCTCGTGATGCCGGTGAGGTGATTTTGCAGGTGTATGCCGAGGACGATTTCGGCATTGTGAACAAGGATGACGACTCGCCGCTGACCCGTGCCGATCTGGCGGCCAATGCTGTGATTGTGGCCGGACTCATGGCCTTGGAGCCATCCCTGCCGATCCTGAGCGAAGAGTCGGTGGACGATTTTACCGGCTCCGATGCCGATGGCCGCTACTGGCTGGTTGACCCGCTGGACGGTACCAAGGAGTTCATCAAGCGCAATGGCGAATTCACGGTCAATATCGCGCTGATCGAGCAGGGCCGCCCCGTGCTGGGCGTGGTGCATGCGCCGGTCATGGATCAAACCTGGTTCGCAGCCGAAAACGTCGGGGCTTTTCGCGTGGACGGCAACAGCGCGCCTCAGCCGATCAAGGTCAGTGTTCATCAGCCGGGAACCCCGTGGAAGGTCTACGGCAGTCGCTCCCATCTGGGGCCACACACACTGGCCTGGATGGACGCCCTGGGTGAGTACGAACTGATCCGCATGGGCAGTTCAATCAAGCTCTGTCTGGTCGCCGAGGGCAGAGGGCACCTGTATCCGCGATTGGGTCCCACCTGTCTTTGGGATACCGCCGCTGCCCACGCGGTGATCAATGCTGCCGGTGGCCAGTTGCTGACCCCGGAGGGGGAAGTGCTGAGCTATGCCAACACGGTTGAAACGCTCAACCCTCACTTCATCGTCTATGGTGGTTCGAAACCGGAATAAGCGCATGACAGTCTGCTCGGTCAGATAAAGCATCTGTCCGAGCAGGCTTTGCCCAGCGCTTACTGACCGAATACTTCCTTCAACAGGTCGGTGGTGCGTGCCACCGGATTCTCGCGGATTTTCTGTTCTTCCTGTGCCAAACGCAGGAAAAAGCCGTCCAATGTGGCTTCGGTCACATGCTTGCCCAGGTTCGGGCTCATGCCCTGCAGCATCGGTACCTGGCTCTCGGCCTGGCTGACCAGCAGCTGGTAGGCCTGAACGACGCCTGCATTACCCATGGCCTGTTCGATCAGCGGCTGCAGGCGTGTCGTCAGCGGCCCCTGTGTTTTTTCGCGGAAATAGTCGGTGGCGGCGGTATCACCTCCGGAGTAGATGCGACGGGCGTCGTCCAGCGTCATGCTCTCCAGGGTGTCCATGAAAATCGGTGTGGCTTCACTGATGGCCTGTTCCGCCGCGCTGTTCATGCTGGCCTCAAAGGCATCCACCTGACTGCCCAGGCCGTAATTGCGCATCAAACCACCGACCGACTCGAGCATGCCGGGCATGGGAATGCGCACATCGGCATGATTGGCATAACCGCCGTTGGCAGCCAGTTGTTCGATGGCTCGCTTACCGCCGACGTGCAGCGCTTCCTTCAGTCCCTTGGCCAGAGTGGCCGTATCCACACCGGCTGGAACCGGTGTTGAAGTGCTGCTGGATGAGGTCTGTTCCTGGAGTAGCTTCTCTCCCTGTTTCAGCAGGTCGTCCCAGCCGGCCTGTACGGGTAGTGACAGCATCATTGCCAGTAACAGACTGCCGACGGCAGTGTGGGGCAGACGGGTGTTCATATGGGCATCCTCTCGGGGCAGAAACAGATTCAGTATAGTGTGCCGGGGTTCAGTGGTGTCTCAGCCATGCTCTCACGGCAGGCCAGCGGTTGACCAGCATGGCCAGAAAGATCAGCGTACAGCCGCTGAGTTGCAGTGGCGTCATGGTCTCATCGAGCCAGAGGGCGGCAAACAACGCAGTCCACACCGGTTCCAGCGTCATGATGATGGCCGTATGGCTGGGAGGCGCCATGCTCTGGGCACGGGTCTGCAGCAGAAAACGCAGACTGGTCGCGATCAGGACACTGGCGATCAGCCAGCCCCAGATGGCGTTGGGCTGGTTGAAATTCCACTCCTCCAATACCAACGAGCAGAGTCCGGTGATCAGCCCGGTAACCAGCAGTTGCACGGCCGTTAATGGCAGCACAGGCAGTCGCGTCGCCGCACGGCTGTTGAGGATAAACATCAGCGCGATAAACAGGGCCGATAGCAGGAAAAACACCTCGGCCAGGCCGATGTGAAATTCACTGTCCAGCGACAGACAGGCCAGACCACCGATCACAAAGGGGATCGACAGCAACACATAGGGGCCGGGGCGTTCGCCAAACAGCAGGCTGATCAACGGCACCATCACCACGCCAAGGCCGGTCAGGAATGCCCCGACCCCCACATGGGTTGCCATCTCCAGCCCCAGAATCCAGAAGGTCATGGCCGTGCCGAAAAACACGCCCACCAGACCGGCACTTTTCCACTGTGCAAGGGTAAACAGGCGCATGGCTGACCAGCCAATCACCGCCAGTATCAGCCCGGCACTGACAAAACGCAGCGCCATAAACAGCAACGG
>CAYMHL010000233.1:0-3509 GCA_964390205.1 uncultured Marinobacterium sp.
TCGTCGTCAACGCACGGGGTGAGCGCTTCTGCAATGAAGAGGTATACGGCGCCACACTGGGCCATGCAATCTGCGAAGAGCAGAACGGCAAGGCCTGGCTGATCCTCGACAAGCCTCTGCGTCGACAGTCGATTCGTCAGGCTCTGTTCGGCAGATACTGGTGGTTCCAGTCGGTGCCGGCAATGGCCATGATGCTGCTCGGTGCCAAAAAGGGCGCAACTCCGGCCGAATTGGCACGCAAAACCGGTATGGACAGGGCCGCACTCGAGGCTTCGTTGAGTGCCTACAACCAGGCGATCAACCGTGATCAGCCTGATCCCATGGGCAAGTCCGCCGAATCCTGCCAGGCCCTCACGCAAGGACCATTTTACGCCCTGGACATTTCCGTCAGCTCCGGGGTTCTGCCGTTGGGAGCGCTGACCCTGGGCGGGCTTAAAGTGGACGAGAACAGCGGTCAGGTACTGGATGCCAACGCCATTCCGGTCAAGGGCCTGTATGCGGCGGGCCGCACGGCTGTTGGCATACCCTCCAATCTTTACATCAGCGGGCTTTCACTGGCGGACTGCGTGTTTTCAGGCCGTCGCGCCGGTGCTGCAGCTGCACAAGCTGAAGCGATTACCGCCGAGTCACTGACAACCGTTTAAGGATTACATAGATGAACCACTCAATGGACAACAAAATCGCACTGGTCACCGGCGCCGCCAGTGGTGTGGGGCTGGCCGTGACACATGCGCTGGTTGCAGCGGGTGCTCGCGTCATCATGACCGATCTGCAGGAAGCCCGTGGTCGAGCGGAAGCCGAAGCGCTGGGTGCGAGTGTGCGCTTCATGACCATGGATGTGGCTGATCCCGATGACTGGGACAGCGTACTGGGCAGCATCCGTGAGCAGGAAGGCAGGCTGGATGTGCTGGTCAACAACGCCGCCATCCTCAAGCCCGGCAGCATCGAAACCACCTCCTATGACGACTGGAAGCTGCTGCACCGCATCAACTCCGACAGCGTGTTTCTGGGCTGCCAGAAAGGGCTGGAGTTATTAAAGGTGCAGGGAGGTTCGATCATCAACGTGTCCTCCATCGCGGCTCTGGCGGGGCGGCCTGATTATCTGGCCTACAGCGCATCCAAAGGCTCTGTTGCAGCCATGACACGCGTCGTGGCGGCACACTGTCGTCGTGAAAAATACCGGGTGCGCTGCAACTCGGTACACCCCGATGGCGTGTTGACGCCAATGACCCGTGCTTCCTACCCGGAAGGTATCGACCCGAACAACTTCACCATCGACAAGGACCCGATGAACCGCATGTGCCAGCCGGAAGACGTGGCGGCTGCGGTAGCGTTTCTGGCATCGGACGAGGCACGGGCGATCAACGGTATCGAGCTGCGGATAGACAGCGGCCAATTCATCATGAGTATTTGAGATGACCAGCATGCACACACAACTGAACATACCCCTGATGGCACAGACCACGCCGGAACTGGTATTTCAGGCCTCGCGGCAGTTTGCCGGCAGGGTTGCCATCGAAGACCACGACGAGAAGATCGATTATGCCGATCTCTCCAGTCGTGTACTGGAGGTCGCGCGCGGTTTAATGCGCTTGGGGGTCAAGCCGGGTGATCGGGTAGCGGTCTGGGCACCGAACTGCGCCCGCTGGATACTGGCAACCCTCGGTCTGCAGATGGCCGGAGCGGTATTGGTGCCGATCAATACACGCATGAAAGCCGCTGAAGCCCAGGACATCATCAGTCGCAGCGGCAGCCGTATCCTGTTCTCGGTGGGTGATTTTCTCGGTATCGACTATCCGGCTCAATTGAGCGAACGATATGCGGACCTGCTCGACATGACCATCGTCATGAGCCCGCGCAGTGGCACTCCATTGGCCAACAGTCTGGAATGGGATGAATTCATCCAGCAGGGACAGATGGTCAGTGAATCCGCCGCGCGGGTACGTGCCGCTGAACTCACCACCGACAGCCTGTCCGATCTGATGTTTACCTCCGGCACAACGGGCAAGCCCAAGGGCGTCATGAGTGCCCATGGCGCGGGCCTGCGCGCCTTTGCCGAGTTTGCCAGAATTTTGGGCTTGGTACCGGGTGACCGTTTTCTGATCGTGAACCCGTTCTTCCACACCTTCGGCTACAAGGCGGGATGGCTGTGCAGCCTGATGTGCGGCGTTACCATTCTGCCGCATCCGGTGTTCGATGCCGATGAAGTGCTGGAGCGGATCGAGCGCGACAAGGTATCGGTTCTGCCGGGGCCGCCGACGCTCTACCTGTCGCTGCTGGCTCACCCGCAGCTGGCGCAGAAAGACCTGAGCAGCCTGCGTGCGGCATCCACCGGTTCCTCATCCATCCCGCCTATCCTGATCGAGCGGATGCGCAACGAGCTGGGCTTCAAGGTGGTCACCACCGCCTATGGCCTGACCGAGTGCAGCGGCATCGCCACCATCTGTGATCCTGATGATCCCGCCGAAGTGATCGCCGGAACCAGTGGCAAAGCCATAGCCGGCACCGAAGTAGCGATCTTCGACCAGGAAGGCCGACAGCTGGGCCCCAACGAGGATGGCGAGATCTGCATCCGCAGCCCCAACATCATGCTGGGCTACTACCAGAACAAGGAAGCCACGGCCGAAGCGATCGACGCCGACAACTGGCTGCACACCGGGGATGTGGGCTCGCTGGACGAGAACGGCTACCTGCGTATCACCGGCCGCCTGAAGGATATGTTCATCGTCGGCGGGTTCAACTGCTATCCGGCCGAGATTGAAGCGGCGCTGGTGGAACACCCCGAAGTGGCTCAGGCCGCCGTGATCGGCGTACCGGACGAGCGCATGGGCGAGGTGGGCTGCGCCTTCATCGTCAAGCGCCACGGCAGCAACCTCGATGAAAAGGGGCTGATTCAGTGGTCGCGTGAACAGATGGCCAACTACAAGGTGCCGCGGCAGGTTCGCTTTGTGTCGGCCCTGCCGGTGAATGCGTCCAACAAGGTCGACAAGCTGATCCTCAAGCAGGATTTCGCCCAGGCCTGACACGATAACTTGACCACAAAATGGCTGAAACCCATTTACAAGGGCTGGTGAGAACTGTTCACCGGCCCTTTTTGCTTAAAACAGAACAACAAAACGGAGCCAACCATGAATCAAGCCGCCAACGCTAATACCCATCCCCGTGTGGCCGTGGTCACCGGCGCCAGCCGTGGTGTCGGCCGGGGCATCGCTATTGCCTTGGGCGAGGTCGGTATGACCGTCTACGTGACCGGGCGTTCCGCCACCCGCAGCGAGATGACCCTGCACGGGCAGCCGTTGCCCGGCACTCTGACTGAAACGGCCGATGCCATTACCCAGGCCGGTGGCATTGGCATCGCCGTACCCTGTGATCACGCCGACGATGCCCAGGTACAGGCCCTGTTTGAGCAGGTTGCGCGGGAACAGGGGCGACTGGACCTGCTGGTCAACAACGCTATCGCCCTGCATGAAAACCTGATTGACCCCGGCCCCTTCTGGGCCAAGCCGCTC
>CAYMHL010000234.1:0-3494 GCA_964390205.1 uncultured Marinobacterium sp.
GCCCGAAACTGGTCGCCAGCCTGGAGCAGCACGTCAAGGAATATGAAGTCGATGTGATCACCGAGCAGTCTGCTGCACGCCTCAGTAAACAAGAGCCGACCAAAGGCGAGCTGATCGAGGTGGAGCTGGCCAGCGGTGCGACCCTGAAAAGCCGCAGCGTGATTCTGGCCACCGGTGCCCGCTGGCGTGAAATGAACGTACCGGGCGAGCAGGAATACCGCGGCAAGGGCGTGGCCTACTGCCCGCACTGCGACGGTCCGCTGTTCAAGGGCAAGAGCGTGGCGGTGATCGGTGGCGGCAACTCCGGCATCGAAGCGGCGATCGATCTGGCCGGTATTGTCAAAGACGTGACCGTGCTGGAGTTCTCCGACACCCTGCGCGCCGACAGCGTGCTGGTGAAGAAAGCGGAATCTCTGCCCAACGTGAAGATCATCAAGCAGGCGATGACCACCGAAGTGCTGGGTGACGGCAACAAGGTGATCGGCTTGAAATACAAGGACCGCAAGACCGATGAGTCTCATGTGGTGGATGTGGCGGGTATCTTCGTGCAGATCGGCCTGGTGCCGAACAGCGAGTGGCTGAAGAACACGCTGGAGCTGACCGAACGCGGCGAGATCGTGATCGACAGCCACGGCGCCACCTCCATGCCGGGTGTGTTCGCGGCGGGTGACGTGACCGCGACACCGTACAAGCAGATCATCATCTCCATGGGATCTGGCGCAACCGCGGCCCTGGGTGCCTTTGATCACCTGATCCGCAACTGATCGGTTTCTGAACCGCGAACTCTATCTCTCTTCAGCGTTTTGCTGACTTCCACCGCCCTTCGGGGCGGTTTTTTTATGTTAGAGTGATCAGGCACGGCCACCCCTCAGGCATCTTTGGGGATACAAAACAGGTCCAGGAGTATTGCAGTGTCACAGTTGCCAAATCGCAAGCTGCCTATCGGAATTCAGACCTTCTCGGAGATCCGCGAGGGTAATTATTACTATGTGGATAAAACGCCGCATATCGAGCAGCTGGTCAACCAGAACAAGTACTATTTCCTGTCACGACCTCGCCGCTTCGGCAAAAGTCTGCTGTTGGACACGTTGGACTGTCTGTTTTCAGGGCGTCGTTCGTTGTTTGAAGGACTGCATATTCAGGACCGTTGGGACTGGGATACACCCCATCCGGTGATTCGATTGAGTTTTGGCAGTGGCGTGATGCAAAACCGTGAAGAACTGGACACCCGCATTCGGCATCTACTGCGTACAAATCGCCGACGTTTGAATCTGCCTGAAATGAGCAATGCGGATATCGCCGGCGAATTTACCGATCTGATCGCCCAGGCCCATCAGCACTTCGGCCAGCCTGTGGTTGTCCTGATCGATGAATATGACAAACCGATTTTGGACAACATTCTCGATTCAGACCGCGCCCGTGAACTGCGTGAGGGGCTGAAAAACCTGTATAGCGTGCTTAAGGACAGTGATCCGCATCTGCGATTTGTCATGCTCACCGGGGTGTCCAAGTTCAGCAAGGTCAGCCTGTTTTCAGGGTTGAACAACCTGCGTGATATCACTCTTTCACCTGACTTCGCGGACATTTGTGGCTATACCGATGTCGATATTGACACTATTTTTGCCCCGGAGCTTCAGAACTTCGATCGAGATCTCATCCGAGAGTGGTACAACGGCTACCGTTGGGGCGACCGGAACGTGCCTTCTGTCTACAACCCCTTTGACGTACTCTTGTTGCTGCAGGATCGAGAATTCAAGCCCTACTGGTTCGAAACGGCTACACCCACGTTCCTGGTCGAAGTACTCAAACAGCGTGGCGTGTTCACACCGACACTGGAGCGCTGGGAAACCGAATACGAACTGCTCAGCCAGTTTGATGTGGACCAGATCAGCACCGAAGCACTGATGTTCCAAAGCGGCTATCTGACCATTCGTCAGGTGGAAGAGCCGATTCCGGGCTATCGGCAGTACACTCTCGGTTTCCCCAACCGTGAAGTGGAAACCAGCCTGAACCATGCGCTGCTGCCGTCACTCGGTGTTGAAGATGGCCCCAGGCAGCGCCGAACCCTGTTCAGCTGCCTCAATACACACGACCTTGATGCATTGGCAGCGCACCTCAAAGCGCTGTACGCCGGTTTGCCCCACGACTGGTATCGCAACAACCCCATTGCCCAATACGAAGGCCATTACGCCAGCGTGTTCTACAGCCACTTCGCCGCGCTGGGGCTGGATGTCACCGTGGAAGATGCCGGCCACCATGGCAAGGTCGATATGACCGTCAAATTCGGCGGTCACATCTACCTGTTCGAGTTCAAGGTGGTGGAACAACTGCCCGAAGGCAAGGCACTGGAACAGATCAAACAGAAAGGCTATGCCGACAAATACCGCGCGCTCGGTCAGCCCATTCATATGATCGGGGTTGAGTTCTCACGCGAGCAAAGGCAGATTGTGGCGTTTGAGGTGGAGACGATGTGAACGTCAGCCCTGACTCTTGCTGCGCCTTGCCAGTACGTAGCGGTCAATCTGATCCCTGACGTCATCGGGGCTGCGCACGAAGTCAAAGCGCAGGCTGTTGTTGCCACGCCCGGCCACGATCAGGCTGGCATGACCGCACAGACGGCCGACGACACTCTGTTCCAGTGACACGCCATCCACGCTGAGCAGGTACAGCTGATCAACCTTGCGCCCCAGTACACCGGAGCGCGCCAATACCCGTTGACCGGTCAGGCGGTAACGGCAGCTCAGCTCGGTAACCAGCTGACGCACTGCACTCAACCCTATCCACAGCGCCACCAGCCCCAGCGCCGCGGCAATCCAGCTGGCGGGTATGCCCGCCCCTTCCCAGAGAAAACGGCTTGCCAGCTTGCGGTATTCCGCCACCAGCCACCAGTTGTCCCAAAAGGGCACCGCCGCCAGGGCCCGCCAGCTCAACCAGCCCAGCACCAGAGCGATGCCCAGATCTCTCAGGCCCGTGCCCAGCGCCAGCGGTGAGCGTTTGATTTCCAGCAGTATTTTTTCGGTCGGCAACATGATGAAGTTTTCTCAGAGTCCTTGGTGGGGGTTTGATGATTCGGTTTTGGCCAGCAACCAGAGCTGACGCACATCCACGTGATCGATCTGTTCCGGCTGCAGGAATCGCCGGGCGTAGGTTTGGTAGACGCCGGAATCCAGAAACAGCTTGAACACCTGCCGGTCCAGATGACCATCCCGCGTCATTTTGGCCAGAATGCGCATCGATTCGGACAGGGTTTTGGCTTTTTTGTAGGGCCTATCCGAGGCGGTCAGCGCTTCGAACACATCGGCCAACGCCATCACCCGCTCAGGGATGCTCAGCGCGCCGGCCTTGAGTTTGCGCGGGTAGCCCCGGCCATCGATGCGCTCATGGTGGTTGCCGGCAATGTCCGGCAGGCGCTGCAGCGAGGGTGGCAGCGGCAGGCTTTCGAGCATGCGGATGGTCTGCACGATGTGGTTGTTGATGGTGAAGCGCTCTTCCGG
>CAYMHL010000235.1:0-3492 GCA_964390205.1 uncultured Marinobacterium sp.
GCTGGTGGCGGTGTTCACCGATAGCACCCGGGATCGGGTGAGGATGCTGTAAGTCGTACCCTAAGGGTGTCATATCTGGACCGACTGGCCGCAGCTCAGATAAACCAGCCTCTCACCCAGGTGCAGTCGATCCAGATCCTGTCTGACTTCGTCCGCAAGCGTCGGTTTTATATGCGTTATGCCGATGCGCTTGGGCGGATGGCTTAACCGCGCCAGCAACCTGCCAAGCAGAGCCGGTGTTAAATGCCCGGCACGCAGTGCCAGATCTTCCAGCCGATCGGGGAAGGCGCACTCGATAATCAGCAGGTCAAGCGGCAGGCTGTTTTCGATCAACTGTGCGTAGCTCGCATCGTAGGTGGTGTCCCCGCTGAACAGCATGCGCCCGTCATCATCTTCCAGCAGATAGCCCGAAGCACTGACCGTATGTCGTGCCGGCACGGGGGTAATACTCAATCCATCCAGTATGACTGTCTGGTTCAGCTGCAGCGGGTGATAGCGCAGCAGCGGGTTCTCAGGGCTGGGCAGGGCACTGAAATCCGGCCATAGCTTCCAGTTGAACAGGTGTTGCTGCAGGGTTTCCAGTACATCTGCCAGCCCATGGATGCGAATGGGGCGGGTGTGTTGCTCAAACAGCCCATCGAGAAACATGGGCAGAAAGCACACATGATCCAGATGGGCATGGGTGATGAAGATATCGCTGATCAGCGCATGTTGCTCGGCTGGCAGGTTGCCCAAACCGCTGCCGGCATCAATCAGTATCCGTTCGTTGACGCGCAGGCAGGTGGTGTGCTGGCCGGGGCCTATGCCGCCGCTGCAGCCAAGGATCTCGATTTTCAAACGTTCTTTCTCATCAGACAAACCGTTTACGGGCAGTGTTATCAGGCGGTTTTACGTGCAAACAAGGCAGCAATGTCCACCTCGTCGCGCTGTTCCGGCGTCAGGAAGCGGACTGCGTAATCTTCCCACACGCGCTCGGCCACAAAAATATCGAATATGTCCGGGTCGATATGACCATTGTCGGCGAAGTTGGCCAAAATCGACAGTGCCTGCGAAACCGTATTGGGCTTTTTGTAGGGTCGATCGGCTGCCGTCAGAGCCTCGAAAATATCGGCGATACCCAGTACCCGCGCCGGTATGCTCATCTGCTCGCGCGTCAGTCCGCGTGGGTAGCCCTTTCCGTCCATGCGTTCGTGATGGCCACCGGCAAATTCCGGTACGCGGCTGAGCTGTCTTGGCCAGGGCAGGGCTTCCAGCATCTTGATGGTGGTGTTGATGTGCTGGTTCATGATCTCACGTTCGGCAGCGGTCAGTGTGCCGCCACGAATGCTCAGGTTCTCCATCTCGTTATCGCTGAGGCAGGGCAAATCCCGGTCGCCGCTGCGATAGCTGTAGCGTTCGCGGATCGTCTGCAGGTTGCTCAGATCATCTTCGGTGACGTAGGTTTCACCGCGGTTGATGCGCTGTAAAAACTGCAGGTCCTGATCCAGCTGTTTAAGCTGAGCCTGGTGCTGTCGGTCGGCAGCAGGGCTGTTTCCCTGCTCAAGAGATCGGCGCAGATACTCAAGTTCAAGATCACGCCGAATCAGCTCAAAGCGCGTATTGATCAATTCGATGCGGTCGAACACCGTTTCCAGTCGGGTTGACTTGTCGACGACATGGGCCGGGGTGGTGATCTTGCCGCAGTCATGCAGCAGGCTGGCGATTCTCAGCTCGTTGCGCTCGCGCTCATCCAGCCGAAAGTCTGACCAGTTCGGATGTTCGGACGTGTGCAGGGCATCGGCGATCAGCATGGTGATTTCAGGCACGCGCTGACAATGGCCGCTGGTGTGCGGCGACTTCTCATCAATGGCTACGTTGATCAGGTTGATGAATGACTCAAACAGATCCGACAGCTGCTGGATCAGCTGGCGGTTGGTCAGGGCAACGGCGGCCTGTGAAGCCAGCGAGTTGACCAGCCGTTCGGCGGCGGGCGAAAAACTGCAGATCTTGCCGCTGACGGGGTCGATGGCATTGAGCAGCTGGAGAACGCCGATCAGCTCGCCTTCATGATTTTTCATCGGCACGGTCAGGAAGGACTGCGAGCGGTAGCCCGTGTTGGCATCAAAGGCACGGGTACCGGAAAAGTCATAGCCCGGTGCATCATAGGCATCGGCGATATTAATGCTCTGACCGGTCAAGGCTACATGGGCCACCACCATGTTGTGGTTTTCACTGCCATCGGCACCGTAGAGCGGCAAGTCCGGAAAGGGAATCTCGCTGCCGCTGCTGCCGCCGTAGGCCAGACCCAAAGAGTCGGTGCGCACGATGGCGAAGCGCAGGGATCGGCCATCCTCATTGGCCAGATACAGAGTGCCGCCATCGGCAGCGGTGATCTCTTTGGCCGCAAGCAGAATCTGCTCCAACAGCCGGTTGATATCGCGCTGTGCGGACAGCTCAATGCCGATACGGTTGAGATGCTCCAGTTGCTCCGACATGTCGATTTGATCAGCCATACACTTTTCCTTGTGGCAGTTATTTCTGTGTCAGCATGATGACACCCGACCAATCGGCGGGGGGCGTCTCGAGCTGCTTGATATAGTTGAACAGGCTTTCGGCTACAGGGTCATTGACCATTAAGCCGGCAAACCCTTCGCCTGCTTTGACGAAATTACCCTGTTCAAAACAGATCAGCGCCTGCTGAAACTGTTCCTTCTGGGCCTCGGTATAATGGGGCGGAACAGGAGCATAGACGCGAACGGGTGTGTCTCGTCCGACTACCTGAACAGTGCCGATCCGGTGCAGTGCCTTTGGTTGTCCGGCCTGATTGAAGGTTTGCTCGGAAACCAGCAGGCGTGAGGCAAATACCTTGTTCACGCCCTCAAGCCGCGACGCCAGATTCACCGCATCGCCCAGCATGGTGTAGTCAAATCGCTTGCTGGAGCCCATGTTGCCGACAACCGCAGTACCAGTGTGAATGCCGATACGGGCGTTGACTGTGCTGCCCAGCCACTGCCTATATTGCGGCTGCAGCTCCTGCAATCGCTGTTGGCACTGCAGGCCGGCTTTCACCGCACGGGCGGCGTGGTCATCAGATGGCAGAGGCGCGTTCCAGAAGGCGATGATGGCATCGCCCTCGTACTTGTCGATGGTGCCACCGCTGGCCAGAATGATGTCGCTCATTTCGCTGAGGTAGTGGTTGAGAAAGTCGGACAGCTCGCGCGGATCGAGCCGCTCGGCCAAACGGCTGAAGCCTTCAAGATCCGAGAAAAAGATGCTCAGCTCTCGCCGCTCACCGCCCAACTGCAGTTCCGCCGGGTTCTTCACCAGTTGTTCGATCACCTGCGGGCTCAGGTACTGCTGGAATGCACTGCGAATGAAGCGCCGTTCACGGCCTTCCAGCTGATAATTGCTGAGGAACACGCCGGATGCAGCCAGCAACATACCCAGAGTTGGCGTGGAAACATTCCAGCCATGCTGGTTGGTTTCCTTCTTGTTCCATGGCCACCACAAGTA
>CAYMHL010000236.1:0-3486 GCA_964390205.1 uncultured Marinobacterium sp.
CGCTGCCAGGCCGCGTCCAGATCCTTCAGTTTCTGCTGCAGGTTATCGGTATAGGCCTCTTTCAGCCATTCCGTTTCCGGCTCCCGCTTCCATGCCGTGATCCACTTGGCCATCGTCTCATAGCGCGGGACGCGCTGATCCTCGGCCGAATACGCATCATTGCACCGTGCCAAGGCCTGGTTCCAGACGAAGCGCGCATGCCCGACCAGCACGCGCAGGCGCGCATCCTGTTCAGGGTTCACATCGAGACGGAACTTGAAACCTTGGCGTATCATCATAGAACGATGATAGCACAGAACACTGTACAGAATGACAGTATCCGCCGCCTGACGGCGGCACCGCATTCACTCCACACCTTCATCGGTGTGGATACCCTGCGGAAATGGGGATGGAGATCTACAGCGATTCAGCTGCCGCAGTTGAGCATCATGACGGCGGCTCAACAGTAACAACGCCATGACGGCACCAAAGAGTGCCCAGGCCATGTCGGACTGGGTATCCCAGACATACCCTTGGGTTCCCAGAAAGGATTCGGCGGCCTCGTCGGACAGCAGTGCCACCCACCATTCGATCAATTCATAGAAGGCACTGACGGCCAGACAAAAGCAGAGAATAAAGAAATTGCGCCAGGCCGTACCGTTGATCAGCTGCAGGCGGAGCATCAGCTCACGCGCCACCAGTGCGGGCACAAAGCCCTGAGCAAAGTGCCCAAGTTTGTCGAAGTTGTTGCGTGTACCACCGGTAATGTCACGCAGGTAATCAAACAGCGGCACCTCGGCGTAGGTATAGTGCCCGCCCACCATCAGAATAATGCAATGCACCAACAGCAGCAGATACACCAGGGGCGTCAGCGGGAAACGATTGCGGGTCAAAGCCAGCACCAGCAGTGCCATCACCGCCGGCAGCACTTCCAGTACCCAAGTCACCCGGTCGGCCGGTTGCCAGGCCGACCAGGCGAAAACCAGCGCAAACACACTCAACCATAATGCCGCCCGCATACAAGACTCCTTCTATCCTGATCCGAGCTTCAGCTTAGCGGCTATCGTTGATTTCATCATCTGCCCAAAGCCGCTGACGCCCATATGGCATGCCCACGTCAGAGCCTGATCGGCAAGGGGCACTCAAGAGCGAACCTGTGCGCACTCAGGGCTACCCGCCAGGCAATCACCTTGACACCCTTGCCAACCGCCTCACGCAACAGCTCACCGTAGCGAGCATCGACTTCATCCGCAGGGCGCACTGCACGGGCACCGGTATGCTGCACACAGAAAAACAGCACCGCCGTTTTGCCCTCGGCCGCGACCTGTATCAGAGTTTGCAGGTGCTTCTGGCCCCGTTGGGTAACCGAATCGGGAAAGGCGATCATGCCCTCATCCACATCATTCGGCCCTGGTCCCAGGGTGACATTTTTGACCTCGATATAGGTATGCGGGTCCGTACGTGGCCCCAGCGCCAGATCAAAACGGCTGTCGCCGTACCTTACCTCGCGCTCCACTCCGGAATCGGGGGATAGTTCAGGGATCAACCCTCCCCGCACCGCTTCTTCCACCAGTGCATTGGTACGGCTGGTATTGACCCCGGCCCAATGCCCATGCGCGACCTGCAGGGCTTCAAGGGTGTGTCTATACTTTCGCTTGCTGTTGCCGCTGTCCGAGATCAGTGCGGGCTGAAACTCACCGGGCAAGACGCAGTTTTTCATTGAGCCAGTATTGGGGCAATGGACCGTCATTTCAGTACCGTCCACCCGACGAACATCGGCTAAAAATCGCTTGTAACGGCGCAACAGTGTCACAGCCTCAAGTGCAGGGGAAAAGTCCACATCGTCTCCTGTCAGCTTCGGGATCAAGCACGCGACATAACCATCAGCCGCCTGGTTGATCCCGATATTAATCGATCAAAACGGCACTTTATCACAGACAAACATTAGTATATTCTAATTAGAAATATCGTTATTCCATAATGGAGAGTTCCTGATGAAACCCCGTATTTCAGCCTCACTGGCCCTGGCCGGTGCCCTGCTCGCCGGTGCTGCCCAGGCTGCCGAAACCGACACTCAAAACATCAACGAAGCGCTGGTAATTGTTAATTCCGGCTCCCTGCAGACTCAGGGCATGGCGATGATCCTGGCCAACGCCATGCAGGAAAAGGGCACTCGGGTAGAAGTCCTGCTGTGTGACAAGGCAGGGGATCTGGCCCTGAATGAAACGCGCAACCAGGCGCTTAAGCCCCGTGATGTGACACCTGAGCAGCTGCTGGGCAAGTTGCAGCAGGGCGGTGCCAGCGTCAACGTATGCGCGCTCTACCTGCCCAACAGTGAGCACGACAAAGCTGCGCTGCGTCAGGGCGTAGGCGTGGCCACACCCCCACAGATCGCTGACAAAATGATCGACGCCAATACCCGCGTCTTCAGCTTCTGATCCTCACACAAGGAGATTTGACGATGAAGAAACTGCTTTCGTCCCTGTTGTTGTCTGCTGCTTTGGCGACCGGTACCGGCAGCGCACTGGCTCAGGACGTGGGTATCACGCCCGAAGCCACCTATGAAATGACGCAGAACAATCGTGAAAACCTGCTGTTCATCGATGTCCGTGATCCGATAGAGATCATGTTTATCGGTTTCACCGACAGTGTGGACCTGAACATCCCCTATCTGATGGTTGATCGCAGCCAGTGGGACAGCGAAAACAACCGTTTTCGCCTCTACCGCAACCCGGACTTCGTCGCTCAGGTTGAACAGGCACTGAAAGAACGTGGTCTCGACAAGGATGCCACCATCATTACCATGTGCCGTTCCGGCAGCGAGCGCGGCCTGCCCAGCGCCCAGTTCCTGATCGACAATGGTTTCAAGAATGCCCGCTACGTCATCAATGGTTTCCAGGGCAGCAGCCTGAAAGAAGGCGACAAGGCCGGCTTTCGCATCCAAAACGGCTGGCAGAACTCTGGCCTGCCCTGGGGTGCCAAACCCAACGCGGACAAGATCTATCGCACGGATCGCTGATTTTGCCTGTTGCAGTCGCCACCCGGAGGTGGCGATTTTAGTGACCGATGCCCAACCTGCGCCCTTCCATGCGGCGCAGGAACTCTTCCATAATCATCCGATACAGACTTTCCTTGAGATAGAGATCTTCCACCCCGGCATCGATGCTGGGATTGTCATTGACTTCAATCACCACCACCTGATCACCGTTCTGCTTCAGATCGACCCCATAGAGACCGTCGCCGATCAGTTTGGTGGCTTTCAGTGCCGTCTTGACCACCTTCGCCGGCACCTCATGGATCGGCAGGGTTTCGAAATCACCGGACTCGGTATCACCGCTGCTGTAGTTGTAGATCTGCCAATGGCCACGCGTCATCATGTACTTGCAGGCGTACAGCGGCTTGTTGTTGAGGATGCCGATGCGCCAGTCGTATTCGGTATACATGAACGCCTGCACCAGCACGATGGCTGACTGCTTGAAGTAGACATCCGCCTGGTGGATCAGCTCT
>CAYMHL010000237.1:0-3456 GCA_964390205.1 uncultured Marinobacterium sp.
GGACAGGCCAGTGGAAATACGGGCGAGAATTACATTGCGGGGATCAACAGACATAAATGCCTCCATACTGAATCAGTCCTTGAAACTGGCTACTCCGGCCAGCTGTTGATCAAGCTAGCAGCCTGCCTGCTGCCAAACAACATCCTTACACCGGTCGGTCAGGCTAATGCAGCAAAGCTTGATCTGCATGCGAATTCGGCAGCTGTCTCAGAGTGGTGAGGCTTAATTTCGGGATTGCCAGTTTCCGTTATATTCACTTGCGCCAGTCACTTATAACCAGTTGAATTGTTAGACTTAAGTCTAATTATGGCTCATGGCCAGGTTGAAGGAGTCCCCAATGCGCAGACCTGTACGGATAGCAGTCACCGGTGCCGCCGGTGCCATCAGTAACAATTTGTTGTTCAAGATCGCCAGCGGCGAGATGTTCGGCAAGGATCAGTCGGTGATTCTGCAACTGATTGAAATGCCGGATCGTATGGAAGCGCTGCGTGGTCTGGCGATGGAATTGGAAGACTGTGCCTATCCGCTACTGCACACCATTACCTTGCATGACAATGTGGAAGATGGTTTCAACAACGTGCATTACGCGCTGTTGATCGGTGCCCGCCCGCGCGGACCGGGGATGGAGCGCAGCGATCTGCTGGAGTCCAATGCCGAGATTTTCACCCGTCAGGGCAGGGCACTGAATGATCATGCCAACCGTGACGTCAAGGTGTTGGTGGTGGGTAACCCGGCCAACACCAATGCGCTGATTGCCAGCCGCAACGCGCCCAAACTGAGCCCGTCCCAGTTCACGGCCTTGACCCGCCTGGATCACAACCGTGCCAAGGGCATACTGGCCAACCACACCGGTGCCAACCCGCGTAACATTAGTCGTGTGGTCATCTGGGGCAACCACTCCACCACTCAGTTTCCCGACCTGTACCAGGCCACCGTGCTGGATGAGCCGGTAATGAACCAGATCGACGAGCAGTGGTATCGCGAGGTGTTCATTCCCAAGATCCAGACCCGTGGCGGTGAGATTATTGCAGCGCGTGGCGTGTCCAGTGCCGCCTCCGCTGCTCAGGCGGTGGTGGACCACATGCATGACTGGATTCTGGGTACTCAGCCGGGTGAAATCGTCAGCATGGGCATTCTCAGTGATGGCAGTTATGGCATCGAAAAGGGCATTTTCTACTCCTTCCCGGTACGCTGTGACTACGGCCGTTACCAGATTGTGCGTGGCTTGCAGATCTCCGACTGGAGTCGCGAAATGATGCAGGCCACTGAAGCCGAGCTGCTGGAAGAGAAGGCCGCGGTCAACCATCTGCTGCCACCGGATACCGAAGCCTCACATCAGAACCTGTCGATCTGCCTGCGCTCGGGCGTCACTCTGTATGCCGATGGTACCGGGCCGGACGCAGCCTCCAAGTACCTGACCACCAACCGGGTGATGTGATTCCGCTCCGGCTCGCATGGAGTTTTGACTTCTGCGGGCTGGTTCTGATGCGCCTTGCAGGGCACAATAGGGCGTGCAGATCGTTCGGTATCTGCCCCATCAGCGCGGAGGAGCATCCCATGAGTCAAACCACTCCACACCCCAAATTCCTTGAGGCCATGCAGCAACTGTCGGCCATGAGTGAAGAAGAGCGCCTGTCGGAAGCGAACAAAGAGCTGTTTGAACAGGCGATGAACTATGCGCCTCTGGATATTCAGCCTGCTTTAATGGCGATTCGTAAAAAATACGAGGAACCTCTGCACTGATTGCCACTTTTGGAGAACCCGACCGGATGCACCGCATCTGGTCGCCCCCTGCATAATGTCGAACCCTCAGCCTTACACCACCGCATACAGTCCTGAAAACACCCCTGTTCTGGTTGGCCCGATTCTGCGCCGCACCACCCCTGATGAGCTTACCTTCTGGTGTCTGGTCACCCGGCCTTTGCACTATCACCTGCGCCTGACAGCCGCAGACCAGCCGCTGCTGGATCGTGCCCTGGCTGAGGAAGAGTGCTGGTCGCTGCAGGTAGGTGAGCACGCCTGGATCTGCCTGCTCAATCTGCAGCTGGACAATCCTCTGCCGACCGGCGTGCGCATCGATTACGATCTGCTGATCCGTCCGCAGGGTGAAACGGAATGGAGTTCCATCCGGGAGTGGGGCGCCGAGCTGCTGTATCCCGGCGAAACCCTGCCGGGTTTTGTCATCCAGCCTCAGTTGCGCTCCATGCTGCATGGTTCCTGCCGCAAGCCGCATCATCCATCGAAAGACGGCCTGGCCCGTGCCGACAGCTGGCTGGAGCAGCATCTGACTACCCCGGCGGATTGGCCCGCGGTGCTGATGCTCAGTGGGGATCAGCTCTATGCCGATGACGTGGCCGGGCCCATGCTGGTGGCTGCACACCGTTTGAGTGATCGACTGGGTCTTTGGGATGAGACGCTGGAAGGCGGCTGCGTGGCCAATGGTCGGGAGCTGCGCCAGAGTCCCCACTGCTACTACCGGCGTGAACAGTTGCTGCCCCGGGATGAGTTCAGCGAGACGATGAAAGAGCGCGTCTTCGCGGGTGTGCGCAAGCCGATCTTCACCAGCGATTCGGCGCACAACCACCTGATCACCTTTGCCGAGGTGATCGCCAGCTACTGCCTGATCTGGTCACCCGAAGCCTGGCGGGGACTGGATCTTTCACCACCGGCACTGTCTCCGGATCATGCCGCCCTCTATGCCGACGAGATGGATGCCGTTCTCGGCTTTCGTGCCCAGCTGTCGCAGGTACGACGGGTGATGGCGCATCTGCCCACCTACATGATCTTCGATGATCATGATGTCACCGATGACTGGAACCTGTCTGCCGCCTGGGAAATGTCCGCCTACGGCCATCCCTTTTCACGTCAGATTATCGGCAATGCGTTGATCGGCTATCTGCTCTGTCAGGGCAGCGGCAATGCGCCCGGTAAAATTCGCAAGCATTTGGGCGAACATGTTGAGCGTTGGCTGCAAACACATGACGAAGCAGATCATCACAGGCTGATCAACGAACTGATCGCGTTTGAGCGCTGGGATTACCTGATCCCGGTGGATCCGGGCGTGTTGGTGCTGGATACCCGCACCCGGCGCTGGCGTGCCGAGCGCAACCTGGCCAGCCCCTCGGGCTTGATGGATTGGGAAGCGCTGACCGAGCTGCAGCAACAACTGCTGGATCGCAAGGCGGTGATTCTGGTGTCACCGGCACCCATATTCGGCGTCAAGCTGATCGAGGCGGTGCAGAAAGCCTTTACTGCCTTTGGCAAGCCGCTGATGGTGGATGCCGAGAACTGGATGGCGCACCCCGGCGCAGCCAACGTGATCCTCAATATTTTCCGCCACACCCGTACACCGGAGCATTTTGTCGTGCTCTCCGGCGATGTGCACTACTCCTTTGTCTACGATATCGAAATCCGTTTCCGCAAGGGCGGGCCGAAAATCTGGCAGATCACCAGCAG
>CAYMHL010000238.1:0-3453 GCA_964390205.1 uncultured Marinobacterium sp.
CTTGGCTATGTGGTCGGGGCAGCGGGCCTTGGGCTGATGCTGCTGATTCTGCTGGCAGCGAATCTGATCTCGGTGCTGACCAGCCTGTCGCTGTCGGCGGTAGCGACCAACTTGCGGGTCAAAAAGGGCGGCGATTATTACCTGATCTCACGCACACTGGGGCAGGAGTTCGGCGGTGCCATCGGGCTGGTGCTGTTTCTGGCACAAGCGGTGTCGGTGGGTTTCTACTGTATCGGTTTTGCCGAGGCGGTGGCCGGGATGATCCCGGATGCGCCGGGCTGGAGCGTACAGCTGATTGCTGCACTGGCGGCGCTGCTGCTGTTCGGATTTGCCTGGAAGGGGGCCGACTGGGCCACGCGCCTGCAGTTCGGCATCATGGCCATTCTCGCGTTGGCGCTGGCATCCTTTTTTATTGGTGGCTTCCAGCGCTTTGAAACCGAGCAGCTGATGGCCAACTGGTCGGCACCGGGTGAGGTCAATTTCTGGCTGCTGTTCGCCATCTTTTTTCCGGCAGCTACCGGCTTTACCCAAGGCGTCAGCATGTCGGGCGAGCTGCGTGATCCTGGTCGCAGTATCCCGACCGGTACGCTGAGTGCGGTGGCACTGTCAATTCTGGTCTACCTTGCGGCGGCGATTCTGTTTGCCGGTGCCCTGCCGGCGGAAATCCTGAGTCAGGATTACGCCGCCATGCAGCAGGTGGCAACCTTTGCACCGCTGATTCTGGCCGGTGTGCTGGCTGCAACCCTGTCATCGGCCATGGCCTCGTTTATGGGGGCGCCGCGCATTCTGCAGTCACTGTCGCAGGATCGTCTGTTTCCGCTGCTGACGCCTTTTGCCAAGGGCAGCGGCGAGGCCGACAACCCCCGTCGAGCACTGGTGCTTGCGGCTGTGGTGGCGCTGTTGACCATCGGTCTGGGGGAGCTGGATCTGATTGCGCCCGTGGTCTCCATGTTCTTTTTGATCTCCTATGGTCTGATCAACTACGCCACCTGGTTTGAGGCGCGTGCCGCCAGTCCCTCGTTTCGGCCCCGTTTCCGTTTCTATCATCCTGCACTGAGTCTGACCGGTGCGCTGGCCTGTCTGCTGGCGATGTTGGCGATCGATCTGCTGGCCGGTGTGGTGGCGCTGGGTATCATGGCCTTCATTTACCGCTATCTGCAGCTCAAGGCGCCGCTGCCGCGCTGGGCCGATGGTCGTCGTTCCTACCATACCCGCCAGATCCGACAAAACCTGCTGGCGATCCGCAACGCCCCGGACAACCCCCGTGACTGGCGTCCCAATATTCTGCTGTTTTCCGACAGCAGCCATCGTCGGTTGCCTTTATTAAAGCTGGCGGCGGGGCTTGAGGGCAGCAGCGGTTTTGTGACCGCGGTGAAACTGCTGGAGGGCAAGGGTCTGCGCCTGCGTCGCCAGCGGGATGAAGCGGAGCAGGTACTGGCTGAGGATATCCGCAAGGCGGGTGTCGATGCCTGGCCGCTGGCGCTGACGGTGAATGAATTCGATGCCGGGCTGCGCACTCTGTTGCAGAGTTTTGGTCTGGGTAACCTCAAGGCCAATCTGATTCTGCTCAACTGGCTGGAACACAATCCGCGCACGCTGTCGGATGAGGCCACCCATATCTTCGCGCGTCATCTTTGGACCGCTTTCCATGAAGGTTGCAGCCTGCTGGTGTTCGACGGTGACGAGGCGCGCTGGGCGAAACTGGAACAGACGCCGCCGGAGCAGCGCCGCATCGACATCTGGTGGTGGGGCGATGCCTCCAGCCATCTGATGTTGTTGCTGGGCCACCTGATGCTGCGCACGCCTGAATGGGAAGGTGCCTGCCTGCGGATTCTGATCGCCCGCAGCGATGAGGACGACCCGACCGCGACCCCGGACGATGTGCGCCACTACCTTGAGCAGAGCCGCATCGATGCGCGCGCGGTGCTGATCGATCATACCGACCCCGGCGCACGGGAGCGCTATTCGCTGGATGCCTCGCTGGTGTTTCTGCCGTTCAGGCTGCAGCGTAATGAACCGGTGGACTGTTACGGACAGCCGCTCAATGTGGCGCTGGAGCCGCTGCCGCTGAGTGTGGCGGTACTGGCGGCGGAAGACATCGATTTGGATGCAGAACCGGAAGAGGGCGAGGCGGCCGAGCGGGCCAGTGCGCTGGATGCCGTTCAGGATGCGCGGCGTCTGGTTGAGTTGACAGCGCGGGACTTGGAACAGGTTGAATCGAAGCTGGCCGAATATGAAGCCGAGTCAGGTGTCGATCCGGCACAGCTGGACGCACGACGCAAAGCGTTGGAACAGGCCCATCGCCGTGCATTAAAGGCTCGAGCCCGGTTAGAAGCGGCGCACCGGCTGGCGCTCCAGGCCGGTGTCTCCGAGGAGATGTTCGACAGCTGATTACCAGGCCTGCAGTGGTTCGTGACGGATCAGCTGCGCCAACTGTTCACAGCCCGGTGTGTTGGGACGATAGCGCAGTTCGATATAGACCGGCGGCAGCTCGGGCAAATTCAGACGAGAGCCGATGTTCTCCATGCCTTCTGCCAACGCGCCCTGAGTTCTGACCGTTACACCCAGGCCGGCTCGCACGGCCGCCATCAGACTGGTAAAGCTGGTGGTCGAATAGACGGTACGCCAGCTGATGTCGGTTGTATCCAGCGCCTGCAGGGTTGCCTCACGGAACAGACAGGGTACGTTCAACAACACCAGTGGCAGAGGGCGGTTTTTGGACCATTGATAACCTGCCGGCCCGATCCAGATCAACGGTTCATAACCCAGCAGTTCCCCACGCACCTGACTGCGATCCCGGCGCAGAATCAGCGCCAGATCATAGGCTTCGTTGTCGTAGTCCTGGCACACGCTGTTGCTGTAATCGGTTTGGACGTTCAGGCGAATACCGGGATTGTGCTGTTTGAAGCGGGCCAGAATGGAGGGCAGCATGCTTTCGGTCAGCGACAAGGATACCCCGATGCGCAGTTCGCCTTCCGCACTTTGTTCGGTGATGGCGGCGACTGCATCGTCCTGCAGTGCCAGCAGCTGACGGGCATAGCCCAGCATGGTTTCGCCGGTTGAGGTCAGTACCCGTTTGCGCCCTTCGGTGCGGAACAGGTCAACATCCAGTTCCTGCTCCAGCCGTCGGATCTGCTGACTGACCGTGGATTGGGTTTTATGCAGCCGTTCGGCGGCACGAATAAAACCGTCTTCATCGACCACGGTGACAAAGGTGCGCAGCAGTTCGGTGGTCAGGTTGGGTTGAGGCATGAGATAACCCATCGCTAATGACGATCAGAACGATCTGAATTAATCGTTATTCATAATACAAGAGCCATCCTAAGCTGTCAGCATCGGTCAGATAATGGAGGCTTGATCATGGTAACCGGTATTGCTTCGCATGGGCGCAAGGTCCGCCGCTGTCGGGATGGCAGCATCGATATGGCGTTTTATCAGCGGCGAAGCCGTCGG
>CAYMHL010000239.1:0-3439 GCA_964390205.1 uncultured Marinobacterium sp.
CCTGGACCCATTCCTGGGTAAACAGCCAGGGGTAGAGCAGCATGGCGGCGCTGCCTTGGGTTCGCGCACCTCGGACAGGGTTTTCATCTGGTTCAGGCTGGCATTAACGAAATCAGACACATAAGCGGACTGCAGAGCGATCAGCTTTTCAGTGGTCTTTTTGTTGATCTCGGCCATATCCATAACCGGCTTCATGGAATCTTTCATCTTGTCGTACATGGGGTCACCTCTCAATGACGTTTACAGTGGGTGTACTGCTTTTGTGCAATGCAACATAGTGATCACTTTATTGCTCGACCTCTGGGCTGTCAAGCACTTTTTGTGCATTGCACAAAAGATCGACCCATGTCCCCTGGCCAGAGCTTTGGCGGGGCTGTATCACTTGGAATAGTGTCGCTGTCCTGCTCCGTGTGCAGCGCACAAGTCTGAACATTTGTACGCCGTACTGACCTGCAATGATGATCCGGAATCGTTACAATGAGATAAAACCGTTCTCAACAGTTAATTGATAAGGCCTCTCATGCACGCAGAAACCTGTCATCCCGCATTTCGCTTCCTGCAAAGTCGGGCGGTGGACGCCCTCAATATTGAAGTGGCGGAATATGAACACCTGGCAACGGGAGCCAAGCATTATCACATCGCCTCTGAACGTGATGAAAACGTTTTCCTGGTAGCGTTCCGCACCGTGCCACAAGACTCGCGTGGTGTTGCCCATATTCTTGAGCATACCGCCCTCTGTGGCAGCGAGCGCTACCCGGTACGCGATCCCTTCTTCATGATGACGCGCCGTTCATTGAATACCTTCATGAACGCCTTTACCAGCAGCGACTGGACCGCCTATCCCTTTGCCAGCCAGAACCGCAAGGATTTCTTCAACCTGCTGGATGTCTACCTGGACGCCACCTTTTTCTCCCGTCTTGATCCTCTGGATTTTGCTCAGGAAGGGCATAGGGTTGAGTTTGCCGAAGCGGGCAACGCCGACTCGCCGCTGGTATACAAGGGCGTGGTCTACAACGAGATGAAGGGTGCCATGAGCTCACCGGTGTCGACGCTGTGGCAGACGCTGACACGTTATCTGTTCCCGACTACCACCTATCATCACAACAGTGGCGGCGAACCGGACTGCATCCCCGATCTCAGCTATGACGACCTGCTTGAGTTCTATCGCAGTCACTACCACCCGAGCAATGCGGTGTTCATGACCTTTGGCAACCTGTCTGTCGAGGAACTGCAGCAGCGATTTGAAGACAATGCGCTGTCGCGTTTCGAGCGCCGTGACGAGGTGATCGCGGTGGATGACGAGAAGCGCTATTTTGCCCCCATCAGGGTGGAAGAGGCCTACGCCCTTGCCAAGGATGACCTGAGCCAGTCGACTCACCATGTGATGGGATGGCTGCTGCCGCGCTCCATCGACCTGGATGATCTGATGCAGGCACATCTGCTCAGTCGTGTGCTGCTGGATAACTCCAGCTCACCGCTGCGTGCAGCGCTGGAATCCAGTGATCTGGGCAGTGGTCCTTCGCCGCTGTGCGGACTGGAAGATTCCAACCGCGAAATGAGCTTTCTCTGTGGCCTCGAAGGTAGTGAGCCGGAGCAGGCATCAGCCTTTGAGCAACTGGTGCTGGATACGTTGGCGAAGGTGGCCGAAGAAGGTGTGCCGCAGGAGATGGTTGAAGCCCAGTTGCATCAGCTGGAACTCAGCCAGCGCGAAATTACCGGTGACGGCTATCCTTTCGGTTTGCAATTGATTCTGGCGTCCATGCCGGCGGCCATCCACCGCGGTGATCCGATCGGAGTGCTGGACATTGATCCGGCGCTGGAAAAACTGCGTGAGCAGATCAAGGATGCGCAGTTCATTCCGGGACTGATTCGTCGCTGGCTGCTCGACAACCCTCACCGTGTGCGGTTAACGCTGCGACCGGATGCCGAGCTGGCGGATCGTCGTGAGGCTGCCGAAACCGCCCGTCTTGAGCAGATCAAGACCCGTCTGGATGAAGAGCAGAAACAGGCCATTATTGACCGTGCAGAAGCGCTGGAGGCGCGCCAGCAACAGGTAGATGATGACAGCATCCTGCCCTGTGTCACCCTGGAAGACGTTCCGCCCGAGCTGCACCTGCCCACTGCCACAGAGCTGGCGCAGGGCCAACTGGATACGACCTGGTACAGTGCCGGTACCAACGGCCTGGTGTACCAGCAGGCCATTCTTGAATTGCCGGAGCTCAGCGAACGGGAGCAGGCACTGCTGCCGATCTACACCTACTGCCTGACGGAGCTGGGTTGTGCCGACCGTGACTATCGTGCCAATCAAGCCTATCAGAGCCAGATCACCGGTGGCCTGCATGCCTATACCAGTCTGCGCGGCAGCGTGAATGACGAACAGCAGGTGTCCGGCTATCTGGTCATGTCCGGCAAGGCGCTGAGCGTCAACAGCGATAAACTGACGGCGCTGATGGCGGAAACTCTGCAGCATGCGCGCTTTGACGAGACTGGCCGCATTCGTGAAATCGTGGCACAGCAGCGTGCACGCCGCGAACAGAGTATCACCGGCTCCGGTCATGCGCTGGCCATGATGGCCGCGAGCGCTCGGTTTGCACCGGTGGCACGCTTCAGTCATCTGACCCGAGGCCTGGAAGGTGTCAGACAGGTGAAGGCGCTCGACAAGCAGGTGCAGCAAGCAGAGGCACTGACAGCACTGGCCGACGAGCTTGGTGCACTGCATGAGCGCATCAAGCTGGCACCGCGCCGCTTCCTGTTGGTCGCGGAAGAGGAGCATCAGCAGGCGATGCTGGAGCAGTTGAACCAATACTGGACCGGACTGCCGGTGGCGGACAGGTTCGCGGCACTGTCTTTGCCTGAAACCCGCGAGGGCGTTAAGCAGCTTTGGCTGACCAATACACAGGTCAACTTCTGTGCCTGTGCCTTCCCGACCGTTACCACCGGCCATGCGGATGCGGCTGCTCTGACCGTGCTGGGCGATTTCCTGCGCAACGGTTATCTGCATCGCGCGATCCGCGAGAAGGGCGGCGCCTATGGCGCTGGAGCGGGGCAGGATAACGGTGATGCGGTGTTCCGTTTCTTCTCCTACCGCGACCCGAGGGTTGAGGGAACGCTTGATGACTTTGCGCAAGCGGTCGACTGGCTTGCAGCCTGTGAGGATGAGCAACAGCGTTTGCAGGAAGCGATTCTGGGCGTGATCAGCTCCATGGATAAGCCGGGATCGCCGGCGGGAGAGGCCAAGTCGACGTACCACAGCACGCTGTTTGGTCGCACCCCGGAAGTGCGTCAGGCGTTTCGCGAGCGGATTCTGGCCGTGACGCTGGATGACCTCAAACGGGTAGCCAAGACCTACCTGCAGCCAGAGAAGGCCAGTGTGGCGGTGGTTACCAGTCAGAAAACGGCGGACACCCTGGCGGCTGATTTCGAGCGTATCGAGATCTGA
>CAYMHL010000240.1:0-3438 GCA_964390205.1 uncultured Marinobacterium sp.
GAAACCCTGGCCAACCATCCGACCGAAGGCTTCCGCATGGATACGCCGGACGGCAAGGGTGCGCTGAACGTGGGTCACCGTACGCCCAAAGGCGTCATTGCCGTGATCGCGCCCTGGAACCTGCCGCTGCTGCTGATGACCTGGAAAGTGGGCCCGGCGCTGGCCTGCGGCAACACCGTTGTGGTCAAGCCGTCGGAAGAAACCCCGGCGACCACCACCCTGCTGGGTGAGGTGATGAACGAGTGCGGTGTACCCGCCGGTGTGTTCAACGTAGTGCACGGTTTCGGCCCGAACTCTGCCGGTGAATTCCTCACCACTCACCCGCTGGTGGATGCCATCACCTTTACCGGTGAAACCCGTACCGGCGAAGCGATCATGAAAGCGGCGGCTGTAGGCCTGCGCAACATCTCCCTGGAGTGTGGCGGCAAGAACCCGGGCATCGTCTTTGCCGACTGCGATATTGAAAAAGCCGTTGAAGGCACCATGCGCTCCGCCTTCGTTAACTGCGGTCAGGTCTGCCTGGGCACTGAGCGCGTCTACGTCGAGCGTCCCGTATTCGAGAAGTTCCTCTCGCGCATGAAGGAAGAAGTCGCCAAGCTGAAGCTGGGCCGTCCGGAAGATCCGGCTGCCAACTTCGGTCCGCTGGTCAGCCTGGAGCACCGCGAGAAGGTCAAGTACTACTACGATCTGGCCCGTGAAGAGGGTGCAACCGTTGAAATCGGCGGCGGTATCCCGGATATGGGCGAAGAGCTGAACGGCGGTGCCTGGATCGAGCCGACCATCTGGACCGGTCTGGCCGACGATGCGCGCGTCATCCGCGAAGAGATCTTTGGCCCTTGCTGCCACATCCGTCCGTTCGACACCGAAGAGGAAGTGATCGCCCTGGCCAACGACACCGACTACGGTCTGGCCTGTGCCATCTGGACTGAAAACTCTGCCCGTGCCGTCCGCGTTGCCGAGCAGATGGAAGTCGGTCTGGCCTGGGTCAACTCCTGGTTCCTGCGTGATCTGCGCACCTCTTTCGGCGGTGCCAAGCAGTCCGGTATCGGCCGTGAAGGCGGCATCCACGGCCTTGAGTTCTACACCGAACAGAAAAACATCTGCATCAAGCTGTAAGCAGAGCCGAACGCTCGCTCCGGGCAAAGGTACGAAGCGGGCGTTTTCATTCGGTAACGCGAGGTTCACGTTATGAGCAATGCAGCAATGAACAACCCTGAAATCGGTCAGATGCTGGATGTCAAAGGTGTGCAGACCAATGTGCACGATCTTGGGGAAGGTTTTCCGGTACTGCTGATTCACGGCTCTGGTCCGGGCGTTACGGCCTGGGCCAACTGGCGTCTGGTGATGCCGGAGCTGGCAAAGAGCCGCCGTGTGATTGCACTGGACATGCTGGGGTTTGGTTACACTGAACGTCCGGCCGACCAAAACTACGCCATGGATCGCTGGGTGCAGCACGCGGTAGACCTACTGGACACCCTGGATATTGAACAGACCGATCTGGTGGGTAATTCCTTTGGGGGTGCCCTGGCGCTGGCGCTGGCAATTCGCCACCCGCAGCGTGTGCGACGTCTGGTGCTGATGGGCAGTGTCGGTGTGCCTTTTGATATCACGCCGGGACTGGATGCCGTTTGGGGCTACGAGCCTTCGTTTGAAGCCATGCGCGGCCTGCTCGATGTGTTTGCCTATGACCGTAGTCTGGTGAACGATGAGCTTGCCCGGATGCGCTATGAAGCCAGCATCCGGCCGGGCTTCCAGGAATCCTTCGCGGCCATGTTCCCGGCACCGCGTCAGCGTTGGGTCGATGCCATGGCCAGCCCTGAAGCTGATATCCGCGCGCTGCCGCATGAAACCCTGATTATTCACGGTCGCGAAGACGAAGTCATCCCACTGCAGACCAGCCTGACGCTGGCGCAGTGGGTCGATAATGCCCAGCTGCATGTCTTTGGTCACTGTGGTCACTGGACCCAGATCGAACACAGCGCGCGCTTCATCACGCTGGTATCCAATTTTTTGACTGAAGCAGACCGCCTTCAGCACAGCTAACAAAAGAGAGTTCTATGGACAAGCAACAGATTCAGGCCTGTGGTGACGAACTGTTTGAAGCGATGGTCACGCGTACACCGGTGCGCCCGCTGACTGAGCGTTTCAGCGATATCACCATTGAAGATGCCTACAACATTTCCCTGCGCATGCTGGAGCGTCGTCTCGAAAACGGCGAGAAGGTGATCGGCAAGAAGATCGGCCTGACCTCCAAGGCCGTGCAGAACATGCTCAAGGTCGGCCAGCCGGATTTCGGTTACCTGACCGACGCCATGGCGTTCAGCCAGGGTGAAGAGATGCCGATCTCCGAGCGTCTGATGCAGCCCAAGGCTGAAGGCGAGATCGCTTTCATCCTGAAAAGGGACCAGATGGGCCCTGGCATCACCAATGCCGATGTCCTGGCGGCGACCGATTGCGTCATTCCCTGCTTTGAAGTGGTGGACTCCCGTGTTGAGAACTGGGAGATCAAGATTCAGGACACCGTAGCCGACAACGCGTCCTGTGGTCTGTTTGTGCTGGGTGACCGCGCCGTTAACCCGCGCAAGGTCGATCTGGCCACCTGCGGCATGGTGGTGGAAAAGAACGGTTCCATCATCAGCACCGGCGCCGGTGCTGCTGCGCTGGGCAGCCCGGTGAACTGTGTGGCCTGGCTGGCCAATACCCTGGGTCAGTTCGGTATTCCGCTGAAGGCCGGTGAAGTGATCCTGTCCGGTTCACTGGTGCCGCTGGAGCCGGTCAAGGCCGGTGACTTCATGAACGTCAGCATCGGTGGCATTGGCAGCGCGTCTGTACGTTTCGTCTGACCCGTGTCAGTGGCCTGCAGGTGAGGGTGGATTGCCACTCTCAACCTGCAAGTGATAGAGCCAGTCAAACAAGAACAAGTGGAACTCAACATGAGCAAAAAACTGAAAGCAGTCATCATTGGCCCGGGTAACATCGGCACTGATTTGCTGATGAAAATGCAGCGTTCCGAGTGGATCGAGCCGGTCTGGATGGTGGGGATCGACCCCGAGTCCGAAGGCCTCAAGCGCGCTGCCGAAATGGGCATCAAGACCTGCGCCACCGGCGTGGACGGCATCCTGCCCCACGTGATCGAAGACGATATCCGTGTCGCCTTTGACGCCACTTCCGCCTATGTCCACGCCGAGAACAGCCGCAAGCTGAACGAACTGGGCGTGATCATGATCGACCTGACGCCAGCCGCCATCGGTCCCTACTGCGTACCCCCGGTCAACCTGGCCGACCACGCCAAGAACCTGGAGATGAACGTCAACATGGTCACCTGCGGTGGCCAGGCGACTATCCCGATGGTCGCTGCAGTAAGCCGCGTGCAGCCGGTTGAATACGGCGAGATCATCGCCACCGTCTCCTCCCGTTCCGTCGGTCCGGGTACGCGCC
>CAYMHL010000241.1:0-3425 GCA_964390205.1 uncultured Marinobacterium sp.
GCGAAACAGCAGGGGCAGCCGGTCATGCTCGATTTTTATGCCGATTGGTGTGTCGCCTGTATCGAATTGGACTATGTTACGTTCAGTGATGCAGGTGTTCAGCAGTCGCTGGCCCCGTTCAAATTGATCAAGCTGGACGTGACCGCCAATGACGAAGACGCCAAGGCCCTGTATCGCCGTTTCTCCATTATTGGGCCGCCGGCCTTGATCTTCCATGATGCCGGTGGCCGGGTGCGGCCTGAATTGACACTGATCGGTGTTATTGATCCAGAGGATTTCATTGCTCAGGTGGGCCGCGTCCAGTTGTAATCAACAGGACGCGGCGTTTGAGCCGGAAGCATGAATCAGTGCCCCGCCATACGCGGGGCACCGGCATTCAGGACTGAAGTTCGGGCAGGTTGCGGAAGAGTTCCAGTGCCTCAGGGTTGGCCAGTGCATCCTTGTTCTTCACGGCTTCCCCCATCACCACCTTGCGAACAGCCAGCTCGACGATTTTGCCGCTGATGGTGCGTGGAATATCCGCTACCTGGATCACCTTGGCGGGTACGTGACGTGGCGTCGTGTTGGCGCGGATGCTGTCCTTGATGGTTTTGATCAGCTGATCATCCAGCTCGAGGCCTTCCTGCAGGCGCACAAAAAGGACCACACGTACATCGTTGTCCCAGGGCTGGCCGATGCACAGGCTTTCAATGACGCCTTCAACCTTTTCCACCTGGCGATAGATCTCCGCCGTGCCAATGCGAACGCCACCGGGGTTGAGGACTGCATCGGAACGGCCGTGAATGATCAGACCGTCATGCTCGGTAATTTCACCGTAGTCGCCATGCGCCCAGATATTGTCGAATTGAGCGAAATAGGCGTCGTGATATTTGCGGCCATCCGGGTCGTTCCAAAAGCCGATCGGCATCGACGGAAAAGGCTTAGTGCAGACCAGTTCACCCTTATCGCCACGGACCGGGCGGCCATTGTCATCGAAGATCTCTACCGCCATGCCCAACCCCCGGCACTGCAGTTCGCCCGCATAGACCGGACGAATGGGGCAGCCCAGCGCAAAACAGGAGACGATGTCAGTCCCGCCGGAGATGGAGGATAGCTGCAGATCCTGTTTGATATCGCGATAGACGTAATCGAAACTCTCATGGGCCAGTGGGGAACCGGTTGAAAGTACTGCCTTCAGCGCGCTCAGGTCGTGGCTTTCGCGCGGTTTGACACCGGCTTTTTCCAGTGCTGCGATGTATTTGGCACTGGTGCCGAAAATGCTGATCCGCTCCTGTTCGGCAATATCCCACAGCACCGAAGGTGCAGGGGCGAATGGGGAGCCATCAAACAGCACCAGGGTGCAGCCGGTAGCCAGGCCACTGACCAGCCAGTTCCACATCATCCAACCGCAGGTCGTGTAGTAGAACAGACGATCGTCACGGCCAACGTCGGTATGGAGAATGTGCTCCTTTAAATGCTGCAGCAGAGTGCCGCCTGCACTGTGGACGATACACTTGGGCACACCGGTGGTGCCGGATGAGTACATGACATAAAGCGGATGATCGAACGGCAGCTGCTCGAAGACAATCTCTTCAGCGTCGTCATCGATAAAATCATCCCAGAGCACGGCCCGCTCGAGTTGGCTGATGTCGGGGGTGGATTCGATAAACGGGGCAACCACGATGGTCTCAACCGAATGCAGCGCATGGGCAATGCCCTGAACCCGTTCCAGACTGTTGAGTACCTTGCCGTTGTAGCGGTAACCATCGGTGGTCAGCAGTACCTTGGGTGCTACCTGACCGAAACGGTCAAGAACGCCATTGATGCCGAAATCCGGTGAGCAGGAACTCCAGATGGCGCCGATTGAAGCCGTTGCCAGCATGCCGATCAGCGTGGCCGGCACGTTGGGCATGAAGCCCGAGACTCGGTCACCCTTGCCCACGCCCTGTCGGCGCAGGGCGCTGGCCAGTTGCGCGACCTGGCGATACAGCTCGGCGTGACTCAGTTCAATGCGGGTGTCGTCTTCACCGCGGAAAATGACCGCTGGCCGGTCGTCACGGTAACGGAGCAGGTTCTCGGCAAAGTTCAGCCGTGCATCAGGAAACCAGCGTGCACCGGGCATGCGATCCGGGTGCTCCAGCACGACCTCCCCGCGTTCAGATGCAATCACCCCGGCATAATCCCAAAGGGCACTCCAGAAGGCCTGGGTGTTATCGATACTCCACTGGTACAGACTGTCGTAGGAATTCAGGGACAGGTGGTGCGAACGGTTCAGTTGCTGCATGAAATGATACAGCTGCGTACGCTCGCAACGGGCCTGATCCGGTGTCCAGAGTGGCGCTGTCATTGACCTCTCCTGATCTAATTTTTATGAGTGAGATGGTGTAGGGGGTTCATCAATGAAAGTTTACGTTAACGTAAACTTTCATTGATCTGGGCCACGGAGTCAAGAGGGATCAGGGTATTACCTGATCGGAGGGCGGCGAATATGCAGGGTTAGCGCAGATATGCCTTGCTGATCTCGCGGAAACTGTCGGTGCCGGCGCGGCGCATCCACTCAAAAGCCACCATCTCGCGGCTGACCACGTAGATGCCACACTGACGGAAACGTGCCAGCGCTGCAGCCTTGTCAGCAGGTGAGCGTGAGGATACACAGTCTTCGACGACATAGACTTCACGTGCCTGCTGCTTCAGTTCGATGGCGGTCTGCAGCACGCAAACGTGGGACTCCATACCCACCAGGATGACCTGATTATGTTTGCCGGCATTGATAAAGCGATTGGGACCGGCATCGGACATGGCTGAAAAGTGGATCTTCTCGACGATATTGTCGGGATTGATGCGCTGACGAATACCGGGCAGGGTGGTGCCCAAACCCTGAGGGTATTGTTCGGTTGCCAGAACCGGTACATTCAGTCGGTTGGCGATATCGATGAGCCACTCACAATTGGCGACAATCTGCTCGGCCTCATGGATGACGGGAGCCATCTTTTCCTGGATGTCTACCACCAGCAGGCAGGATTTGTCGGGATGAATCAGCATAGTATCTTCCTCCTGTTATGCGTGGTTGCAGCATAGCCTGAACTGAAGCGCCAGTGAATTGCACAATCCGATTTGAGAATTCCGTATTTGGATGCCCGCCGTTGGAAAAAGAGGCAGATCGAAATCTGCCATCAAGGGCAAAGTATTCTGACAGGCTTCGGCTGGAGGGGCCGAAGAAAGATGGATGTGCTGCTGAAACCTGATGTCAAAGCCTTGCCAAAAGGAATGCAGCAACATGGGTTTATGCTAGCATAAAGCTATAATGGTTACATAAATATAGCGTGTAAAATAATTTTTGTATCACGTTTGTCGGTTACAAGTCCGCCAGGACACTGGAGCCTTTGCGGCCGGCGTGTTAGAACTGACCAAAATAACGATAAAACTCTACACAAGGAGACACCCAT
>CAYMHL010000242.1:0-3416 GCA_964390205.1 uncultured Marinobacterium sp.
ACTCGCGACCCCGACCTTGGCAAGGTCGTGCTCTACCAACTGAGCTATTCCCGCTAACTTCACAAAATAATCTTGTGAAAGAGGTGGCATCCCGTAGGGGGTTCGAACCCCTGTTACCGCCGTGAAAGGGCGGTGTCCTGGACCACTAGACGAACGGGACGCATTTTTTACTGCCGTTGGCCGACAGCGGTGCGAATATTAATGAGGCCAGGATGTGACGTCAAGCATTTTTTGGCGGTTTTTTGGTATAGAATCAACGTCTTTGCTACAACAGCGAGTGAGTGAGAGGGCATGGATCCGACGCAGACCGGGTTGATCATCGTGGCGGTGGTGGTAGTGATGGCGGTGATCGCGTTTGTCATTCAGGCCATCGAAAACCAGCGACGCGAGCGCCGCATGCGCTTGCTGCTGCTCAAGGATCAGGTCCGCCGAGCGTCGCATCTGCTGCATACCATGCCCGATCACTACATCACTCGCGAGATTCGTGATGTGTTGGTGCGCTATCTGCAGCAGCGCTTGAAAAACATCCTCCTGTTGGAGAACAGTCCGGACAATCGGCAAAAACTTGGCGAGCTGAATGAGTTTGCCGATCAACCGCTCCCGGTAGTGGAGCACCCTCCCGGCTCCCTGACGTTGCATACCGATCGTGGCCATGCCGAACGAACGGCTGCGCTGTTGCGCGAGTTGTACCAGTTTCTGTCTGAACTCAAAACCGGTGGTCTGCTCAGCGGCATACAGGCATCCGAAGTGATCTATCAGGTTCAGGAAGCCTATACCCGTACGCGCATCGATGTGGAGCTGATGGATGCCATGGAGGTGGAGGCCGGGCGGGGCGCAGCTGCGGCTTTGCCGCGTTACCGCACCGCCGGCTCCAAGTTGCAGAGCCTGAACCAGACCCAGCAGCTGGATCGGCAGTTGTATGAATTGGGCACGCATATGGACAAGCTGCAGGCGCAAGTGGACGAGGAGCGTCAGGCAAGGGAAGCCGAAGAAAAGAGACGTCGTGAAGAGGAAGCGGCCAAGACGGATCGTTTCAAGCCTGGGGTCTTCAGACACCATCGTTAAAGGGTTTTATCCGCTGCACGTTTGTCTCTACAATACCCGTGTCACATGTATGTAATTATTATGGCCGGCCGTTGTGGCAGCCACCTGATATCGAGTGTCCATCGTGCCCCCCGAGTTTACTGCCATACCCAAGGACCCACTCCCCAAGAATCCAGAGGAACAGCTGCGTTTCATGCAGGCCAGCCTGGATCATCTGACGGACCTGGTGATTGTCACGGATGCAAGTCCTCGCCCCGTCATACTCTATGTCAATCAGGCGGTGATCAATCGCACCGGTTATAGCCGCGAAGAGTTGCTCGGGCGCAGTCCCTGTCTGTTGCAGGGCGTTGACACCGACAAGGCGGCAAGGGCGCGCATTGGGGCGGCCATTCGTGCGCGTGAAGCCGTGCGCGAAGAGCTGATCAACTACACCCGTGAGGGTGAACCCTACTGGATCGATATCCACATCACGCCACTGCACAACGAACAGGGCGAAGTGACCCATTTCGTCAGTACCCAGGTGGATATCACCGAACGCAAACTCACGGAACTGGATTTGACCCTGTTTCGTCATACCATCGACCAGAGCCCATCCAGCGTCATTATTACTGACAGGCATGGCCGCATTACCTATGTGAACCGGGGCTTTGAGATCAATTCGGGTTACCCTGCCGAAGAGGTCTACGGGCGCACCCCGGGCTTCAGGGCCTGGGGGGAGAAAACCGAAGAGGAAAAGCAGGCATTCTGGAATTGTCTGAACAGTGGCGAGGCCTGGAAGGGTGAATTCGTTAACCGACGCAAGGATGGCACCAAGGTTATCAAGCGCGCGGTAGTGTCGCCGGTCTGTCGGGAAAATGGCGAGATCAGTCATTTTCTGTCCGTTGAACAGGACGTGACGGCGGAGAAGGAGGCACTGTCACAGCTGGAGTTTCTGGCCTATCACGATGCTTTGACCGGTCTGCCGGGGCGGCGTCTGCTGGAACAGCACGTCAGCGAGGCACTGGAAACGCGCACTGGTGAGCAGTGTCTGGCCTTTGTGTTGATCGACATCGATGAATTCAAGCGGGTGAATGACGCCTACGGTCACGGTTTTGGCGACAAGGTGCTCAAGACGCTGGCGCGCCGCTTGAAAACGTGCCGTCAGGACCCGCGGGACTTGGCCTTTTCCCTGAACGGTGACGAATTCTGCCTGCTGCTCTTTGGTGACGAGGGTGGCGGTATGGATCAGCTTAAAGTGCGCATCAGTTCGTTGCAGCAGATTCTGAGCAGCCCGCTGATGATAGAAGGGCATACGCTGTCTCTGTCGGTCAGCATAGGCATTGCCTGTTTGCCCAGTCATGGCGAGAATTTCGATACCGCACGGCGTCACGCGGACCTGGCGTTGCAGCATGCGCGGCAGCAGGGCAAGGGGCACTTTGTTGTCTTTGAGCCTGAGTTGGGGCAGGCCGAGCGGCGTAAGGTCAGGTTGGAAGAGGCGTTGAAGATTGCCATCTTGCGTGACGAGTTGAGCATCGCTATCCAGTCGCAGTTTTCGCCCAAGGGGCGCGTTAAAGGCGCTGAGGTGTTGGTGCGCTGGTTCAAGGGGCCGGATGGTGCCCCGGTATCGCCCGGCGAGTTTATCCCGATGGCGGAAACTTCGGGGCTGATCAAACCATTGACCCTGCAGGTACTGGATAAGGCGCTGGCAATCGCGGCGTCACTGCAGGAGAAGGGGATTGAGGTGCCGTTGTCCGTCAACTTCAGCACCAGTCTGTTTCAGGACGATTCCCTGATAAACGGTGTGCTGGAGCTGTTGGCAGAGTCCGGCGTCGATCCACGGATGCTGATGCTGGAGATCACCGAAAGCCTGTTCATCGATACCCATCAGGGCGTGCAGGAAAACATGGCACGCCTGTCGGCGGCCGGACTCAGGTTCTCGCTGGATGATTTCGGCACCGGTTACTCCAATCTGGCCTATCTCAAGCGGATGCGTTTGCACGAGCTTAAAATCGACAAGAGTTTTGTCGATGATCTGCCTGAGGACGAAGATCACAGCGCCATCGTGCGCTCCATTCTGGCGATTGCCCGCAAGCTGAAGCTGCGTGTGGTGGCTGAGGGTGTTGAAACCTGTGCTCAGGCCGATTTTCTTGCCTCACACGGTTGCGATTTGCTGCAGGGCTATTTGTTGCACAAGCCTCAACCGGCTGACGACTGGCTGCTGCGGATGCAGGATGACCGAGAAAAGTTAAAAAAATTAAAAAAGGGGGTTGATCCTGTCAGGGGCGATACGTAATATATGCGCCTCCTCGATGAGGAAAGCGAAAGCGCTGAAGAATGTGTCCCGTTCGTCTAGTGGTCCAGGACACCGCCCTTTCACGGCGGTAACAGGGGTT
>CAYMHL010000243.1:0-3406 GCA_964390205.1 uncultured Marinobacterium sp.
GGCGCCACCAGTGCCTCCTGAGCCAATTGGTTTTGCGTTACACTGTCTGGCCCTGGCAGGAGATGCAACATGTGGCAGCAGACAACAATCCGACTTAAACCCCGTGCGCGCGGCTTTCACCTGATTACCGACGAGATTGTGCAGGCGCTGCCCGAGTTGCGTCAGGTTAGTACCGGCCTGCTGCACCTGTTGCTTCAGCACACCTCGGCCAGCCTGACCCTGAATGAGAATGCCGATCCCAGTGCACGTTCCGATTTCGAAACCTTTTTCAATCGCCTGATCCCTGAAGACGCGTCCGGCTATCGACACACCTACGAGGGCCCCGATGACCTGCCGGCTCATTTCAAAAGCAGTCTGCTGGGTGTCAGCCTGACACTGCCCATCACTGATGGCCAGCTCAAGCTCGGTACCTGGCAGGGGGTCTATCTAGGTGAACACCGCAACCACGGCGGCAGTCGTAGTGTCATCGCAACCCTACAGGGGATATGCTGATCAAAAAAATAGGTTGAGTTAGATAAATTGCAACCTGTCACAGCGAGTCGAACTTAGGCTGAAACGTGCATGTGTTTTATTCGGTCTTTGTAAGACATTGTCGTAAATGGCCATTTGTTATGAAAGGGAGTTTCAAGCATGAATGACATGCAGTATGCGAAAAGTCGGTTACGAGGCTGGGTTGACTCCTTCTTGAAACAAAGAGGGTGCACCGCGCCCAGTGGTTTACCTCTTTACAGCTACTCCACGACCGACAATGAGCTCCAAGTGCTCAGCGTATTGTTGTCCGTGTGCCCGGAAGAACGAGAAAGCATCATATCTGGAACTTACTGGGCGGCAGGGTACTGTCTGTTTGTTGCAGAACGTTATCGTCGCCAATATGACGCCAACTGGTCATGGCAAGTGTTTGATTCTGAACTTGAGATCAGCTTGCAGCCGATTGAGCACAAGGATCTGGTCAAGCGAGGGTTGGATTTTTGGGGGCGCCCCATTCGGTATCGTGCCCATGGTGCTGACTATCTTGGCTCCCTTTTTGCTGAAGGCGGGTTGCCCTGGAAGCTGCTTCAGAGTGAGGGGCATGGCTTTGGTCGGGCGATCAAGTCAGGGATAAAGCATTACCATGAGTGCAAGCGCGATGGGCGCGATCTGGCGCAGGTTATTCGCGAATACGGACAGTATTTCCCCCAGTCTTTCCAGAATGATGAGAAGTATCAACTACTGGCCCGAGTAGTCGAGACGCTCATGCTGCTGGCAGAGCAGCACGCGCTTGATGAACAGGATGACCCCGCTGCTTATCTGAATAGCCATTACCCCCAGTGGCGCGATGAGTTTCCGCTGCCGCTGGAAGAAGAAAATGGCCACAGTCTGGTTAACGAATGGCTGAGGGATGCAGGTGTACGTTTAGAAGAGCGCAAGCGCGCCGAAGAGATGGCGTGCTATTTCACCTGTGAGCATCGACTTGATGGCCCCATTGAACTTTCGCGTTTGTTGGCAGAAATCAGACTGGCACCCTCGCTGCAGGTGAAGCTGGATGGGCGCAAGCTCAGCACGACTCGCGTTGAGCTAGCGCTGTACGAAGGCGACCAAATGGTACTGAAGCTGGGGGCGGCCTATGGGCGGCTGGAGGGTGATGTGCTGGCGGTTAAATTGCCTGCCGAGGTTGTTAAATGCAGCCGCAAGTCACCGGACAAACCTTTGTTTCTAGTGTGTTCCTGTGCAGGTGAGCGGCTGGACGCACATACCATTCAGTCCAGTGAGGTGGATTGGAATCAGTTGCCGGCTGTCTTTGTCGAGGAGGGTGACGAGGTTCATCTGGTCGGCATTGCATCGGTGAAAGCGAAAGCACCTGAAGTTCTGTTGCGCGTACCTGTCAGCATGAAAATTGAGGGCATGAAGCCCGTTGCTGCTGATGCCGAGGTGGGTTTCTGGTACCGCGTTAGCCAGGCCACAATCATATCGGATGCAGGAGCCCGTTATCTGATTGAGCCCGGAAGTTCGTCTTCTGCTGAGCGTGTTGAATTCCAGGGGGCGCTATCACCCTACGAAACACTTCCAATTGCGACCTGGCTTGGGTGGCCCCGCTGTATGCTCGCCAGCGCATCGGCAGAGGGGCGAAGACCTGAGTCGTACCGAGTGAATGATCAGGTGTTCCAGAGCATCGATTCACTGCCTTTGGTTGGAAGCTTCAAGGTTGAGGTGCTTGGCCAGGATCAACAGGTATTGGCGCGTCGAAAGCTGGGTGTATTGCCCCGTGATTTTTCGATTGCCTCGTTGCCGGCTTCTTCGCAGGTGCCGGCGCGTATTTCAATCAGGACGGTGCAGGGGCTAAAGGTTCGTGTGCTGAACGATAGCCTGCACACTGAGGTTCGAAGAGAAGGGAGTACCACTACCGTTGAGCTGACGCCGGTTGATCAGCAGCCCGACCGGGTGTTGCTGGAGATCTCAGATCAACGCAACCACGCTGATGGTATTGTAATTCGGTTACCTTACCCCGAAGAGGGGGTTCAGCTGGTTGAAGATGACGGTAGTCTGTTCCGAGCACATGACCTCACACTAGATCGCATTTTGGGCATGTCACTGGTCATGACGCCTCCTCCGGGTAGAACGCAAACTTTTCACCTCTCGCTTGAACTGATGGGGCGAGCGGCGGGTTTGGAAAAGCGTTATACCTATGACGTCAAGAGCACTTCGACACAGGTGAGCCTGTTCTCGCTCTATGACGACATCTTGTCCCTGTTCAGCTGTAGTGCCGAGCAGGATGCAGTTGTTCGTTGCAAGATAGAAACCTCACGCCCACTCAAGCAGTTCGATATTCGTCGATACAATGCTGCAATTCGGTTTACAGATGGGCTGGGGCAGTTCTTTGAACTGACTGATCATAACCTTCAGCCGTTGGTGCACAGGGCGGAAGGGACTGTGGTCATGGCCATGAAAGTAACGACTCCCGAGGAGGCACCAGTTGAGCTACAACCCCAATCAATACAGGGCCTGACAACAGGTGTATTCGAGTTACCGGCACGATTGAAAAAAGAGGGTCCTTGGTTGCTGTATCCAGCCGAAGGTTCTACTACTTACTTCCGTCCGGCGATTCATGTACCTGATGTCGCTGTTTGCACCCCCGATGAGGGGCAGGAGATAAAGACACTTAACTCGGCCGCACGTTACTACCATCCCAAGCATCGTCCGGGTGTATTCGAAAATGCACTGGATGACATGGCAGTGCATTTCCTACACAGCAGCTGGCTCTACCTGACTGAGTTGAAGCAGCGTTACAAGCATGTTCCTCTGTCAGCTTTTGAAAGCTGGAAGCATCTGAGTCGTCACCCTCAGGCAATGGCTCTGGCGGTATTCCGACTCGAAATGGATGCGCGTTTTGCTGAACGACTGCAGCAGGAACTGGCGGTCATCTGGGAAG
>CAYMHL010000244.1:0-3398 GCA_964390205.1 uncultured Marinobacterium sp.
GTGCGCATTGTCGCCGCCACCAATCTGGATCTGCGCCAGGAAGTGGAGGCGGGCAACTTCCGTGAAGATCTGTTCTATCGTCTCAATGTGTTTCCGATCAACCTGCCGCCGCTGCGTGAACGGCGGGAAGACCTGCCGCTGTTGATGAGTTATTTCCTGGATGATTACTGCAAGCGCTACAACCGCCAGTTGAACGGTTTTACCACGCGACTGGTGAATACGCTGCTGGCCTACCGCTTTCCGGGCAATATTCGCGAGCTGCAGAACCTGATCGAGCGCGGGGTGATCATTGCCGAGGATGGCGAATCACTGGATTTTACCCACCTGTCACTGGGCGGTGAGTCCGAGCAGTTGAGCAGCTGGAGCAATGGCGACACCCTGCAGGAAGGCTCGCCTCAGGCGTCGGCAGCACCCATGAACGCGGCCGCGATGGGCAATCGCGCAGTCGAGAGCGATAATCCGCTGGCGCGGCTGAGTGCCTTTGTCAGTGGCGATGACGATGCCCTGGCAACCTCGCTGTCGGAAGTGGAAGAACTGCTGATCAACGCCGCCATGCAGCGCAGCGACGGCAACATTACCGCCGCCGCCCAGCGACTGGGCATGACCCGGGCGCAGTTGAGCTACCGGCTGAAGGAACGCAAATAGTCGTTCATGCACTGTCGTGAGTGCTCAAAGGTCCAGCCCATAGCTGGGCGTGTCTCTGTCCAGTTCGGTGATCAGCCGGCTCAGCAGGTCACGGACCTTGAGCATCTCGGGGCGTCCTTCCTGTTCGGCCCTTGACCAGAGCGCCAGATCGCGCCGGGGGCCGGGCTGGCCTTCTACATTAATCATCTGCTCCGGTGTGACCTCTCCGGTCATCAGCGTCAGCCGGGCGGGCAGACGCACCAGCAGATCAGTGGTGTTGAGCAGGTGCAGTACCGAGCGGATGCTGCCGGTCAACGCCATGCGCGCGGCCTGAGGCTCCGCCAGTGCGCCCTGGGCATCGAGAAAACCGGCGCCGGCACCGGCGACCATCCAGCGATGATGTGCCAGTTGCTCTCGGGAGATCGGCAAGCGTCGCCCCACCAGTTTTGACAGTTTGCCGGCAAAAACACCGGTACGGTCACGAAACAGAATCTCGCGCTGCAGTGCACTTTGTGCCACCGACAGGTGGGCGTGTGAAATCAGAAAGTCGAGCTTGCCCTCCTGCAGCATCTCGATCTGGGCGGCGGCGGATGCGGTGCGCAGATGAAACACAAAGCGGCTCTCGCGCAGCAATTCAGAGGTCAACCGATTGACCGCCGCGAACTCCAGCAGTGGGTCGATGCCGATGACGAATTCGTGGTGGTAACCGCTGTGCCACTGGCGGATCACCTCTTCACCATGCTCCGACTCCGCCAGAATACGTTCGCCGATCTGCGCCAGTCGGGCACCTATCTCGGTGGGTTCCACACCATAGCGGGTGCGCGTGAGCAGCGGGGCGCCCACTTTCATTTCCAGTTGCTTGATGCTGCGAGTCAGGGTGGGCTGGGTAATATACAGCTGTTCACAGGCACGGCTGATCGATCCCTGCTTTACTATGATGGCCAGCTGCTGGAGCAGATTGGGGTTCATATATGCAAATTCTTTTAGTCTTGTATTAAAAAACTATTTTTACTGATATCTGAACCGGTTTAAAGTCGATGACACAATAAATACGGAGAGTAACAGATGCAGTTTCATCTTAATGGTTTTCACCCTGGCGATCCCCGTTTCTCTGATCCGCAGGACGCCGTTGTTGCGCCTCCCATCAAGCGTCCGCTGCCGGAACAGGTTGATGTCCTGATCGTGGGCTGTGGCCCTGCCGGTCTAAACCTGGCGGCTCAGCTGTCCAAGTTCGGCCTCGACATCGCCATTATTGACCAGAAGGATGACCGTCTGCTGGTCGGTCAGGCCGATGGTATCGCCTGCCGTACCGTCGAAATGTTCCAGGCTTACGGTTTTGCAGATCAGATCATTCAGGAAGCCTATCAGGTCAACGAAGCCGCGTTCTGGAAACCGGATGCCGACAAGCCGGATCAGATCGCGCGCAGCAGCAAGGTGCAGGACGTGGCCGATGACCTGTCCGAAATGCCGCACCTGATCATCAATCAGGCGCGCGTGCATGACATGTTCCTCAACGTAATGCGCCAGAACCCGAGCAAGGTTGAGCCGCATTATCAGCGCCGCCTGCTGGATCTGGAAGTCGACCACAAGGGTGGTGAATATCCGGTAACCGCGAAAGTCGAGCGTCTGGTGAACTTCTCCCAGTACAGCCAGGTGGTGGAAACCGTCAAGGCCAAGTACGTTGTCGGCTGTGACGGCGCCCGTTCCAGCGTGCGTACCGCCATCGGCAAGGAACTGGTCGGCGATGCGCTGAACCAGGCCTGGGGCGTGATGGATGTGCTGCTTAACACCGACTTCCCGGATATCCGCCTCAAGTCACTGATTCACTCCAACAACGAAGGCAACATGCTGATCATCCCGCGTGAGGGTGGTTACATGGTGCGTCTGTATATCGAGCTGGACAAGCTGAACGAAAACGAGCGTGTAGCCCGTGATCAGATGACAGCTGATGTACTCATTGCCGCCGCCAACCGCGTGATGAAGCCCTACACCCTGGACGTGAAGGAAGTCGCCTGGTGGAGTGTGTACGAGATCGGTCAGCGCATCACCACCGCGTTTGATGATTCCGCCGACGGCCGCATGCCGCGTGTGTTCCTGGCCGGCGATGCTTGCCACACCCACAGCCCGAAAGCGGGTCAGGGTCTGAACACCTCGGTGATGGATACCTGGAACCTGGGTTGGAAACTGGCGCACGTGCTGACCGGTCTGGCCAATGAGGATATCCTCAAAACCTATTCCGACGAGCGTCGCGAGTACGGTCAGGCATTGATCGATTTCGACCGTGAGTTCTCACGCATGTTCAGCGCCAAGCCGAAGTCGGCCGAGAACCCGGACGGTGTTGATCCGGCCGAGTTCCAGCGCTACTTCCAGCTGTTTGGTGAGTACACCGCCGGTGTTTCCATCCAGTACCGTCCGTCGATCATGGTCAGTGAAGGCGAACACCAGGCGCTGGCAACCGGTCTGACCGTCGGCAAGCGTTTCCACTCCGCGCCGGTGGTGCGTCAGGGCGATGCCAAGCCGATGCAGCTGGGTCACTGCCACCTGGCCGACGGTGCCTACCGCGTGTACGCCTTCGCCGGCAACGCCGAGCCGATGTCCGCTCAGTGCGGTGTCAAGGCGCTGTGCGAGTTCCTGGCCAACGACGCCAATTCGCCGCTGAAGAAGTACACACCGGCCGGTGCCGACGCGGATTCCGTCATTGATGTGCGTGCCGTGTTCCAGCAGCACCACCAGGCGGTTGAAACCGACACCCTGCACCCGGTGCTGGCACCGCG
>CAYMHL010000245.1:0-3392 GCA_964390205.1 uncultured Marinobacterium sp.
CGCCCCACCAGCGGCCGCAACTCATCCTTGTCCTCTCCGGCCACAGTCGCCTGCTGCAGCGCCTGGCTGCGTAGCTGCATCTCGGCCATCATCTCATCGAACCGATCTCTGGCATCCCAGATGCGATAGGACGCCCGGGTCTCAACGCCCTCACCGCGCGAACTTTTGGCATCGGCAAAGCCTTCACCGACGATTTCGCCCAACAGCTTCAGTCGGTCGGAACGCTCGGCAAACTCGGCGGCATCAAAATCCGTGCGTCCCTGCGCCATGGCCGCCATGCGGGTGAGGTTCCACTCCATCGCCCGATACACACCCTGACGATATTCGATCGCCTGATCCACCGCCGTTTGTGCCTGTGCCCAGGAGGCTGACAGACTCAGTATCCCTGCTGCCAGGATGATTTTAACCTGCATCACGCCTCCTCAGATCGCACGATCAAAATACAGCTCGACGCCACCCAATTCGGCCACTTCTTCCAGCCACTGGCGAACCTGCGGCGGGAAAGCCAGATCCTTCACCACCGTCAGTGCATGCAACGGCGGGAAGTTGAGCACATCGCTCCAGCTCAGGGTATTGCCCTGAGTCGACGGCAATGTCAGCGGCGGCAGCTCGGCCAGCACCCGTTCGATTTCGGCTTTATGCGTGTCGGTGTCGGCCAGCGCCTGCTCGAAGCTGCAGCCCAGCATGGCTTCCTTGGCGTTGCGGAAATACTCCCGCGCACCCTCGGTGGCAAAGGTCTGCATACCGACGCGGGTAATACGCGGAAAGGTCAGCGCCCAGCTGTGTGCCTGCACCGGCTGCAGCAGCGGCTGGGTTGCTTCCGCCAGCATCAGGGAGCGCAGCGGTTTGGCCCCTTCACCAAGATCATTGAGCAGCTTGGCAATATCCATGCTTTCACCGATGGCGACTCCCTGATGCTCAAAAATCGGCACCATTTTCTTGCCGATCAGACGGTGACAGGTCTCTTCGTCATCGTTGAGCAGAATGACTTGTTCCAGATCGGGCACCTGACGGTAGTTCGCCACCAGCAGGGTACGAATGCAAAAAGGGCAATGATCATAGATATACAGTCGTGACACGGCCGGACTCCATCGAAAAAAATAACATGCTACAGCAAGTAGACCTCAAACCCATGCCGGGATCAGGCCACATTCCAATCTTTGTTAAGATATGATGATCGTTTCTTGACCGAAAACGGGATATGCAATGAGGATTCGTATCACCCATCAGCGCATCACCATAGCGCTGCAGCTGATTCTGCTGCTGGAGGCCATACTGGCCATTTTGAGCCAGCGCTGGTTCACCGGCTTTCTGACCAGCATGATCATCCTGATCACTCTGCTGCCGATTCTGTTTGAGCGCCGTTTTCGCATTCATATCCCGCCGGAGCTGCAGCTGGCCGCAATCGGCTTCGTATTTGCGTCCCTGTTTCTGGGCGAGATACACGACTACTACAACCGTTTCTGGTGGTGGGACATGGCCTTGCACACCATGTCAGGCTTCCTGCTCGGCATTCTCGGTTTTCTGCTGGTCTATATCATGAACGAGACCGAAAACATTCATGTACATATGAAGCCGGGGTTCGTTGCCTTTTTCGCCTTCATGTTCGCTCTGGGTGTCGGCGCGCTATGGGAAATTTTCGAGTTCGCCATGGACTCCCTGTTCGGCATGAACATGCAAAAACCGATGCTGGGCGATCCTTCGGGCCTGACCGACACCATGTGGGACCTGATTGTAGACGCTCTGGGCGCACTGGTGATTTCGATTCTGGGTTGGCGCTACCTGAAAAACCCCGATGAACAATCCTTTCTGGAACGGTGGATTGACGCCTTTATTGAACGCAATCCACACCTGTTTCGCAGTTAGATCCAGCCCAGCAACTGCCACCAGAGGTAATCCAGCGGCAGCAGGATCACCACTGTCAGCCCTGCCAGCATCAGCAACAGCCGCGCCGCATGGCCGATGGGGACACCGGCCAGCGGCATGGCCATCATCAGCGGTACCGACTGGTAGGTGAACAGGATGGTGGAAAAGCCGAACACCTGCGTCATCAACACCGCTTCCAGACTGAAACCGGTCATCTGACTGATCTGCCCGGCCAGAGGCGTCAGCGTGGCCGGCACACCGGCCAGCGTCGCCAGCACACCGGTCAACATGGCCGCCAGCGACAGGGCGAAAAAGTTGACCGCATCACGGCCCGGCTCCAGTGGTAACCAGTGCAGCACACGCTCACCCACCACCTGACTGACCCCGCTGTAGTTGATCAGACTGGCGATGCCCAGCACTCCGGCCACCACCAGAATCGAGCTGATATTCACCTTGTCGTTGAAACTTTTCGGCGACACCATGCCCACGCCCGGCAACAGCAGGATCGTCGCCGCCGCCAGCCCTATCCACGCCGCCGAGATGTGGTGCAGGGAGTCGGTCAGCCAGAAACCAAGAGTTGCCAGCATGATCAGCATCAGCCGGCTTTCCTTGAAGCTGAACCCGTTCCCGTTCCTGATCAGGGTCGCCCGCTGCGGCGTGTCCGGATAGAGCTTGAGAATCAGCACAATCAGCAACACCGCCTTGAGGGCTCCCAGTACCGGGAAGTGCAGCAGCAGATATTCGGTGAACATCGGCGTCCAGCCGTGAATCTTCTCCGCTGAACCGATCATCACTACATTGGGGATATTCGCCGGCATGATGGCAAAGGTCGGCAGATGGCAGCCAAAAGCCGCCGCCAGCGCCACGCCCTGCTGCCCCTTGCTGCCCTTGGCAAAGCCGCAGTGTTCTGCCATCACCAGTGCTATGGGGATGAACAAGACCACCCGCCCGACAGACGAAGGCATGACAAAGCCCAGCAGCACCCCCATCAGCACGATGCCGGTAATCAACCGGCTGTAGCTGCTGTCCAGGTAGCGGCTGAGCTGATTGGCAATGCGCTGCGCCAGCCCAGTTTCGGCGATGGCAATGCCCATCACCAGACCGGAAAAAATCAGCCAGCAGGCGGTGGAGGTAAGCCCCGAGAACACCACGTCTGCAGGCGCAAGCGACAACAGCATCGCCAAAACCAATACCAGCAATGCACTGACAAATTCCGGCAGCGCACCGGTCGCAAACAGCACCATCCCGGCCATGATCAACAGTGCCGACAGCTGTTGCTGAGCGGTGAACAGATCGGCGACAGGCGTCAGCAGCAAGAGTGCGGACAACAGCGGGATCAGAATCAGAGCAACGAGTTGCGAGCGGTTCAGCGGGAGAGTCATATCGGTTCCTAACCAGTTACACGGCAGGCTTGATTGTGCCAGAGACAGGCGCATAAAAAAGCCCCGCCGGAACTTTACATCCCGGCGGGGCGCGGCTGCCCGCAGGCAACGGTCAAACAGTCATTACGACGGCTGCTTGGTGGT
>CAYMHL010000246.1:0-3390 GCA_964390205.1 uncultured Marinobacterium sp.
ATTGCACAGCGCCTGGGCCGGCGTTTGTGCGAGCACTGCAAACGGCCAGTGACACTACCTGAGGCCACGCTGCTGGAAGAAGGCTTTAGCCCGCAACAGATTCCCGGTTTGAATCTGTACGAGGCCAACCACGAAGGCTGCAGTCACTGTAACCGTGGTTATAAGGGACGCGTGGGTATTTATGAGATGCTGAAGATGTCGGGTGAGATTGCCCAGTGCATCATGGAAAACGGCAACTCCATTGATATTCTGCGTGAGGCGCAAAAACAGGGCTTTAGAACCCTGCGCCAGTCCGGCCTGATGAAGGTGGCCGCCGGACTGACCAGCCTTGAAGAATTGAACCGCGTTATCAAAACTTGACGGATACTCGAATGGACTACAAGACGATCAAGAAGCAGAAGGCGGCTGAAGCCAAAACCTATACCTTTGACTGGCAGGGCAAGGATAAAAGCGGCAACATCAGCAAGGGTAAAATCGATGCCGCCAGCCTGGCAGCGGCAAAGGCGGCCTTGCGCAAACAGGGCATCAACCCGCAGAAGATGACCAAAGAGCGCCTGTCCATTTTCGGTGCCAAGGGCAAGGCGATCAAGGCGGCGGATATCGCCTTTTTTATTCGCCAGCTGGCGACCATGATGAAAGCCGGTGTGCCGCTGTTGCAAGCACTGGACCTGGTCGCCAACGGCACGGAAAAGGTCAAGATGAAGAAGATGATCTATGCCGTGCGCTATGACGTGAACAGCGGTTCCGACTTCGCGGGCGCTCTGTCACGCCACCCGGAACACTTCGATAATCTGGTGTGCTCGCTGGTGCATGCCGGTGAGCAATCCGGTTCTTTGGAAACCATGCTGGACCGTATTGCTTCCTACAAGGAAAAAGTGGAGTCACTGAAGAAAAAGATCAAAAAGGCGATGACGTATCCGCTAGCGGTCATTGCGGTGGGCATAGTGGTATCGGCTATTCTGCTGGTTAAGGTCGTGCCTCAGTTCGAGTCGGTATTCCAGAGCTTTGGGGCGGATCTGCCCGCCTTTACCCGTTGGGTGATTGACCTTTCGGAGCTGGCCCAGGAGTGGTGGTTCATTGCATTGATTTCAGCGGTTGCGCTGTTTTTTGGTTTAAGCAAGTTGAAGACTCACTCTAAGGCCTTTTCTGATGCGCTGGACCGCCTGGTGTTGCGGATTCCGGTATTCGGCCCGATTCTGCAAAAAGCCACGGTAGCGCGATTTGCCCGCACGCTGGCAACCACGTTTGCCGCCGGTGTGCCCCTGGTCGAAGCCTTGGGTTCCGCAGCGGATGCCACCGGCAACTCGGTATACCGTGAGGCCATTTATCAAATTCGTAACGGTGTCTCCACCGGCCAGTCACTGCAACATGCCATTGTCTATACCGGCGTATTCCCTGTACTGGCTTCTCAGATGATCGCCATCGGTGAAGAAGCGGGCTCGTTGGACGCGATGCTGGATAAGGTCGCCACCTTCTACGAGGAGGATGTGGATAATGCGGTAGATAACCTGTCCAGCCTGCTAGAGCCTATGATTATGGCCATTTTGGGTGTACTGGTGGGCGGTCTGGTTATCGCCATGTACTTGCCGATCTTCCAGCTGGGTAGCGTGGTCTAACTGCATGATCGAACTGCTTCAATCCGAGCCGCTGCTGGCGGCTCTTTTTGCGTTGGTGATTGCCCTGCTGGTGGGCAGCTTCCTTAACGTGGTGATCTACCGCCTGCCGGTGATGATGCAGCGCGAATGGGATGCCATGCTGAAAACCGAAGCCGGTGAAACCGTCGAGCCACAGCCCAGGTTCAACCTGATGACGCCAGGGTCCCGCTGCGGCCACTGCGGCCATCAAATCCGCTGGTACGAGAATATTCCGGTAATCAGCTGGCTGCTGCTGCGTGGCCGCTGCAGTGATTGCGGCACAGGCATCTCCTTCCGCTATCCGTTTGTGGAGCTGCTGACCGGGCTGAGTTCCGCCTGGATCATCTGGCAGTTCGGCCTGACGGTAGAAGGCGTGGCACTGGTGCTGCTGACCTGGGCACTGATCACGCTGACCTTTATCGACCTGGATCATCACCTGCTGCCGGACTCCATTACCCTCCCGCTGCTGTGGCTGGGCCTGCTGATCAATACTCAGGGGGTGTTTACCTCGCTGGAAAGCGCCGTCTATGGTGCTGCCGCCGGCTATCTGATTCTGTGGAGCGTGTACTGGCTGTTCAAGCTGCTCACCGGCAAGGAGGGGATGGGCTACGGCGACTTCAAACTGCTGGCTGCGATCGGTGCCTGGGGCGGCATCAAGATCCTGCCGCTGGTGGTGCTGCTGTCGTCGGTGGTGGGGGTGATACTGGCGCTGCTGTTGATTGCATTTCGCCGCCATCAGGCGCAGAATCCTTTGCCGTTCGGCCCCTATCTGGCCATCGCCGGCTGGATTGCACTGCTCTGGGGTGAACCGATTATCTCTGCATATCTTGGGAGTTTCTGATGCTGGTTGCAGGTCTTACTGGGGGTATCGGCAGCGGTAAAAGCGCTGCGTCCGCATGTTTTTCCGCCCTGGGTGTTCCGGTGATCGATGCCGATCTGGTCGCGCGTCAGGTAGTGGAGCCGGGCAGTGAAGCGCTGCTGAAAATCGCCGCCCATTTTGGTCAGGACGTCATCAAGACCGACGGCACCCTCGACCGCCCCGCCCTGCGCCGCATCGTGTTCGACAAGGAGCGCGAGCGCAACTGGCTGGAAGCCCTGCTGCACCCGCTGATCCGCGAATCCATTCTGGATACGCTGGAGCAGTTCGACGCCGACGGCCACCCCTATGCGGTACTGGCGTCCCCTCTGCTGCTGGAGACCGACCAGCATCTGCTGGTGAGCAAGGTGATTGTGGTGGACGTGCCGGAACAGGCGCAGATCGAACGCACCATGCAGCGCGACGGTATTGAAGAAGCCCAGGTCCGCCAGATCCTCGCCGCGCAAATGACCCGCGACGAACGCCTGCAGCACGCCGACTTCACCCTCGACAACAGCGGCTCCGAAGCCGACCTTGCCGCCGCCGTAACGGCCCTGCACCCACAGCTGCTTGAACTGGCCGCCGAGGAAGACCAGCAGGACGCCTGAACTGATTTAACAGTGAGGCTTGAACCAGGTTGCGTTAGCTGTGCTGCTTAAATAAGGCTGCCTGTATTATTCAGCTTAAACTTTTTAGTTTAATCATGGCCGCTTTGGTTGGGCAGGATACTGACCGAAGCCGGCAGATGCCCCCCCAGGAGACACCCCATGAAAATGGTCAAATGCCCCCAGTGCGGCCAACCCGCCGTCTACGCCGAAAGCAATAAATGGCGCCCCTTCTGCTCCCAACGCTGCCGCCTGATCGACCTGGGCGAATGGGCCAGCGAAGGCTACCAGATCG
>CAYMHL010000247.1:0-3335 GCA_964390205.1 uncultured Marinobacterium sp.
TCTTCTCCTTGAAGGGAGTTTTCCTGCGGATGATTGGGAAGAAAGGCCAGGAAACTGCAAAAGCAGTAAAACAGCAAGTCGCGATTGGCATATTGAGCGAAGGCAGACAATACAACGCGACCTTTGAGCCGATTGTAAGAGCTTTGATCAAGCATGAGATCACTTTTTACTATTATACTCTTGATATTGAAGATGAGCTTCTGGATATCGAAAGCGAATATATGGTATCCAGATTTCTAGGATATGGCAATATGGGTTATGCCAAAGCAGGCTCTTTGAAGGTGGCAAATCTGATTTGTACTACTCCAAACATCGGCTGCAAGGGCTACCCAATTCAGAAATCTTCACATGTGCAGAATCTCATCCACGTGTTTCACTCGATTAACGACCTGTCCATGTACCGGAAGGGTTCATTGGATTACTATGATTCGGTGTTTATGGTCGGTGATTTTCAGGAAAAATCCATTCGGGAGTTGGAAAGAAAGCGGTCGTTAAGAGCAAAGAAGCTGATATCTTTGGGCTTGCCCTATCTTGATACGTATTCAAAAGCGCTCATAATCTCTGATGCCCAAGATAATGGTGTCAAAACAATTTTGGTGGCTTCTTCCTGGGGTGCTAAAGGACTATTTTCGAATTATGGAACAGGTTTTATCAGGATACTGACAGAAGCAGGATACCGAGTAATCGTGCGACCACACCCCCAATCCTACGTTTCCGAACCAAAATTCATTGAAGAAATCGAACGCCAGGTATCAAAGCTCTCAAATGCCGAATGGGATAGAGATATCTCTCCTACTAAGTCGATGCAAAAGGCAGATGTTTTGATATCTGATACTTCTTCAATTCGCTTCGATTTTGCCTTCATGTATCAAAGACCGGTGTTAAGCTTGGAGGTAGGGCTTGATGATATGCCAGGTTTCGAGCGGGAGGACATGACTGAATTGTGGATGGACAAGGCAGCGCATAGTATTGGCATAGTACTGAGCAAATCTGATACAGATGATATCATCAGGTATGTGAATGAAATGACAAAAGAATATAAGCCAGAAACGATTATTGCTTATCGTGACAAGGTGATAAGCAATTATGCCAACGCTGGTGATGCTATTGCGCGATATATTCAGACTAGTATTACAGGAGAAGTTAGATGAGAACGATACTTTATCCACTTATCTGGGTTCTTCAGATTGCCTATCTTTCTCTTTTTCAGTTCATAGGCTCATATGGGCTTGCTCTGATCTTCCTTTCTCTGATTACAAGCCTGATCATGGCTTGGCTTGGGGGATTAATCAAGCGCTACCCGGAAAGAGAGGTTTTGGTTCAATCCTTAATGCTACCCAAGCTAAAAGCGATTAAGGCAGACTCCAACCCCCAGAACCGCCACCAAAAGACAGTTGCGCTGTATAAAAGATATAACTATCATCCGATTTTTGCGCTTAGATCTGCATTTCCCCTATTTCTTCAACTGCCTTTTCTTTTTGCCGCTTACCATATGCTGAGCAGCCTTGATGTACTTCAAGGAGTTTCCTTTTGGCTGATACGTGATCTATCGGCACCCGATGCCTTGCTGGGAGGGATTAATCTTCTGCCGATTATAATGACTGTGCTTAACACATCGACAGCGCTGCTTACCCCCACTTTTTCCCCCAAAGATAAAAGCCAAGCGTTTGTGATTGCGGGATTGTTTCTGATCCTGCTCTATAACGCAGCTTCGGCACTATTGGTTTATTGGACGATGAATAATGTTGTTTTCCTGATTCGAACCCTGCTTATGAAAAAGCATGGGAACACCATTTTGAAATCAGGTACAACCGGCTTAAGTCAACAATCATTTGCCAGGCTGATTGCCGCATTATTACCTGTCCTCAAGCAGTATTTTGCTCTGCTTTGTATATTCTATGTCTATCAAGTTGTGGCATTACCCAGAGGCTACCACTTCCCCAGCTATCTGAAATACATCCCGTTTTTCTTAGCGGCTTTCGGTTTCTTCTCTATGCAGTTGTATGACTTGAAAAACAGATTTGAAAGCACATTCAGGTATGCAATTGCGGGTTCAATAGCCGGGGCTTTACTGCTTATAGCTATTGTCGGCATGAGCTTAAGTTTAGTCCCTGGATTGTTTCCAAGTCTGGAACATTCTGTAACTTTTAACTCAATGGCATACTTGTTGATGTTCTCGGCGTTTGTCATGGGGCTTCTCATGCCGAGCGAGAAGAGGGTTGAACCGGTTCGACCCTCGCTCAGGATTCTTATACTTCTCATACCGCCTTTGATACCGGCAGTGCACTATGCGAGAGTGAACAGCGAATACCTGATGGGGCAATACAATGTCCTTTTTTACTTAGTTATCAGCGCAATAGCAGCCTTAAGCTACACAGTACTTTGCTCCAGTGCCGGGCATAGACGCTCCAAGAGTGATTCTGCTCTGAAGGCGGCTATCTTCACTTTGCTTCTGATCTCACTACCACTGATTAGGTTTGGACTTCGACAAACGAGTAAGGTTGATATAGATTTCTGGATTATGCTGTTTCTCACAATAATTCCATTGGGTTTTATCAACAGCAGGATACGCATCATTAAGGCTTTACAAGTCTCAGGTTTAATACTCTTGGTGTTCGTAGTTAGCGGTTTTTTTGCGAGTTCGGATTCATCGAGCGGAACATACAAGAGAAAGGTTCTGAGCGAAGAGTTCAAGCAGATTGTGTTCAATGAAAAACCGAATATTTACCTTTTTGTCTATGATGGCATTCCCAATGAGAGGGTATTCAGGGAGCAGAATCTTCCATTTGCAGGCCTGAAGCAGATTCTTGACGATCACGGATTCAAGCTCTATGATGACACATACACTCTCGGAGAAGCTAGTCTCAACAGCATGGGTAGAATGCTTGATTTTACAGATCGAGTAATGAAGGGACCGGAAGGAAGAGATATTTATACAGGAAACTCATGGACTAATATGATCCTGCGTAACAATGGCTATAAAAGCAGGTTCTTATTAGACAACTACTATACAGGATATGCCGCAATCACCCATGCCGACCTTTTCGAAGAATTGTATCCGCCAAGGTCTGCGACAGCAACCAAATCTGACTATTTTGTAGTGTTAATGAGAGGCATTTTACAGGGAGAGATGAGATTTGACACCAAAGGACTGGTTAGCTTGGAGGACGCAGATGCTCAGGATTATAAGCTTCAGGTGATCAGGGAACAGAAAGAAAGCACTTTTGTGGTTAACCACTACCATTATCCGGGACACTCTCAAAACTCTGGTAGATGTATGCCTAACGAGAATGAAATATGGATTGGGAAACTGGGTATAGCCTTGAAACAGATGG
>CAYMHL010000248.1:0-3291 GCA_964390205.1 uncultured Marinobacterium sp.
GGTATACCTTGTTGCAGCAGCGCAGTATGGACGCGGGATCATCAAACACCACCAGTCCTTCGCGCTCGGCCTTCTTGGCAAAGCGGTAGGTATGGTTGCTGATCGAGGTGGTTTCACGAATGAACAGGCCGTCATATTCGGCCAGATGACCGAAATCCCGCTTGCCGATCAGACTGACATCAATGCCCAGCTGACGACCGGCACGGATAAAGCGCTTGATTGCCAAAGGGTCCGACGGCGGCAGCTTTTCCTCACGATCCACCAGAATCGCCAGGTCATAGCGGTATTTCCTGCGCACCGAGGGTTTGCGCCACAGCTTGCGGCTGAAGGCATCGATGGCGGCGGCAAACAGATCTTCTTCGGCACTGCTCAGCTGCTTCAGGCTGCCCGGTTTGACGGTCTCGATCTCCCAGCTGGCCTCACCCTGACGGAAGGTCAGATGCAGGATCGGGCAGGGAAACTGCTCGAAGATCTGCCGCGCCAGCTCCTGCAAAGGTGCAAACAGCGTCTGGCCGAAACAGAGGGTGACCTTGAGCCGCCGGTCAGCCTCCAGCTGTTCACGCAGCTGTGCATTCTTGGCGACCAGTTTGTTCAGTGACAGGTTCACATCCTTCATGCTCAGGCTGTAGATCGACTTGCGCCCCAGATCATTGATGGTCTGAATTGAAGGAATCACCTTATGGCCGCGGGCCTCTGCCAGCAAAGAGGTATAGTAGCCGTTGCTCAAGTAGCGATAGTGGCGACAGAGGTTGATGATCTGCACCTGGGTCCGCTCCTTGCGGCTGCCCTGGGTCAGATATTCATGCGCACTCATCAACTGCTCGGCCGGATAAAACGCCTGCCAGTCTTCTGTTTTGTCAACGATGATCTTCAGCTTGGTCATGGTACTCCCTGCCCTGTCTTGCCTACTGTCCACTATCGATCGCTTTGCGACCGGGTGCAATCGGCGTGGAAAAATATTTCCCGGCCCGCTGGCACCCACCGGGCGGGCGTATTAGCCTGAGAGATATACATCCTGCGGAAGCCTGCCATGTCTGAATCGGTCCATTTACGTCCCGCCACCCTGAACGACCTGCCGGCACTGCTCAGTTTGGAACAGCGGAGTTTCAGCGAAGATCGCATCAGTCGCCGCCAGTTTCGCTGGATGCTCAAGCGCGGTCATTGCGCACTGATCATCGCCGAAAGCGAACAACAGACACTGGCAGGCTATGTGCTGGTGTTGTTTCACCGCGGGACTTCACTGGGCAGGATTTACTCCCTTGCCGTGAACAGTGACATGCGCGGCAAGGGAATCGCACGGCTGCTGATGCAAGCCGGCGAGAGTGCGGCACTGAAGCAGGATTGTCTGGCGTTGCGACTGGAGGTGCGCGCCGACAACGACAGCGCCATCGCCCTGTATCGTGCCTTGGGTTACCGCCAGTTCGGTATCTATGAGGACTATTACGAGGATCATGCTCCGGCACTGAGGTTCCAGAAACGACTGCTGGCGATCCGTACCCAGGCCCCTGGCGTAGTGCCCTGGTATGGCCAGACACTGCCCTTCACCTGTGGCCCGGCCTCGTTGCTGATGGCCATGAAAGCCCTGGACCCCGACATTGTCATGGACCGGCGCCATGAACTGCAGATCTGGCGCGAGGCCACCTCTATTTTCATGACCACCGGCCACGGTGGCTGTGGCCCACGCGGGCTAGCCTTGGCGGCATTTCGCCGCGGTTTTGATGCCGAGCTGTATATCAACGTCGAAGGCCCTCTATTCGTCCACGGCGTGCGCACGGACTTGAAGAAAGAGGTGCTGGAGCTGGTGCATCAGGACTTCAAGGAACAGGTCGAAGCCGCCGGTATTATCGAGCACGGCGAAGAGATCAGTTTCGAGCTTCTGGAGCAGGCCCTGGCATCCGGCGCCTATGTGCTGATGCTGATCAGCTGCTGGAGCTTCAGTCGCCAGAAAAGTCCTCACTGGGTGGTGTTGACCGGCATCGATGAGCACTATGTCTATCTGCACGACCCGGAAGTGGACGAAGATGAGGATAAAACCCTGCTCGATACTCAGAACGTGCCCGTGCCACGCAGCCATTTCTGGCGCATGGCCCGCTTCGGCAAGGAAGGCCTGCGCACCGCCGTGATCATATCCGCCCGCCCGAGTTCCTGAATCTGGCATCTGGTGTTCCCACCGATCAGCCTTATCCGCACTCCTCGCTTTTAATAGCATGGCGATAAGACTTTGGCAGTAACCGGAGCCATGACAGTGGCTGATGTCCCGAAATGGACGCCTGGCTGAACGGATCCGGGCTGCCAATCTCTTCAAGCACACTATAACTAGAATGACCTGCTCAGAGAGAAGTGATACGCCATGGACATACCCACACCGGCGGCCTGCCTGACCGTTGCCGACCTGCAGATCGGCATGTCGACCGAGAAGGAATACAGCATCAGTTACGAGGATGCGGTCGCATTTTCGAAGATTTCCGGCGACTGGAACCCGGCACACCACGACGAGACCTATGCCGCCAACAGCATTTTTCGTCAGCGTGTCGCTCACGGCATGTTTTCCGTCGCCCAGTTTTCCGGCCTGCTCGGCATGGAACTGCCTGGGCTTGGCACCCTCTGGCTCAAGCAGAGCGTAGAGTTTCTGCGCCCGGCCTTTTTCGATCGTTGCTACCGTGCCGTTGCCACCGTCACAGCGATCGATATCGATACCAACACCGTCACCCTGAGCACCGAATGCTTCGATGAACAGGGCGAAAAGATCATCACCGGTGAAGGTGTCGTCAAGCCCATTCCACTCAAGGTCAAGGCGGCGATGCGATAAGCGTCCCGCCGCCGATTCCTGGCCGATTTTCGCTTCACGGCCGGTTCACATTTTGCGTACTTCAACGGAAAGAAACCATGTCCGCACCCAAGAAATTGCCCGAGCAGACCTATATCCAACAGGAAGGGCCGGTGTTCATGTCCGGCAACCAGGCCTATCTGCGCCTGACCTTTGAACAGCATCGCCGTGACCGCGAGGCCGGCCTCAATACCGCCGGTTTCATCTCCGGCTACCGCGGCTCCCCCTTCGGTCATTTTGATCAGGACGCCAAGCGCGTTGGCAAGGCGCTGGAAGCCCGCAACATCAAGTTCAACCCCGGCGTCAACGAGGCCATGGCGGCTACCGCCGTCTGGGGTTCGCAGCAGATCGATTTCTTCAACAGCAGCCAATACGACGGCGTCTTTGGCCTCTGGTACGGCAAGGGTCCGGGTGTTGATCATGCCGCAGATGCCCTGCACCACGGCAACCTCTGGGGCACGCAC
>CAYMHL010000249.1:0-3286 GCA_964390205.1 uncultured Marinobacterium sp.
ATCGTAAGGACGAAAAGCAGTTTTTAGCACGCCTCTTGAATGTATAGCGATACACTAAGCGCATAACAGCCCATTTATGATGGTGGCAGACCTCATAATAATTATTAGCGGGTATACCTTTTAATTTCCCCAATCCATCCATAACCCACTGATTTTATTAACTTAACGACAACGCCCTCAGCAGAAAAAGGTAAAACAGCGCTCCACCTGTGGCTCAAACAGGTACAAACTACGGGGGTATGGAACAGGGGCACGCCAGAAAAGAGATGATCAACTGATGAAACATGAAAACTGCAAATCCTCCCGGTCATCGACCCATCCTCTTTTCCCTGTCGTTGTGGCTGCCGACTTCCCGCTGGCAGAGTTCAAATATGCATCATTTGTTGCCTGTTGCCAACAGCTCTGGCAGCTGGTTCAGCGCGGCCAATCGCTTGCCATCCCAGGGGTGGGCGTAGCTGATGCGCAGGCAGTGTTTGAACTGGCCGGATACCGAGAACAGCGGGCCCGGGGTGATGACGATGCCCTGCTCCAGCGCGCGGGGGTAGCAGGCCAGCGTATCGTAGGTATCGGGCAGTTCTACCCAGACGGCCAGGCCGCCGGTGGGCCTGCTGACGCGCAGGTCGATGGGCCAGGCGTTGAGGGCGGCGATCAGTTGGTCGCGGCGCTGGTGCAGGGCGTTGCGCTGGCGGCGCAGGTGGGTGGCAAGGCTGCCATCGGCCATGTAGTCGGCTACGCCCTGTTGCAGGGTGCGGCTGCTGGCCAGTTGGGTGACCAGTTTCAGGTGCAGGATACGGGCGTGCCAGCGGCCACCGGCGATCCAGCCCAGACGCAAATCACGCGACAGGGACTTTGAGAACGAGCTGCACAGAATCACGCGGTCATCACCGTCCAGCGCCTTGAGCGGGTCGGGCGGGCTGCCCAGCGCGGTGTCGGCATAGATGTCATCTTCGATGATGGCCAGATCATGGCGCTCGGCCAGCGCCAGCAGGTGCTGTCGGGCTGCTGTGGGCATCAGTGCGCCACTCGGGGTGGCAAACGCGGGTGAGACGATGCAGGCCTTGACCGGCCAGCGCTGCAGTACCGCGTCCAGTGCATCCATATCCATGCCGGTGTCTGCACCCGCAGGGACTTCCACCACCTGCAGTTGCAGCTGTTCCAGCAGTTGCAGCACACCGTAAAACCCGGGGGACTCGACGGCCACCACATCACCGGGCTTGCAGCAGGCCATCAACGCCAGAAACAGGGCATGCTGACAGCCCGAGGTAATGCAAAGCTGATCCGGTGCGGCGGCCCAGCCGCGACGGGCATAGTGCAGCGCCAACTGCTCGCGCAGGCTGATCGACCCGGCGGGCTCATCATAATACTGGTAATCGTCACCGCGCTGACGCCGCAGTGCCCGTCCGATGCTGCGGTTCAGCGCCACGATGCCGGCCGGCAGCTCGCCCGCATTCAGGTCAGGCAGCAGGTCAAAGGCGGCACTGCGCTGCATGATATCCAGCAGCAGGTCATTCACGCTCACGGGCCGTGGCGGCTGTATGACTCGGGTACGACCGGGCATGCCGTGTTGATCGCCGGGCGGCGCTGGCCTCAGGGTGACGAAGTAGCCGGCCTTGGGGCGCGCTTCCAGCCAGCCCTGGGCCTCCAGTCGCTGCAGCGCATGCTGCACCGTGGCCTTCGACAAGCGGTGCTCACGGCACAGGGTACGGATCGACGGCAGGCGTTCACCCAGCCGCCAGCGCTGCTCCTGAATGCCCTGCAACAGCCAGTGTTCCAGCTGCCGATAGCGATAATCCGATGTCATGCCGTTTGTACCCATCTGTACCGATTCATTTTTATTTTTTTATACCTGAACCTGTTGCGAGTACAAGCGTAATCTTGCCCGGTCAACAATTCAGGGGACCGCCCAGCATGGAAAAGATACCTGTCGTTCAAGACTACACCCCGCCCTACGCCCGCGATGGCAAGTTTCATGTGCGGTTGACCGAGGGCCGGTTTCAGACCCTGCGCCGCCTGAGCAGCTGGCCGATGATCGCGCTGTTTTTCGGGCTGGTGTGGGTGCAGGTGGATGGACAGCCCTGGCTGCTGTTCTCGTTTGCACAGCGACAGATCATACTGTTCGGCCATGCCCTGTCCTGGCATGACCTGCCGCTTTTGGCCGGGTTGATGATTGCCGGCGCCTGTCTGCTGTTTTTCATGGCGGTGGCCTGGGGACGGGTGTGGTGCGGGTTTGCCTGTCCGCAAAGCATCTGGACCTGGCTGTTCATTCGTATCGAGGATTTCACCGAGGGCCGGGCCAGTGAGCGTGCCCGCGCCGAAGGCAAACCGCTCGGCGGCGCACGCCTGTTACGCCGTATCGCCAAGCATCTGCTCTGGATCGGGCTGTCGCTGCTGACGGCGCTGACCTTTACCGGTTATTTCATCCCGATGCGTGAGCTGGTCAGCGATGCGGTGCAGCTGCAACTGACGGCGGGTGTCAGCGGCTGGCTGATCATCATGGCCGGCCTGACCTACGCCAATGCGGGGCTGGTGCGTGAAAAAATCTGCCTGCATGCCTGCCCCTACTCTCGTTTTCAGGGGGTGATGTTCGACCGCGACACGCGTACCGTCAGCTACGACACGCGCCGTGGCGAACCCCGCGCCAGCCTGCGCAACGCCGATCTGAACAGCGGCGATTGCGTGGATTGCGGCCTGTGCGTACAGGTGTGCCCGACCGGGATTGATATTCGTGATGGCCTGCAGGCCGCGTGTATCGACTGTGCCGCCTGCATTGATGCCTGTGATACGGTGATGACCAAACTGAACCGGCCCACGGGGCTGATCCGTTTCGCCTCCGAGGCGCAGCTGGAGGGCGAACGCTCGCCTCTGATACGCCCGCGTCTGGCAGGCTATGGCGCGGTCATGCTGGTCGCCTTTGGTGCCGTGCTGTACGGCTTCACCGGCACCACCAGTCTGCTGGTGGAGATCCGTCGTGATCGTGGCGCACTGTTTACCCAGCAGGACGAGAACACCGTCTGCAACCACTACCGGGTCAAGGTGGAAGGCTTTACCCGTCAGCCGGAACAGGTCAGGGTTGCGGTGCAGGGGCCGGGCGCATTTGAGTTGTTCGGGCCCGAATTGATCGATCTGACCGACAACAACGCCAGCTGGCTCTCGTATCGGGTGTGTGCCGAAGACTTCGACCTGCCCCGCGCCAGTCTGGACTTCCACTTCACCGGCCAGACCGGATCAGCCAGCAAGCAGACCACCTTTTTAACACGGGGGATTTTATAGCGGATTGGATAGATAA
>CAYMHL010000250.1:0-3277 GCA_964390205.1 uncultured Marinobacterium sp.
CTGTGCAGGTCAGTCAGGCCGACCCGGCCATGGTCAACTACTGGTATCAGTGTCTCGATAAAGCGCACTAAAACCAGAAACGAATGCCCAGCAGCCAGCGGGTTTCATCCGTATCGTGACCGCTGGCACGGGCGAGATCGGCCGAGTTGCCCAGTTTTCGCTCCCAACTGACGCCCACATAGGGCGCCAGGTCCGGGCGAACCTCCCAGGCCAGACGCAACTCCAGATCCAGCTCGGACAGCCCGCTGCCCTGATGTTCGCTCGGATCACTGAAGTTGTGTGCCCTCAGGCCCAGTTCGGGACTCAGCACCCACTGACGGGTCAGGCGTATTTCGCGTTCCAGACTCAGTTCGGCGGTCAGGTCACTGCCCGGCCCTGCCAGCAGGTGCAGGTCTGTCTCGATATACCAGGGGGCGGTGCCGCTGATGCCCAGCAGGGCGCGGTCCTCACGGCTATCGGCCAGAGGCTCGTGCTGCCAGCCCAGCTCCAGATCCCAATAGGGTGCAACGGCACGGCGGTAGAACAGGCGCAGTTCATGGGCGTCCGTGCGCCCCTTGAGGCGTGAACCTTCGCTGCTCAGTACCAGCTTGTGCAGATCGGTACCCAGCCATCCTTCCACATTCCAGTTGAGCCGGGTATCGCCATCATCGTAGGCGGCTTCGAGCTGTTTGACATTGAGCATGCCCAATACCGGATCATCATCCATGTGCGCCTGTGCCATGGCCGGGATGATCAGGGCCAGCAGTGGCCAGTGTGTGTACTGTTTCATTGTCATCTCCTCAGCTGACCACGACTTTTCTGAACATGCCCATCATGTGATAGTGCAGATGGCAGTGAAATGCCCATTCGCCACGGGCATCGGCGGTGACCAGAAAACTCAGGCGCGAGCCGGGTTGAACCACCAGGGTGTGCTTGCGTGGCAGATGGGTGGCATCACCGGTTTCGAGATCACTCCACATGCCGTGCAGGTGCATCGGGTGCGGCATCATGGTGTCGTTGACGAAAGTGAATCGAACCCGCTCGCCATAGGTAAGCCGGATCGGCTCGGCGTCGGCATAACGGATCCCATCGATCGACCACATGTAGCGGCTCATGTTGCCGGTGAGGTGCAGCTCGATTTCACGGCCGGGCTCACGGGTGTCCGGTGTCGGATGCAGACTGCGCAGCATGGCGTAGGTGAGCACCTTGCGCCCGTTGTTGCGCAGACCCGCACCGGGATCATCCAGCCGGTACTGCGGCGATTCGGCTCGCATGTCGACGTGGGGGCCGTATTCGCTGTCCCTGTGGGTGGCCATGCCGGCCGACAATGGGTGCCCCTGATAGGGCGCTGTCATGTTGTGTCCCGAGTGGCCTTGATGTACCGACATGCCATGTCCACTGTGGGTGTTATGCATCGACATGTCATGGTTGCCCGAGCGGGAGGGGGCGGTCATCTGGTGCCCGGCATGAGGGTCCGGTGTTGGCATGGCGTGACCGGCATGAGCGTTTTTTGAGCCTGCTGATGGCAGGGCGTGGCTGTCATGCCCGTGATGGCCCTCTTCGCTCATCGCCATGCCCATATCCATGTGAGTCAGCTCGGGGGCGGGGTCCATGGCCGGCGGTGTTGCCCGCAGCGCCGGATCAGGCGTCAAGTGTCCATGGGCGAAGCCCGAGCGATCAATGGCCTGGGCAAACAGGCTGTAGGCCTTGTGCTCCAGAGGCTCCACGATGATATCGAGGGTCTCGGCCACGCCGATGCGGAACTCGTCCACACTGACCGGCTCAACATACTGGCCATCACAGGCCACGACCGTCATTTTCAGGCCGGGAATGCGCAGATCGAAAAAGGTCATGGCGGCAGCGTTGATCACCCTCAGGCGGACTTTTTCGCCCGGTGTGAACAGGCCGCTCCAGCCGGTGGCCGGTGTCTGGCCGTTCATCAGGAAGGTGTAGGTGTAGCCGGTGACATCGGAAATGTCGCGGTCGCTCATGCGCATCCTTTCCCACATCTGACGGCGTGCCAGGGTGGTACCCAAACCATCACGCTGGACTTCGGGGATGAAATCGTCCACCAGTGAGCGCTCGCGGCGGTTGTAGTAGTGGCTCATCTTTTTAAGATTGGCAAAGATCCGCTCGGGCGGGGTATCACTCCAGTCTGACAGCATGACGACATAATCGCGATCGTAACTGAACGGCTCCGGCTCTTTCGGTTCGATGATCAGCGCGCCGTACAGTCCGGTCTGTTCCTGAAAGCCGGAGTGACTGTGATACCAGTAGGTGCCGCTCTGGTTGACATCGAACTCGTAGGTAAAGGTTTCGCCCGGCGCGATGCCGTCAAAGCTGAGTCCGGGCACACCGTCCATCTCCGTGGGCAGAATGATGCCGTGCCAGTGGATGGATGAGTCGGTATCCAGGCTGTTGTGCACGTGCAGGCGCACCCGATCACCTTCGCGCCAGCGCAGAATCGGGGCAGGCAGTGAATGATTGACGGTGGTGGCGAGGCGCTCCTTGCCGGTAAAATTGACCAGCTGATGGCCGATGTTCAGCTCGAAATCGCGGCCGCTCAGTTCCGGAACCCTGGTTGTAACAGGTGCGGAAGATGCCAGCAGTGGACGTGCATTGAGACCCAGTCCGGTCACCAGACCGCCCAGGGCCAGACCCTGTACAAAGCGCCGCCGTGAAGGCGCACGCAGCGTGTTGTCCTTGCTCATGAAGGTACTCCTGAATAGCTGAAAGTGTCAGTCGCCCGTTTCGGGCAAAAAAATCAGAGGCTATTCAGGCTTTTGGAGGGCGTTGCAGCCCGGGCAGAACAATGGGCTGGTAGAGATCGGGTGACCGTGCAGCCCGTGTGCTGGCTGCAGGTAGCGCCAGGGTCAGGCCGGTTGCCAGGGGCGCACAATGACTGGCACAGCTGCTTAGACACTGCTGCCAGCAGGAGGCACTTTCGCCGCTGTCGTCGGTCGGGTGATGGTGCGCATGATCCGTCATGCTGCCGGTAACCTGTTCAGGGTGCAGCGGCACTGCCGACGCCATCACAGGTGCCAGCAACAGCAGCACAAGGGCTACAACGCTCAGCAGGCCGGTCAGGCGATTGGCAGGGTGATCAAACATGACAGTCTCACTTAGAGTTTGGCATAGTATAAACCGCTGACCGGATATCGGATCAAGAGTTCCGGACAGCTTCCCTTTCATACCAGGCATCCAAAGAGGCAATTTGGCCAGTCGCAGACAATCCAGACTTTTCCGCTATCTGCTGCGGCCCCTTTGGCGACTGCTTTGGCGTGCCCTGGTTGCGGCA
>CAYMHL010000251.1:0-3245 GCA_964390205.1 uncultured Marinobacterium sp.
CCTTTCGGCAGGCGTTGTCGGAGCTGCTCGGCCACGTATTCGGCCGTGGGGATGAAGCGGCAGAAGACGATGGGCTGGAAGCCGTCTTGCAAGAGGCCCTTGATGATGGGGACCGCCTGGAGGAGCTTCGCGTCCTTTTCGCCGTAGAGTTCCTCGGCCTGGCGGGCCATATCGAGCAGGCGGCGGCGATGACGGGTTTCGTCGTCGGCCAGGCCGCCGATATCGCTTCCGGGTGCGGCGTCGAGCCGTTCGGCCCCTTCGTCTTCCTCGAGGTCGAGAATGGTGCGGCGGCCGATTTCGTCGGCGTCTTCCGGCGTCTCGGTATCGGCCACGGCGGCCCGGCTACGGAGCGTGGCGGCGGCGGCGGCCGGGCTGGAGGCCATGCTGCGCAGCAGCGCGAGGGCCGACCACCAGCGGACGCGCTGCCGGTGCTGCTTGTGCTCGGGGTCGAGCACCGTTTCGCGGGCGTACTGCAGCACCCGGTCGAACAGCTTCCGGTACTCGGGCGAGAGCTTGTACGCCTGCTCGCCGCCGGCCGGATCGCGCTCAGGGAACGGGGTATCGGCCAGGAAGCGGCGGATATCGCCCCGGCGCCGTTGGACGAAATACTGGGCCAGCCGGCGGCGGTGGTGTTCGTTCTCTCGCCCGGTGAGGTCGTCGGGCAGGTTGGCAAACTCGGGGTTCAGGATCGTCAGCAGGGAGCGGAAGGCCTCTTCGTTGCCGCTGTGGGGCGTGGCGGTGACGAGAATCATGTGGCGGTCGGGCTTGCTCGCCAAGCCGGCGACGAGCTGGTGCCGCTGGTGCCGGCCGCTGCCGCGCCCGCCGCCGAACGCGCAGCCGTGCGCCTCGTCGACGATGACCAGCTCGGGGCACGCCCGCAGGAACTCCTCCCGCCGCCGGTCGGACTTGATGAAGTCGATCGAGACGATGACGTACGGATAGACTTCAAAGAGCGACCGGCCGAAGGAGCAATTGCGTTCCAGCCGGTTGACCGTACTCGGCCGGACCAGTTCGGCGTCGATATGGAACTTGTCGCGGAGTTCGGTTTGCCACTGCTCGGCGAGGTGCGGCGGGCAGAGGACGGCGAACCGGGTGGCTTCGCCGCGGTCGATCAGTTCCTTGGCCGTCAGAAGGGCCTCGACCGTCTTGCCCACCCCGACGTCGTCGGCAATGAGCAACCGGACGGGATCGAGCTTGAGGGCCATGAGCAGGGGCACGAGCTGGTAGGGGCGGGGCTCGACGGCGATCCGGGCGAACGAACGGAACGGGCCGGCGCTGGAGCGGAGCCCGAGGCGGGCGGCATCGCGTAGCAGACGGCAGGACAGGTAGTCGCCGATCTTCTCGGCCGAAGGGAGGTCGAACTGGGCCGACGCGACCCCTTCGAGGCGTGTGTCGATGCCCGTGACTTCATCCTCCGTTCCCCCCAGGGGCCGGACGACGAGCAGTTCGGCTTCAGACTCGGGAAGCACGACCCATTCGCGATCGCGGGCACGGATCAGCGAACCGACGGCATATTGCATGGCAACTATCCTTGTTTTCAGTTCTGTTCGGGGAGGAAAGGCGACGGGAGGCCGGCCCAGGTAACGAACAATTCATCGCGGGCGCGGGTCAGGGTAACGTACAGCAGTTGCCGCTCGCGGGCGCGGGCCGTTTCGTAGTCGGCCGGGTCCTTGTACCGGCTGAGCGTGGGCACGTGGGGCACCACGCCCTCGGTGCAGTCGTATGCGAACACGACCTTGTATTCGAGCCCCTTGGCGCGGTGCATGGTGCCGAAGTGAACGCCGTCGTGCCGGTCGGGATCGTCGTCGCGGCTGAGCACGTGGTGCGCGATGCCGGCATCGGCCAGAACCTTTCGGAGCGGTTCGAGCTTCGCGCCCATGCGGGCGAAGACGGCGATTTCGCGGGGGCGGATGCCCTCGTCGATCAGTCGCCGGATTTGCTGGGTTACGAAGGCGTCCTGCTCGGCGGCCGTCTTGAACCCGGCCAGGGTGGGCTTGGGGCCTTTCAGCAGGCTGCGAGTGCCTTTACGCACCTCCTGGCCGCTGTCGAGGTCGTCGGCCTGATCGGGCAGGATGCGATCGGCGAATTGGCGGATCTGCTCGGTGGTGCGGTAGTTGATGCGCAGCGTGCGCGATCGGCCGCGAACGTCGATGCCGAGGCTCCGCAGGCTGTAGCCGCCGGGGTAGATGCGTTGGCCGGCGTCGCCGACGAGCATGAGGCCGCCGGGATGGCCCGCGGCCAACGCGGCCAGAAACCGGACTTCCTGCGGCTTCAGGTCTTGAACCTCGTCGACGATCACGGCATCGAACGGGCTTTCGATCTTGCCGGCCTGAAGGCCCTCGAAGGCCCGGCGGCAGATGAGCGGCCACGGGGCCTGGTGCCTGGCGTTGAGTTCCTCGTACACCAGTTCGAAGACCTTCCACACGGCAAGCCGTTCGCGGACTTGCAGTCCCCGGCCGCGGCCGGTCCGCTGTGTATCGCGATACTCGTCCCAGGTCAGAATGCCCTGGTTCTCGACAACACCCGACCATTCGGCTTGCAGAAAATCCTGGTCGAACACCGCGCCGCCAAAATCCCGGTATCGCTGGATGAGTCGGGCAATGTGGTCGGCCTCGGCGGGCGCGAGCCGGCTGTCGAGCCGCCGGGCCAGTTTGAGGGCTTGGCTGTGAACGGTGCCAACGGTGATGTGCTTTCGCTGGCCCTGGTTGCAAAGGACTTGCAGGTTGCGCTCGATATTTGTGCACAGCGTGGTGACGAAGCTGGTCAGCAGCACGCGGTAGCCCCGGTCAGCCAGGTGCCGCGCCCGGTGCATGGCGACGACGGTCTTGCCCGTGCCGGCCGACCCGGTGACCTTCACCGGCCCGTTGAACTCGCCGGTGGACAACTGCCGCTGCGAGGGATGCAGGAAGCGGACCCAATCCTCAATGGGTTTATCGAGCAGGTCGCGGAGTTCGGACGCTTCTTCGACGACCCAGAAGCGGCGAAGATTGTCCGGGTTTGCCGTCAGCGGGGCCGTGGGCGCAACGGGCGGCGGGGGGGTTACCAGCACGCCGTCGGCCAGTTGCAGCAACCGTTCGGCCACCTCCTCGGGAAGTCTCTCCACGACCGTCAGCAATTGGATTTCGTCGAGGATTTCGCGGATGGTCGGCAGCCAACTGGGCGGCACGCCGAGGCTCAACAGGTAGTCGTCGCTGTGCCGTTCGAACAGTTTCGGCGGATCGGGGATTGTGGTCGGGGCCGGGGGT
>CAYMHL010000252.1:0-3231 GCA_964390205.1 uncultured Marinobacterium sp.
GTAATTATGATTACTTTATCTCTAAACATAAGTGTTCTCTTTATATTTCTTGCTAGTGAACCCAGATGAACTTATAGCTCCGCAAATAGCTCCAATCATTGCAAGAGGCATAAAATAATTCTGCCCTATATCTATTCCTTCGGAGAATAGGTTCAGTGATATGGCCAATAAAACATATGTGAAAGCATTCTTGGTCAATGATGACTTATATAACGCATTTTTGGCATTGCCGAAAAAATTTTTGAGTAATGCAATGAACATGATCGCACCCACCAATCCTGTAGTATAAAGCAAATTAGCCAAATCAGAATGAATAATTCTTCCTCTGTCGCCAGAAACTAATGTTATTGCTTCGAATTCGTTAAATCCTGACCTGAGAAAATCTCTACCAAACAAAATATCAACAGCTTTCTCCTCCTGTATCCAGTACTTGAAGTAGTTTATGAACTCCAAAGCTCTACCTTCCTCAGCATAGTTTTGAAGCTCAAATATGCGCAGCCTCCCTAACGCTAAGCTATGTAGTAATTCATGAGAATACTGATATGCTATAATCAGACCAACAATTACAAAAGAAAGATATAGATACTTTCTCTTGTCCATATTAAGTGTTGTCAACAAATAGAAGTATATGCCTAAGAGATATGTTACAATCAGCATACGTTTGAAGATTAAAAGAAGTATGATCCCTAGAGCTATTGCTTGTGCCCAAAGGATAATACTTAACATACGATTTTTGTTCATCTGAGACAGAAACAAAGACAAGGTTACAGAATAGATAACTGAATACAAAGCCCAGATATTATAACCAACAAGAAAAACAAATCGATTATTCCCATATCCCCATCCAATACCTATTCTCAGGATGGAAGAAACAACCATCGAAAGGACAAAAATGGTGTTATAGAGAACTAGCCGATAATAAAACCCCTTTAGCATATGCGGTCTTCTACTAAAATACTGATTATAGACCGGAAACGCCAGTAGGGCAGGAGCAATCTTTAGCCACTTCTTGAAAGACTCAAACACTTCCGTACTTGTGGTCAGAACTAGTACGAGAAAAAGAAGCGTCGTTGCAGTATAAACAAATTGTCTCTTGTCAAAAAGTTTGAAGTGGACAGCGAAAAGAAACAATGTGAACATACTGCTAAAGTACAGTATTCGTATGTGTTGCCTAGTTTCAAATCCCTCACCCCCCATAATCCAAGGCATAGCAATTTCAGCTATTAGGAACAACAAGGGTAGGTCCAGTATTGCGTGCTTACCCCTTATCATATATAGGATCGCTGTTACAATGGCGAAAATAGCAAAAAACAAATTATAAGCCCTTTATTCGATTAACTATTTATACTTAGCAATCTCATTTGTAGGTTTCACTATGCATATTAGACACCGATATTGTGCTGACAGAGAAATTTATTCATTAAGGTGTACCGCTTTTTAAGATATCCTGATTTCGCTAAGTGAGAACTTGTCGGCCTTAAAACCGCTGCTATGCTCATGAATTGGTGTTCTCATTGCTATCCATAACTATCGTCTCATAGGCTTCTACCAGTTGAGATAGTACTCTACTACGATCGTGACGAGATTTCGCTGCCGTCCTAGCGCTAAAGGCCATTCCCACCATTCTATCGTAATTCTCGAAAGATTCTACGATAGCCCCAACTAAAACATAGGGATCACCCTCTTGGACAAGTATCCCGTATTCATAATCTTTAATGGTAGTGCTAAGCCCACCAGCATGGGTAGCGACTATTGGAACACCTACTAGCATAGCTTCTTGAACAGCATTACAGCCATTTTCCATCGCGCTTGGATAAACGAACAAATCCGCATCCATCATCTCCTGAACGATTTTATCAGCAGTTAACCTCCCAAGAAGATGGATGTTGGGAGACACTTGCCCCCGGAATTTCATAATCTTTGGAGTTATACTATTCTCACATACTCCCGCCACTCTCCACTGATATTTGAAATTTGGATTGTGTTTATCAAGTATCGCTGCAACTTCATATATCATGTCAACATTCTTTGTAGCTCCATCACTAGTTGTGGTGTATAGTCTAACAATTCCCTTTTTATGTGGCTTCCACTTAGCACTTGTAAATGTTTCACGCATCAATTCCTGACAATAAAAGTATTTTGCTTGTGGCGATAGAGCCTTAACGCACCTCCTGTCCCAGTCAGTTCTGCCCATATAGTATTTGACTCTGTCGTAGATGCATGATTCAAGCTTAAGATGTTTCTTCACCGAGCGAGGAGGTATCCTGGGAATTCCATTCATTATCAAATTAGAAAATGGAGAACTTCTAATAAGCTCCCATTTGCTGAATCTAGGATAGTACTTATATTGCAAAGATGACAGCAAACCCTGAATATGAACGACAACTCTATCATTACATCTCTCGAGTATACGGATAAAATTACTCTCGAGACCAAATATCTGGATAATGTCTGGCTTAACTAAATCTATGACTCGATAGTATTCCTCTGCATAATATCCATCTACATCTCTTCCAGTCAATCGGTCAAGGACTTTTCTGATTCTACTTCTTCTGCTCCTTGGAGGTATATGATACAATCTAACTCCATCCAATGTTGATTCTGTCATATATGGAATGCGACTATCATGGAATGCGACATGTAGCTGGTATCCCTCAATTCTGCGAAAACAATCTAAAATAGTTATAACCCAGTTCCCTGTCCCAGCAAATTCACGTTGTGTGACCTCTGTGCTGGTAAACCATAAAACCTTAATCAATGGCATTTTAGTTCCAATCCTGTTTAGTATTTTTAACTGCCCGAAAATGGAGCATATTAAACATGTTACTCTTCTGTCTGTCGCGATTGTATGGCAAGCTACCTCGTTTTGACACCAAGAGAATAATTATCATTACAATAATTGTAATTAAGTTTATTACTATCTTCGCCCATGCTGCACCCATAAATTGCCAATGTTCGATAGAAAGCCACCATACGCCTATTGACAGAAACGCCATAATTATGCTTTTTACCAAAAGCAAATTGGTTTTTTTATACACCAGAAAGAACACTGAAAGAAAATAAGTGAAATGCATCAAAAGTCCGCCCCATACAGCTACGTCCGCATATACATAGGCGTCTCCATATCTATAACTGGTTAGAAACCCGACTATTGGTTTTGACACAAAACCAAACAGTACATTTATAACACTTAGGGATCCGAACACAACAACGATTATGATGAACAACTTT
>CAYMHL010000253.1:0-3216 GCA_964390205.1 uncultured Marinobacterium sp.
CCGAGCGCTCAAAGGCATCATCCGTTACAAACACGCTCGACAGCAGGCGGGATGCCGCCAATGCCGACAGAACCGGCTTGAGGGCATAATCCAAAGCCAACAAGTGGCCCAGTGAGCCTCCGGTCGCCAGCGGCAGGACTGTTTTGCCCTCAAGGCCTTTTTGCGGGATCAGATCCAGCAGTAGCTTGAGCGCACCTGAATAGGCTGCCTGATACACCGGCGTGGCAATAATAATCACATCAGCCGAAGCTACTTTTTGTTGATAGCGCTGAATATCCTCACTGGCGAAGTTGTAATTAACCAGATCAGAGGGTTTGAAGTCAGATGGATTAACCCGGCTCAGATTGATATTCAATCTGTTAAGTCGTGTTTCAATATAATTCAGAATGATTTCTGATTTTGAGGAGGTGGATGTGCTGCCACCGATAATCAAAACGCTCATGTTTTTTCCTTGTCACCAAGTGAATGTGGCTTCATTTTCAATCGGCACCATGCATATTTGAAATAATTAAAAATGAATTGAATTGCATGGAAAGCTATGCGGAAAAATGACTAAGGGAGTTTAAATCTTTCCGTGCCGTGGTGGTGCGATGTTGTTCAGTACCTGGTTGCCGATGATGGGCAGTTTCCAACGCACCGCATCATGCAGGGTATGGGTGGGGGCATCGCGCCAGTAACGATCAAGACCATACTGCTGCAGTGTGGATTGAGCGCCGGACAGCTCGAACAGCTGGCTGCTGATCGCCAGTGCCGCTTCATCGCTGACCACCCGCGCCTTGGCTGTTTCGTATGAAGCCTCGGCTACACTGGTTTCATTCGGGCTGCGGCGTGCCTTTTCGACTGCAGCGGCGGCTTTTTCGATCAACAGGTCGGCCGTATCAAGCTGTATCTGTAGCCTGCCAACACGCTCCAGCAATAGAGGGTCCAGATACGCGAATTCAACGCCACTGTCGCGTGGCGCACGCGCCCTTTTACGAACAAAATCGAGCAGAGCGCCCATGGCACCGCGGGCAATGCCGAAATCGATGGCCGCATGCAGTATTTGAGCAAAAGGTCCAGCAGCAGTGGGGCGGTCAAAGGCGGACTGCATCGGTACGACCCATTCAGGCTTGACCGTGACCTGGTCCAGGATAATGGTGCCACTGCCGGTGGTTTTCTGGCCAAAACTGGTCCAGTCATTGTGTATGCTCAATCCTGGTGCATCTGCAGGGATGAATACCAGCTGCATATCGCCGCTGTCGTCGATCACCGAGGTCGGAATCCAATCCGCAAAAGGTGAGCCGGTGGCATAGAACTTGGTACCGGTTACCGTTAAACCATCCGGTCCTGATGTCAGTCGGGTGCGTTGTTCACTCTGGTTGCGGCTGCCGACTTCAGCCAAGGCATTGGCAAAACGGGCGCCCGAATGGATCAGGCCAAACAGATACTCCTGCTGCGCGGGGCTACCGTTCAGTCGGATAAATTCCAGCACATAAAAATGGTTTTGCGGAATCTGCCCCAATGAGCCATCCGCTGCTGATATTTCCGCCGTAATACCGGTCAGGGTTTTGACCGGCAAGTCCGGTCCGCCGGCGGACAACGGCAGGGTGATGGCCCATAAGCCTGAGTCGGAAAACTGTTGCACTTCGTCTGACGGTAACCGGCGCTGAAGGTCGCGCTCGGATGCCTGTTTAGAAAATTGCGCAGCAAGCAGTCGTGCGCTTGCCAGGGCCTCATCATGAGAGGTGGGAATCTGTATGGTCATAGTGATCTGTCCAAAAAAAACCGGTGTTGACCCTGAACAAGTCGAACACCGGAAAAGACCCGCAACGAGAGAGCAGACAATCGGATTAGGCGTTGGGCTGGGCCGTCAGGCGCAGGTAGGGGCGTACGGCTTTGTAACCGCCCGGAAAGCGCTGACGAATCTCTTCTTCATCCTGTAGTGAAGGTACGATGACCACATCATCCCCCTGTTTCCAGTTGCCTGGGGTGGCCACCTTGTGCTGGTCAGTCAGCTGCAGGGAGTCGATCACACGCAGGATTTCATCAAAATTGCGTCCGGTGCTGGCGGGGTAGGTAATGATCAGACGCACCTTTTTCTGCGGATCAATGACGAACAGCGAGCGTACGGTCAGGGTGTCATTGGCGTTGGGGTGGATCAGATCGTACAGATCAGACACCTTGCGATCCGCATCGGCAATGATCGGGAAGTTGACCTCGGTGTTCTGAGTGTCGTTAATATCCTCGATCCATTTCAGATGAGAGTCGACCGGGTCTACAGACAGTGCGATTGCCTTGACATTGCGCTTGCTGAACTCTTCTTTCAGCTTGGCGGTCAGTCCCAACTCCGTAGTGCAGACCGGTGTGAAATCCGCCGGGTGGGAAAAGAGTACCGCCCAGGAATCACCGATCCAGTCGTGAAAACGGATACTGCCCTGACTGGATGCCTGTTCAAAATCAGGGGCGATATCGCCCAGTTTGATACTCATAATGTCATCTCCTGAATTTGATGTTGTCACTCTATATTCCATGGAAAAACCGCCTAGGATAACCAAGAAAAAACGCTAAGCTTTTCAGTATATTACTGGATGTTCAGTACCCGCTTTGCATTCGCGTACAGCACTTTTTCATTAACGGCGTCCGGCAAGCCAAAAGCCAGGAAATCCTCAATGCTTTGACGTATTGGTCTGAAGGTATAGGACGATCCAAACAGCAGCTGATCCGACAAAAAGCTGTTGGCGGTTTCGACATAAAGCTGACTGCCCGGCTGGAACAGGTACATGTCAGGCACCAGATGGACATTCTCATACCGGAAGGCGATGCCAATCGCCTGAGCCACATTGGGCCAGTAGCCGTGATAGGCGATCAGCGGCAGAGTCGGGAACGCCTGGGCCACCCGTGCCAGTCCGCTGGGATCATTGAAGCGCGGATCTGGGGTGGTAGGTCCGCTCATCAACGAAACCGGCACACCCAGAGCGGCACAATGCTCGTAAATCGGGAAGTAGAGCGCATCATCCGGATGGCGAGCCGGTTCAGCAAAGCCCGGTTCCAGGTTGATGGCGCTTAGTCCCAGCTCCTTGATTGCCCGATCAATCTCGGCGATGGCGCCGTCCACACCCTGTAGTGCCGGATCGACCGCACCGATGCCGATCAGCTCCGAGTGCGGCGCAACAATCTGGTGTATCCGGTCGTTGGGCAGGTGCTGGCTCGGGGTGTGGCGCCCGACCACGACCGCCT
>CAYMHL010000254.1:0-3193 GCA_964390205.1 uncultured Marinobacterium sp.
CCATGCGCACGTTTTTTCTCGGTCTGATACTGCTGACGCTGACCGCCTGCACCAGCCTGCCTGATCGGGTGGAGCCGGTGAGCAACTTTGAGCTGAACCGCTATCTGGGCACCTGGTACGAGATCGCTCGGCTGGATCATTCGTTCGAGCGCGGCCTGAGCCAGGTGCAGGCCGAGTACAGCCTGCGTGAGGATGGTGGCGTGAAAGTGTTGAACCGAGGCTACGATGCCGCCAGGGGCGAATGGCGCGAAGCCGAGGGCAAGGCGTACTTTGTCGAGGACAGCAGCACCGGCTACCTGAAAGTGTCGTTCTTCGGTCCTTTCTATGGTGCCTATGTGATCATGGAACTGGACCACGAGGGTTACCAGTACTCACTGGTCAGCGGCCCGGATCGCGACTACCTGTGGATATTGTCGCGCACACCGAAGATGGATGCCGATACGCTGGAACGGCTGGTTGCCATCGCTCGCAAGGCCGGCTATCCGGTGGATGAGCTGATCTATGTGGAACAAGGTTCTGACCGCTAACCGGCTGCACCCACCTGTAAAACTGCCTTGCTGAAAGCTGGGTAGATCGCTGGGCCTCATGCCATAATGATCAAAATAATCAATTTGATCAGATTGAGGAATACACATGGAACTCAATGCGACAGAAGCCAAAAGAGAGTTCGGCGATCTGCTGCTTAAAGCACAGAAAGAACCCGTTAACATTGTAAGAAACGGCAAAAGGGTCGCGGCCGTCATCTCGAATGATGAGTTTGAGCAGTACGAAGCCTACAAGCTTATGAAATTAAAGCAGGAAATTGATGCAGGCCTGGCCGACGTTGAAAAAGGTCAATTGCATGATGGTGCCGACGTCATGGCGGCGCTGATCAAGAGGGTCAGTGAATCATGATCTATGTGCTCACGGAACGAGCAAAGCAGGATCTCGAAAGCATCACCGATTTCAGTCTGGAACATTTTGGCCGTTTGCAGACGCAAGCCTATCTGCTCCAACTCGAGTCCACCCTGAAATCGCTGGCCACCATGCCATCGGCAGGCCGGTTACGCTCAGAGCTGGCCCCCGGTATCAGGAGCCAGCCTTGTAACAGTCACAATATCTACTATTTGGCACAGGACAACGGCATCAAGGTGATCCGCATCCTACACCAAAGCATGGAGCCAAGCGGAAGGCTCTAAGCTGCAGCCGCCCGGTCCTCACGCAGCACTTTAGCGGCATCCACCATGTTCTGCAGTGCCGGGATTACTTCGCTCCACTGGCGGGTTTTCAGGCCACAGTCCGGGTTCACCCAGAGGCGTTCTGCCGGGATGCGCTGCGCCGCCAGACGCATCAGTTTCACCATCTGTTCTACCGACGGGATGTTGGGGCTGTGGATATCGTACACGCCCGGGCCGATCTCGTTGGGGTAGTGGAACTCGTCGAACACATCCAGCAGTTCCATATCGGAACGGGAGGTTTCGATGGTGATCACGTCCGCATCCATGTGCGCGATCGCCTCGATGATGTCGTTGAACTCCGAGTAGCACATGTGGGTATGGATCTGAGTGCTGTCCGACACGCCGTTGGCGCTGATGCGGAACGACTCCACCGCCCAGTCGAGATACTCGGCCCACTGGCTGCGGCGCAGAGGCAGGCCTTCGCGCAACGCCGCTTCATCGATCTGGATGATATCGATACCGGCACGTTCCAGATCCTGCACTTCCTCTCGGATCGCCAGCGCCAGCTGGTAACAGCTGTGTGAACGCGGCTGATCATCACGCACGAAGGACCAGTTGAGAATGGTCACCGGGCCGGTCAGCATGCCCTTCATCTTTTTATCCGTTAGTGACTGGGCATACTGGATCCACTCCACGGTCATCGCTTTCGGGCGACTGATATCACCGAACAGGATCGGCGGCTTGACGCAGCGGGAGCCGTAGGACTGCACCCAGCCAAACTGGCTGAAGGCATAGCCATCGAGCTGCTCGCCGAAATACTCCACCATGTCGTTGCGCTCGGCTTCGCCGTGTACCAGCACGTCCAGCCCCAGAGCCTCCTGCTGTTTGACGGCAAACTCGATCTCCTGCTGCATGCGGGCTGTATAGTCGCCTGCATCCAGCTCACCCTTCCTGAACGCCAGCCGCGCCTTGCGAATCTCCTGTGTTTGCGGGAAGGAACCGATGGTGGTGGTCGGGTACAGCGGCAGATTCAGTTTCTCGCGCTGCAGCGCTGCACGCTGCGGATAGGCACGCTTGCGCTTGCCCAGGCCCGGGTCGATGGCAGCAACAGCCTGCTGGACTTTCGGGTTATGCACCCGCGGCGAAGTGCGGCGGCTGTTCAACGCGGCCAGGTTTTCCGCCAGTTCAGCGGCAACAGATGCCCGGCCATTGTTCAATGCGCTGTGGATAACCCGGATTTCATCCAGCTTCTGCTGGGCAAAGGCCAGCCAGGAGCGAATCTCGGCATCCAGCTTCTGTTCGCTGTCCAGATCCACCGGTACATGCAGCAACGAGCAGGACGGAGCGATCCAGAGGCGATGCTCCAGCCGCGCCGCCACCGGCTCCAGCCAGTCCAGCAACGCACTCAGATCGGTTTTCCAGATATTGCGACCATTGACCACACCCAATGACAGCACCTGATCCGCACTCAGTCGCTCGATTACTGGCTCGACTTCATCACGGGCATTGACTGCATCCAGATGCAGACCAGCCACCGGCAGGCTGCAGGCCAGCTCCAGATTCTGTTTCAACTGACCGAAATAGGTGGTTAGCAGCAGTTTCACGCCACTGTCGGCCAGCGCGGCATAGGCGGTGCGGAACGCTTCCTGCCACTGCGGTGCCAGCTCGGTGACCAGCGTCGGCTCATCGATCTGCACCCACTCGATCCCCTTCTCGGCCAGCAGCCCGAGCAGTTCGGCATAGACCGGCAACAGCTGCGCCAGCAGACTTAGCGGATTAGTCTCGTCCTTGGACTTGCCCAGCAGCAGGTAGGTGACCGGACCGATCAGCACCGGCTTGGCGTTATGGCCCTGCGCCTGCGCTTCCTCGACCTGCGCCAGCAGGCGACTCGGATTCAGACTGAAGCGGGTCTCGGCGCTGAACTCCGGCACGATGTAGTGGTAGTTGGTATCAAACCACTTGGTCATCTCGCCGGCATGCACACAGTTGCAGCCGCTGTCATTGGCGGAGCGGCCACGGGCAACGCGGAAGTACTG
>CAYMHL010000255.1:0-3179 GCA_964390205.1 uncultured Marinobacterium sp.
AAGGTGAAATGGCCGATAATCGTTCCAATATCGCGCAGGCCAAAATGCGCCGGGGTGAAACCGAGCTGCAGATCCTGCAGTTGAAAAAGGATTTTCACACCGAGGTCGTGAACCAGTTGTCAGAGGTGCAGTCGAAGCTGTTCGATCTGCGCGAGCGTGAGCGTGCCCTGACTGATCGGGTTGAGCGCACGATTGTACGGGCACCGGATTCGGGCATGGTGTTGGGTATGAAGGTGCATACCGTTGGGGGTGTAGTGCGCTCTGGCGAGCCGGTGCTGGATATTGTGCCCGCTGCGTCTGATTTGATTGTGGAAGCCCAGGTATCGCCAATCGACATTGACCGAGTGATGGTAGGAACGCTGGCCGATATCCGCTTCAGTGCCTTCAAGCAGGCGACCACACCTGTGATCGAAGGGGCGGTTACCCACATATCGGCAGACCGGCTGACCGATGAGCAAACCGGAATGCCTTATTATCTCGCGCGCGTTGAACTGACGGAGCAGGGGCGTGAGCAGCTGGGTCGTCTGCTGCTGGTACCCGGTATGCCTGCCGAAGTGTTGATCAATACCGGTGAGCGTACCTTGCTTGAATACCTTGTACAGCCGGCAACGAACGCCTTTGCCCGTTCATTTATAGAGGATTAATGCGTATGCGACGTATAGGCGAGTTGTTTGGACGTTGCTCACTGGGGCTGGTATTGGCTGCGCCTGTTGTATTGCCGGCTGCGGTACAGGCTGAAAGTGACAGTGACGTGGCAGCCCTGTCCCATACCGAGCAAAGCGGTGCGTCTGATCTGCTGCAGTTGTATCGTCAGGCACAAAGTCAGGATCCGCGTATTCTGGCGGCTCAGGCAGCAGCACGCCGTGCTGGTTACCAGGAACGTGAGGCGTTGGGGCGCTTGTTGCCGCAGATGAATGCAGATGCCCGTTTGACACGAACGAATTACGTATCGCAGGTGTCTGAAACTTACTATAACGGTGAACGCTACTCGGCTTCGATTACACAGGTGCTGTACGACTCACCCGTGTGGCAGAGCTTTCAGCGCTCGCGTGCGTTGAGTGAACAGGCTGAAGCTCAGGGTGAGAATGATATTCAGGGGGCAACCGCAGATCTGGTACAGCGCTATTTTGATGTTCTCGCCGCCCAGGATTCCCTGGAGTTGATTCAGGCTGAAAAGCGTGTAGTCGAGCGCAACCTGGAACGAATCAACTCGCTGTATGAGCGTCAGCTGGCATCGATCACTGAAAAGCTTGAGGTTGAGGCCAGGCTTGACCGGCTCAAGTCCGATGAAATAGAAGCTGAAAATCGGATTTGGGTTGCCCGTGAAGGGCTGGGAGAGGTCATTGGTCGCCCTGTTTACGAGCAGCTTGAGCGACTGGCTTCAAGGCCGAACCTCGCTGCCTTTGATCTTAAAAATCATGACTACTGGCGTGACCAGGCGTTAGCCACCAATCCGCTAATGCAGGCACGGCTGGCAGCGGTTGAAGCGCAACGTCGTGCCAGGAAAGAAGCCTTTGGTGGTCATATGCCGAAGGTGTCGCTGCAATTGAGCAGCCAAAAAAGCAATATCGGCTATGAAAACTCCCTTTCGAACCAGACTGAATCCAATGTTGCCGCCGTCAACATCCAGATTCCGTTATTTGCGGGCGGTTCCACTCAGGCACGCAGTGATGCGGCCTACGAGGGCATGCTGATAGCGCAGCAGGAGTTGGAACAGGCACGTCGCCAGGTGCTGCGTGAAGTCAGAACCGCCTATCTGAATACCGAATCTTCATTGGCTAAAGTGGCGGCTGCGCGCGTGGCTTTGTCGTCCGCCATCAAGGCCCGTGAGGCTGCCGAGAAAAGCTTTACCTTCGGTATTAATAATGCGGTGGATGTTCTGGATCGCGCCCGTGAACAGTACAGCGCCCAGCGTGATCTGTTGGAGGCGCATTACAGCTTTTTGCTGAGTTACACGGTGCTGAAGCGTTGGGGTGGTACTTTGAGCGAGCAGGATCTGGAGCAGGTGAACGCTTTGCTTGAAGCGCGAAGCGTGGAATATGCTTCTAATACTGCAGGCTGATTGTTGAACGTTCTTCATCTATATAAATCGGTACCGCCGGAAGATTTCGGCGGTGTCGGCGTGGTTATCCAGAATATCGCGCGCTTTACCAGTGCGCGAGGTGCAAGACACCGAGTACTGGTATGTACCAAGTCATCTGATTTTCGAGTGGTAACATGGCCATGCGGCACTGAAGTGTTTTTTTGCCCTCAACAGGCCAGTATTGCATCCATGCCCATTAGCTTTGGTTATTACCGGCAGTTCAGGCTGTTGCTTGAATGGGCCGATGTGCTGCATTTTCATCACCCTTTTCCGCTTCAGGACCTTCTTTATCTGTCACAAAAATACAGGCGGCCTATGCCACCTGCAGTGGTGACTTACCATAGTGATGTGGTGCGTCAGCGCTTGTTCAATACCCTATACTCGCATCTGGCTCGGCGGTTTCTTAATTCCGTGGAGGTTGTGGTCGCGACATCACCCAATTACGTACACAGCAGTCACCTGTTGCAATCGTTACAGCAGCCGGTTGATGTGATTCCCTTGGGTATCGACAGGCAGGCATATCCTTCCGTGTGTCCACAGACTTTGGCGCGATTTGAAGGCAAACTGGGCCGCAACTTTTTGCTTTTTTTGGGTGCGCTGCGCTATTACAAAGGCTTGAGCTATCTGGTGCAAGCAGCGAAAGCGACCGGTCTTCCGGTAGTGATTGCGGGCGGTGGTAGTTTGGAAGCTCAATTGCGATCTGAGGCCGCTGACGCCCCGAATATTCATTTTGTGCCGACGGTCAGTGAAGTAGAAAAAATTGCCTTGCTGGCACTTGCGCAGGTGTTCGTTTTTCCTTCTCATGTGCGTTCTGAAGCTTTTGGTATCAGTCTGTTGGAGGCGCAAATGATGAAGTTGCCGCTGATTACCTGCGAAATCGAAACCGGAACCAGCTATGTTAATGAGGTGAGTGTCACGGGGTTGGTAGTGCCCCCGGCGAATGCTTCGGCCTTGGCTGATGCAATGTGCCATCTTTATGAAAATCCCTCGCTATGCAGGGAAATGGGGCTTGCCGGCCATGCACGTTTTCTGGACTTGTTTACGGCGGAAAAAATGTCATCCCGTTATCTTGAACTTTATCAGAGTTTATATAGGA
>CAYMHL010000256.1:0-3143 GCA_964390205.1 uncultured Marinobacterium sp.
GAGCCCCGGATTGTGATTCCGGTGGTCGTGGGTTCGAGCCCCATCGTCCACCCCAGTGTATCTCCTCTCTTTCATATCTATTTGTTTTTCCTAACTTAACGGTGCCTGTTGTGCGCTGTTTTTGCGTTGTGCAATGTGGCGTTTTGCTTGACTAATGGCGGCGCTTGCATGAAAATTTCGCGCTTTAGAATTTTGGCTCTGCTGGTCGGTCGTTCTTGATGACTGTCGTTCTTGGCGATCAGGGACGAACCTGCAGGTCGCACCATCATGCTGCAAACTATTTGTGAGGATCTCCATGCAAGTTTCTGTTGAAACGACTTCCGGCCTTGAGCGTCAGATGACCATCACTGTTCCGGCTGAGCGCATCGACCAGGACGTAGACAAACTGGTTGCCCAGCAGGCACGCACTCGCCGTCTGGATGGCTTCCGTCCGGGTAAAGTACCGCCCAAGGTGATCAAGCGCATGTTTGGCAGCGCGATCCGTCAGGACGTTCTGGGTCAGGTGGTTCAGGAAACTTTTTACACCGCCGTTGAGCAGGAAAAGCTGCAGCCGGCCGGTGGCCCGAGCATCGAGTTCAAGAACGACAAGGAAGGCGAAGATCTGCAGTACGTCGCTACCTTCGAAGTCTACCCGGAGATCGAACTCAAGGATCTGGCCGGTGTTGAACTGGAAAAGCAGACCGCCGAAATCACTGACGCCGATCTGGACAAGATGATCGAAACTCTGCAGAAGCAGCAGGCCAACTGGACTGAAGTTGACCGTGCCGCTGCAGAAGGCGATCGTGTGAAAATCGATTTCGAAGGTTTCATCGACGGTGAAGCGTTCGAAGGCGGCAAGGCTGAAGGCCACGACCTGGTGCTGGGCTCCGGCGCCATGATCCCTGGCTTCGAAGCCGGTCTGGAAGGCAAGAAAGCGGGTGAAGAGTTCGACCTGGAAGTCTCTTTCCCGGAAGACTACCACGCTGAAAACCTGAAAGGTAAAGCCGCTGTATTCAAGACCAAGGTTCAGTCCGTTTCCGCTCAGGAACTGCCGGAACTGAACGAAGAGTTCTTCTCTCGTTTCGGTATCGAAGAAAAGGATCTGGACGGCTTCAAGGCTGAAGTGCGCAAGAACATGGAGCGCGAACTGAAGCAGGCGCTGAAAATGAAGCTGAAAGATCAGGTCTTCACTCAGCTGCTCAAGGTTAACAATATCGACGTGCCGGCTGCGCTGATCGACAGCGAAATCGACAACCTGCGTCGTCAGGCGATCCAGCAGTTCGGTGGTCCGGATGCCAACATCGATCCGAACATGCTGCCGAAGGAAATGTTCGAAGCTCAGGCCAAGCGTCGTGTCAGCGTCGGTCTGCTGGTTCAGGAAGTGGTCAAGAGCAACGAACTGACCGCTGACGAAGATCGCGTACGTGAAACCGTTGAAGAGATGGCATCTACCTACCAGGACGCTCAGCAGGTCATCGACTGGTACTACGGCAACGACCAGATCCTCAACCAGATCAAGAGCCTGGTGCTGGAAGATCAGGTAGTTGATCATCTGGCGGCATCTGCTAAAGTCACTGAAAAGGTCGTTCCTTACGAGGAAGCCATTCAGCCGGCTCAGCAGCAGGCAGACGTTGCTGACGAAGACGAAAGCGAAGCCTGATCCGGACACCCCGGTCAGGGCGTAAGCCATAAAGGAAACGACAGTTGGCTTTGCTGGCTGTCGTTTTTTCGCTTATCAGGGTAAGGAGAATTAGTACATGGCAGATATCTACACCGGGCGCTCCACCGAGATCACCAACTCGGGTCTCGTGCCGATGGTCGTCGAGCAGAGTTCACGTGGTGAACGCGCCTACGATATCTACTCCCGCCTGCTCAAGGAGCGGGTAATCTTTCTGGTGGGGCAGGTCGAAGATCACATGGCCAACCTGATCGTGGCTCAGCTGCTGTTCCTGGAAGCCGAGAACCCCGACAAGGATATCCATCTTTACATCAACTCTCCGGGTGGCTCGGTTACGGCGGGCATGGCGATCTATGACACCATGCAGTTCATCAAGCCGGACGTAAGCACCATGTGTATCGGCCAGGCCGCCAGCATGGGTGCCTTCCTGTTGGCCGGTGGTGCCAAGGGCAAGCGTCATGCACTGCCCAACGCCCGCATGATGATCCATCAGCCGCTGGGTGGCTATCAGGGTCAGGCCACGGATATCGAAATTCACACCCGTGAAATTCTGACGATTCGTGAGAAGCTGAACCGCCTGCTGGCGCTGCACACCGGCCAGGATATTGAGACCATCGCGCGTGATACCGATCGCGACAACTTCATGGATTCGAAGACCGCAGCCGATTACGGCCTGATTGACAGTGTACTGGAACGCCGACTGGGCACCGACTGATGTCATCACCGGTATCGGGGATCACGTCGAAGCAATTGCTGCCTCGGGGTTGAAATTTCCCGGTATCGGGCGCATACAAAGAGTAAATGGTTTTTTGAGGTAATAAGATGGCAGACGAGACGACCGGCAAAGGAGGCGAGGGCAGCAAGCTGTTCTGCTCCTTCTGTGGCAAAAGCCAGGATGAAGTGCGTAAATTGATCGCAGGTCCCTCTGTCTTTATCTGTGATGAGTGTGTCGATCTTTGTAACGATATCATCCGTGAAGAGATCCAGGAAAGCGACGAGCAGGAGCCGCGCGAAACCCTGCCGACACCGGCAGAGATCAAGGCAACTCTGGATGACTATGTAATCGGTCAGGAACGTGCCAAAAAGGTACTGGCTGTTGCCGTATACAACCACTACAAACGTCTGCGTTTCCAGCAGAAGGGCGATGTGGAGCTGGGCAAGAGCAACATCCTGCTGATCGGTCCCACCGGCAGCGGCAAGACCCTGCTGGCCGAGACCATGGCACGCCTGCTGAATGTGCCGTTTACCATTGCGGACGCCACCACGCTGACCGAGGCCGGTTACGTGGGTGAAGATGTCGAAAACATCATTCAGAAGCTGCTGCAGAAGTGTGACTACGATGTCGAAAAGGCCCAGCTGGGCATCGTCTACATCGATGAGATCGACAAGATTTCACGCAAGTCCGACAACCCGTCCATCACCCGTGATGTTTCGGGTGAAGGCGTGCAGCAGGCACTGCTGAAGCTGATCGAAGGCACCGTTGCTT
>CAYMHL010000257.1:0-3139 GCA_964390205.1 uncultured Marinobacterium sp.
CTTTTTCAAGATTTCCAAAATGTTCTTTTGGGTTTATTCCAAAATAATTAATTATGATATGGAAAAACTAAAAACAGCCTCTGAAAAGAAAAAACTTCTATTGCTGGATTCATTAGATAGCTTGTTTGTATAGAGTTATGTGGGGAATGAAAAAAAAGGTAATATTGTCTTTTGACTACGAGTTGTTCTTTGGCGACTGTTCTGGAACTGTACAGAAGACCTTAATTGAACCGACGAATCAGTTACTTGATGCAATGGATTCTGTTGGATTCAAGGGAAACTTCTTTGTTGACTGGCAGATGTTGAAGTACCTGAAGGAACAAAATACGGAACGCACGGATGCAGATTATGAACTGATAGTTGCGCAGTTGAAAGATATGATTCGCCGTGGTCATCGTGTAGAACTTCATATTCACCCACATTGGGTGGATGCCAAATATAACGGCGATGGTACATGGGATTATTCTGAGTTTCGCCACTATAGTCTCAGCACCTTCACAGAAGAAGAAATAGTATGCATGTTCAAAGAGGGTGCAAACCTTCTGACAAATATAGCACGTCAGGTAGAACCAGACTATATATTAGTTGCCTTTCGTGCCGGAGGCTGGGCGGTGCAACCTTTCGAAAATATAGGTAAGGGTCTTAAGGCGGCTGGCATACATATTGACAGTTCAGTGCTGCCCAGTGTGCGAGTTGTTTGTGACCATTCTGAGTGCAATTTCTTCGATGCACATGTAAAGAAAGAAGGAATGTATCTATTTCAAAACGATGTTTGTAAAGAAGATCCAAATGGAGAATTCCTGGAGATTCCCATCTCCAGAACTCCTGCAGGGATATTAAGGAGAATAGCCGGTAAGTTGTTCAAGAAGTCTAAATATGATTTTACTTCACCAACGGACGGTACACACATCCGCACTACGGATAACCCTGATAAATGGGAAATGAAAGGCCCCGGTGCTTTGTGTACATTCAGCTACGTGGTGCCTATCTGTGTGCCATTATTTAGATTAGAGGACAAAAGAGATGTACTCTGTTTTATTGATCATCCAAAGGATATACACAAGTACACCTGTAAAAGTATAAAGTTGTTGTCGTACGTTGCTAGTACAGTGCTGTATAAAGATTATGTAGATTATGGAAAAAAAGTGTAAGATATACCTGCCTTCTGACTGGATGTATGGTGATGCAACCGCATTCTATGTAGATATTATAGCGGATGGCATGAGAGAAAAGGGGTATGTGACTTCTATCATAAAGAATTTAGAGGATATAAATTCCGAAGATGTAGTAGTGACGGTTGTATCATACAACGTAAAGGATGTATATAACCGCCATCCTCGTGCCATAATTAACTGGTATCAGGGTATTGCACCTGAAGAGTACCTGTTCTTCTTGAGAAAGAAAGAAGATGGTTTGTTATATGCTATAAAAAAGTATTTACGTATGTCAAGGAGTGACAACTATGCCTTGAAGCATTGTGATTGGCATTTCTTCGTTTCAGAAACCATGTTGTCTTTCTTTAGAAAGAAGTTCCTTTATAGAGGGAAAAACAATTTCATCATGCCTTGCTTCAATCAATTACTGAATAAGGATGCATTCAAGGATGAAAAATACGCCACGCCCTCTTTTGTTTATGCCGGAAGTATGGACGGTTGGCAGTGTTTTGAGAAGACCGTGTTGATATTCAAAGAGCTCAAACAGCATCTTCCCAACGCCACCTTTACAGTACTGACCGCACAACAGGATGTAGCACGGCAAGTATTGGAGAAGCATCGCGTAGAGGCATCAATGAACTATGTGCCTCACGACAGGGTTGACGAGGAGTTGCGTAAGTTTAAATATGGTTTCATTATCAGAGATAATAATCCGGTGAACCGTGTAGCCACTCCAACTAAGATGAATTCTTATATGGCAAATGGTATTATACCCGTGTTTACAGATGTGGTGGGAGCGTTCAAGCAAAACCTTTCCAGCATGAAATACTCCATACCCTTGACGACTCATGCTGAAGGTCTTGATAAACTTTACGAGATAGAAAAGAAAGGAGTGAAGGCACAGGAAGTGTTTGAGGATTTCAAAGCGCTATTTGATACCTATTATTCGCGTGAGAGATATATTAAGGAAATAGCAGCATTAGAGATTTAATCTGATGAGAATAGTACATATCAACACGAATGACCTGGGTGGAGGTGCCGCCATAGCTGCATCGCGGCATTGCGAAGCCATGCTGCAAGCAGGACTTGACGCAAAGCTGGTGACGTTGACCAAGGGCAGCCACAAACCATACGTAAAGAAAATCCACTTAGGGCTGAGGAATCTCATGGCTCAACTGTTTACGTTGTTGAGCGGGAGGCAAATAAAGAAGTTGCGGCCAACAGGAACGTTCAGCGTGATGCGTTATGGTCATCCGTTCCATAAAGACGAAGACGTGCGAAAGGCTGATGCAATAGTCATTCACTGGGTAAACAAGAACAGCCTTTCAATAAAAGGAGTGGAGCAAATCTTAAAGTTAGGGAAACCAACAATCTGGTACATGCACGATATGTTTCCCATTACCGGCGGTTGCCATCATTCTTTAGGTTGTAATGGCTATTGCACAGATTGTTCTAACTGTCCTTTGATAAATGGTGCAGACAAGGCTTTGGCAAAGAGACAACTGAAATCAAAAATAAAGCATTGGAGAAAGTATTCGAACCTGATATTTGTAACCCCCAGCAATTGGTTGGCAGACTGTGTAAGAAGAAGTGCCCTGGCACAAGGGCACGAAGTGAAGGTAATCCCCAACACGATAGATACCAATTTGTTCAAGCCACTGCCGTTTGACTGTAAGACTGTCTTTGGGCTTGATTCAAACAAAAAGACTATTCTGTTCAGTGCAGACCTTTCTGGATCTGTTTATAAAGGCTCACAATATACAATTGACTGTTTGAAGCGATTGAATCCAGACGAGTACGAGGGGCTTATTATTGGTAACATGCCAAAAGGATTGCAAGAAATGGTTCCTATTAAGGTAACTGCAACAGGTTACTTGATGGATTCGCTGTCGTTGGTACTTGCATATAATGCCTGTGATACAGTGTTGATTTCATCTATAGCAGAGAACTACCCGAATGTAATACTGGAGGCCATGGCCTGTGGT
>CAYMHL010000258.1:0-3119 GCA_964390205.1 uncultured Marinobacterium sp.
ATATAGCGGTGGGCGAACAGCACCGGCCCCTGACCGTCAAAGTGCTCACGCACACCGGTCATCAGCGCATCCTTGCCACTGCCGGAAGGCCCCATCAAATAAAACAGCTTGCTCATGTAGGCCTCAGAATACTCGCTTGCCATCTTTGAGGACGTGGTGGATATGGGCGTGGTCATCCAGCCGGTCACACCAGACCAGATCAGCTCGCTTACCAATGGCAATTTCACCGCGATCTTCAAGACCTGCAGCCTGAGCAGGGTTTTGGCTCACCAGCCGCATCACGGCCGGCAGGTCATAGTTATTGCGCTCATCCGCCACCAGTTTGAATGCTGCGTCGAGCAAACTGGCAGGGTAATAATCACTGGACAGCACATCCAGCAGCCCCTCCGCAGCCAGACTGTGTGCCGCTACATTGCCGGAATGGGAGCCACCGCGCACCACGTTGGGCGCCCCCATCATCACCGCCATCCCTTTACGGTGTGCTTCACGTGCTGCTTCCACAGTGGTCGGAAACTCGGCAATCACCATGCCATGCTCAAGGGATTCTTCGACGTGCTCACTGGTGGCGTCGTCGTGGCTTGCCAACGGAATGCCCCGCGCCAGGCAGATATCGGCAATGGCACGACGATATTTGGCACTGTACAGACGACTGGCTTCACTCTGGCGAGCGATGAACGCCTCCAGCTCGGTATCAGATAGCTTGTATTTGCCCTTGTAGTATTCGCGGTACTTGTCCAGGTTGGCAAACTGTCGCTGTCCCGGGGAGTGATCCATGATCGACACCAGCTGCGGCGGATGCGCCTCCAGCAGGTGCTGAAAGTTGTTCAAGGTGTCTTGATGGCTCACTTCGCAGCGAAGGTGCAACAGGTGATCGGCACGTGTCAGCTCACGGGCACGGCTTTCCTTGAGGGCATCAGCCATGCGACTCAGGTTGGCCAGACGCTCACTCCCCTCAACTACATCTCCGACCGAGATGGCGTCAAACACGGTAGTGATGCCGGCACTGATCATCTGAGCATCATGCACCTTGAATGCCTGCATCCCCGGCCAGGCCACACCAGGGCGTGGCGTAAAATGCTTTTCCATGTTGTCGGTGTGCAGTTCGACCAGACCGGGCATGAGGTACCCACCCTCACAGTCAACAGCAGAAGCCAGCGCCACCCGGCCTGTGTCGATCGCCTGAATCTTGCCATCTTCAATTTTCAGACTGCCCAGAACAACTTCGTTGTTTAATACAATATTGGCGTTAGTCAGAATCACGATGCGGCCCTGTCTTGAACAATGGTGGATTGTGATGCGATGTCATAAATTTGGTCTGCAACGGCGTCGCGTACCTCGGCATCATGAAAGATGCCAACCACTGCTGTGCCGCGGCTGCGCGCTTCCTGAATCAGCTCCACAACCGTTGCCGCGTTACGATGATCCAGCGATGCCGTGGGTTCATCCAGCAGCAAAACAGGATAATCAACAATAAAGCCCCGCGCGATATTCACGCGCTGCTGCTCACCGCCAGAGAAGGTGCCCGGTGGCAATGACCACAGGCGTTCAGGAATGTGCAGGCGCTCCAGCAGCTCCCCTGCCTTTTGATGTGCGCAATGTTCATCGACACCTCGTTCTCTTAACGGCTGGGCAACTACATCGAGCGCAGAGACTCGTGGAATTACACGCAGAAACTGGCTGACATAGCCGATGGTTTCACGCCGGATCTGCAGCAGGGTTTGGCTGGAGGCGCCGGTCATATCGACCATCTCCCCGCGATGACGAACGCTGATGCGACCGCTGGTGGGCAGATAGTTAGCGTACAGGGAGCGCAACAGGGTACTTTTGCCCGAGCCGCTCTCCCCGAACAGAACGGTGCACTCCTGTTGGCGTGCGCTGAAATCGATACCGCTGAATACTGGCAGCTGAATGCCGCCCTGATTGTGCAGGGTAAACACCTTGGTGAGGCCCTGAACATCTATCATGGTTTGCATGGTCAAAATCCTGAACTCAAGGTGTCAACACAGAAGAAACAAGCAGCTGTGTGTAGGCATGCTGGGGGTCATCCAGTACCTGATCGGTCAAACCGGTTTCCACCACCTGGCCACGGCGCATCACAATCAGACGCTGTGCCAGCAGTCGGGCAACCGCCAGATCATGGGTGACAATCACCACCGCAAGCCCTAACTCGGTGACCAGCCTGCGCAGCAGATCCAACAGGCGTGCCTGAACCGACACATCCAGACCACCGGTCGGCTCATCCATGAATATCAGGCGCGGGTGGGTTACCAGATTGCGGGCAATCTGCAGCCGCTGCTGCATACCGCCCGAGTAGGTCGTAGGCTTATCGTCAATGCGGTCAATATCCAGCTCCACGTCCGCCATCCAACGCTCGGCGGTGGCCCTGAGGTCGCCATAATGGCGCTGGCCCGTTGCCATCAAACGCTCGCCGATATTGGCACCACCCGAAACGCCCATGCGCAGCCCGTCTCGGGCATGCTGGTGGACGATGCCCCACTCGGTTCGCTGCAGCTGGCGTTGGCGCGACTCACTCAGCCCATAGAGGTCCAGCCGTTCACCCTCGCGGTTCACGTATTGGATCGAACCCTGATCCGGCGCCAACCGTGCGGACAGGCAGCTCAACAGCGTGGACTTGCCAGAACCGGACTCACCCACTATGCCAAGCACCTCACCGGGATAAAGGTCAAAACTGACATCCGCGCAGCCCTTGCCGGCCGCATACAGCTTGGTGACATTGCGCACCTGCAGCAGTGGTTCGGTATTCATGCGCTTTCCCCCTGTTCGGCCACGCGTGTACGGCAGTAATCCGTATCGGAACAAATAAATTCATGGTTGCCACAGTCATCCATCACCACTTCATCCAGGAAGCTGTCGCGAGAACCGCAGATAGCACAGCTGGCATCCCAGCGCTGGATCTCAAAGGGATGGTCCTCACAGTCCAGGCTGCGCACTTCCGTATCCGGCGGAACGGCGTAGATGCGCTTTTCACGGCCGGCACCAAATAGTTGCAGCGCCGGGCAGTTATCCATTTTCGGGTTATCGAACTTGGGAATCGGAGACGGATCCATCACGTAACGGCCGTTAACTTTCACCGGATAGGCGTAGGCCGTGGCGATGTG
>CAYMHL010000259.1:0-3114 GCA_964390205.1 uncultured Marinobacterium sp.
AAGGTATGCAGCAAGGTATGCAGCAAGGTATGCAGCAGGGCGAGGCTCGAATACTGCTGCGTCAGATGGAGCGCAAATTCGGGACCGTATCGGTCGAAATTCGCCAGCGCATCAATCAGGCGGATGAAGAGCGGTTGCTGGAATGGTCAGAGCGGATTCTGACCGCCAACAGCCTGGAAGAGGTGCTGCATTGAGCAACGACGTTGATGTGCGCTGGAAACAGCGTTTTCAGAATTTCTCTCGCGCTTTCAGCTTGTTACGCGAAGCGATGGAGCTTGATCCGACCGGTTTGAGCCAGCTGGAAAAGGAAGGCATCATTCAGCGTTTTGAATACACCTTTGAATTGGCGTGGAAGGTGCTGAAAGACAGGATGCAGGCCGATGGCCTGATGCTGGATCAGATTTCGCCCAAGGCGGTGGTGCGTCAGGCCTATGCTTCTGGCTATGTCGATGATGCCGAAGCCTGGCTGGATATGATCGGCGATCGTAATCTGATGAGTCATACATATGACTTTGCCAAGTTTGAAGCCGTGATCGATACCATCCGAAACCGATATCTTCCGGTGCTGGAGAATCGTTACTTCGGCTGGATGGAGGATTTGCTTGAAGACGCCTGAGCGGACAGCGGGGCTGACAGCAGGGCAGCTGAAAGCGCTTTGTGACTGTTTTGTGGGTTTTCCGGCGGTTGAGCAGGTTCTGCTCTATGGTTCACGCGCCAAAGGCAACTGGCATGAGCGCAGCGATATCGACTTGGCTGTCAAAGGTCCCCAAGTGGATCGTTTTCAGCTGGCTCGCCTGCTGCTGGATATTGATGACAGTGATCTGCCTTTTCAGGTTGACCTGCTTCACTACGATACCCTCAACAATGCCCGCCTGAAGGATCATATCGATCGGGTTGGTATCGTGATTTTTGATCGCGAATAGCCCGGAAGAGGTGCTGCATGGAATGAAAATGCCGACTCGTATTGGAAGTAATGCTTTCAAGTGATACGGTCAGATTGTATCAACTGATGGGACATTATAATGAAAACTCTGCAGCCGGCGCCTGATCCACAGTTTGCGAACGAAACCGCTTTCTGGAGTAAAGTGGGGATTCCCTCGCGAGGGGCGCGTTTACACAGAATGCTGCGAGAAGGTGTTCCCTACTCCGTTTATGCCAACCTGGCTCAAGCGGCCGGAATAGAACAGAAAGAACTGGCCGAGTACGTGGTGATCCCCAAGGCGACTTTGCAGCGCAGGGCCAAGGCGGGGCGGTTTAAGGTGGATGAAAGCGATCGGCTGTATCGCTTTGCCGAGGTGCTGAAAGCCGCCACAGATCTGTTTGAAGGCGACAGTGAACATGCACGCCATTGGCTGCTGCATCCTGTACGCGGGCTGGGCGGCCGTCGGCCGGTTGACATGATTGCCACTTCAGCCGAAACGGAAGCCGTGCTGGAGCTGATCGGGAGACTTGAGCACGGCGTGTTCGCATGAATGAACTGCGCGCCTATCGACTGGTGAAGAAAAAGTGGAAAGCGTCCGCCTTTGATGGTGAAGGGGCGCGCCTTTTTGGTGGGCGCTGGAACAGCCGTGGCCAACCCTGCATATATGTTGCCGCTTCTGAGTCTTTGGCGATGCTGGAGATTATGGTTCATCTGGATGACTACGGCTTGATGAGTCATTACGCCCTGTACGAAATGCTGATTCCGCAAGACAGCATCGTCTGGTTGCAAAGCGATCAGCTACCGCCGGACTGGCGCGAAGAGCCGGCACCGCCTTCGACCGCTGCTATCGGTGATGTCTGGTTAAGCAGCAGGCAAAGTCTTGCGCTGGCCGTGCCCAGCGTGATCGTCCCGCGAGAGTACAATTTTGTGCTGAATCCGGCACATGACCTTTTTGCTCCTCTGATCAAGGGGGCAAAAGAGATCGACTTTCAACCGGATGTGCGTTTGTACTGACGCCAATCCATTGACATCCCCCGCCCATCCAGTACCTTTGACAGAATCCTGACAACCCCCCTGGATTCACCCATGCAAGGACCGGATACGCCCGTTACCCAATTTGAGCTGTTGATCCTCGACGACGATGCCGAGCGGCGGCAGTCGCTGCACACCTGTTTTGCCTTTATTGGCCTCAACTGCCATGTTTTTGACTTTGTGACCTGGCTGCAGCAGGGCAAGGCGTTTGATTTGGCCAATATCGGCCTGGTGGTGATCGGCGAGAGCAGTCTGCCGATCGCCATGAGCAAGCTGATCGCTGAGCTGGATCAGGCACGGGTGCGTCCCAAGCTGCTGGCCTGTGCATGGCCGGAGCTGTCGGCGGATGATTTTGCCCGCCATGCCATTCTGGGCGAGCTGCAGCCGCCGTATCGCTATGACCGGCTTTTGGACTGGTTGCACCTGTGCGGTTTGATGCATGCGCAGCAACTGGAGCCTGCTTCGCTGCAGGCGGAGATGCCGGGCTTTGTCGGCCAGAGTCGGCCGGTGCGTGAAATCCGGCAGATGATCGCCAAGGTGGCGCCGCGGGATATCAGTGTGTTGATCACCGGTGAGTCCGGCACCGGCAAGGAGGTGGTGGCGCGCTGTCTGCACGAGCACTCGCCGCGCTGCGCAGGGCCTTTCGTGCCGGTGAACTGCGGTGCCATTCCCTCAGAGCTGCTGGAAAGCGAGCTGTTTGGCCACGAGAAGGGCGCCTTTACCGGTGCCATCTCCAGCCGGCCGGGGCGCTTTGAGCTGGCCAACGGCGGCACGCTGTTTCTGGACGAGATCGGCGATATGCCGCTGCCGATGCAGGTGAAGCTGCTGCGGGTGATTCAGGAGCGTCAGTTTGAGCGCGTAGGCGGCAGCAAGACGCAGGAGGTGGATGTGCGCATCGTCGCCGCCACCCACAAGAACCTGGAACAGATGATCGAGGAGGGCCAGTTCCGTGAGGATCTTTACTACCGCCTCAATGTGTTCCCCATCGAGATGCCGGCGCTGCGCGACCGTCTGGAAGACCTGCCGCTGCTGATCAACACCCTCAGCGCCCAGTTGGACGAAGGCGCCAGTCTGCAGTTTCATCCGGCGGCAATGGCATCGCTGCAGCGTCATCCCTGGCCGGGTAACGTGCGCGAGCTGGCCAACCTGATCGAGCGGCT
>CAYMHL010000260.1:0-3085 GCA_964390205.1 uncultured Marinobacterium sp.
ATAATTATCTATGCATCAGGATGTGACTCCGAAGCCATGAACGTGCGCCATCTCACTTTTCGACTGCTTGAGGTTTATGTCACTGTAGTACGTACCGGCTCGGTCACCGAGGCAGCACGCCAGTTGCATCTGACCCAGCCCACCGTATCCCAGCAGCTCAAGCGGCTGGCTGAAACCGTTGCCGAACCGCTGTTTGTCTCTTTGGGTGGACGACTGGAACTGACCGATACCGGCCGTGAACTCTACCGTGCGGCACTGGATGTGACCGGGCGCTTTGCCGATTTTCAGGACTACCTCAGTGAACTGCGTGGCGGGCAGCGGGGGCGCTTCAGTATCGCCCTGGTCAATACTGCCCAATATGTGCTGCCCAAGCTTCTAGGCCCTTATTCCCGCGCGTTTCCTGATGTCGATATGACGGTAGAGATCGGCAACCGTCAGCAGTTGCTGCAACGTTTCGAGCGTCAGCTGGATGATATCTACGTGTTCAGTCACCCGCCGTCATTGGAACAGGCCCATGCGGCGCGCTTTCTGCGCAATCCGCTGGTGATGATTGCGCCCGAGCAGCACCCGCTGGCCCAACAAAAGGAGGTCAGCCTGGACGCGATTCTGCAGGAACGGTTATTGTTGCGCGAGCCTGGCTCGGCAACACGTATGCTGTTTGAAAGCTGGCTGCAGGGGCAGGGGGCGCAGTGGTCGCAGGGGCTACAGATGGCCAGCAACGGCGCAATACGTGTGGGAGTAGCGTCGGGTATGGGATTGGCGGTGGTGTCCCGGCATGTGCTGCCGACGATCCATCCGGGTATCGTCATCCTGCCGGTGCCGGGGTTTCCGATCGAGAGTCACTGGCACTTTATTATTCGTCGTGATCGACGTTTGCCTCATGCGGCGCGGGGGTTTCTCGAATACGCGGCCGGGGCACTGGAAGCCTGCCTGCCGGCCGAATATATCTGTAACGAAGTGACCGACCTGCTTACTCGAAAGCTGGCAGGGACGGAGTAACGACGGGCTTGTTGGCCGCTTCCCAGGCTTCGATGCCGCCGGTGATTGACTGCACGTGCAGATAGCCCATGGCAGCCAGGCTTTGTGCGCTCAGTGCGGCGCGACCGCTGGTCTTGCAGTACAGCACAATGTTCAGATCACGCGAGGTAAGGGCCTCGTCATTGCTGAACTTGAACTCGAGCAGGCCGCGGGGGATGTTGATGGCACCGGCAAGATGACCGCTGTGGTATTCATCCGGCTCACGCACATCGACCAGCAGATCGGCGGCTCTGATTGCCTCGTCGGCGGCCTCAACTGATACTTCCTGAATCTGTTCCTTGGCGGCGGCAACCAGGTCGTGGGCTGTTTTCATGATGGCTCCTGTTGTTCTTAAGATGTGAATCCATTCTAGGCGGATTTATATTAGTTGAACAAGATATATGTTTAGTTCGTTTGGTTATTACTGCTTGCCTAGTCGTGCCAGAGGCGATACCAGCCGTTGCGTTCACCGATCTCCAATGGCGTACCATAAAGACGGGACAGGTTGGCACCGGTGAGTACCTCGTCCTTGGGGCCATCGGCCAGAATCTGCCCCTGCTGCAGCAGAATAACCCGGTCGATCTCGGGGATGATCTCGTCGATATGATGGGTTGCGATCAGCATGGAGCCGCCCTGTTGGCAGAAGTCGCGCATGAGCTGCAGCATCTTGATGGCGGCGCCCATATCCAGACCGCTGGCCGGTTCGTCGAGGATCAGTGCCTCTGGCCGGTGAATCAGGGCGCGGGCCAGCAGCAGGCGCCGTTTCTGACCGGTGGAAAGGCGTTGATACATTTGATCGCGATAGTCGGCCAGTCCCATCTCCTCTAACAGCTGTTCCGCTTGCCTGACCTGTGGCTCGCTCGGCTGCAGGTGGTCATGGCGGCCGATGCTGCCGAAAAAGCCGGACAGAATCACATCCAGGGCGCTGGCGTAGGGGGTATAGTCATCCTGCAGGTCGCCGGAGACAAAGCCGATGCGGCTGCGCAGATCCCAAAGGGTCATGCGCTCGCTGCCGTAGAGGCGCACATGGCTTCCGTCCCTGACCACGGGATAAAGCTCACGGCTGATCAGCTTCAGCAGGGTGCTTTTGCCCGCGCCGTTGGGACCGAGCAGCGCGACTTTTTCGCCTTCCTTAATATGTAATGAAAAGTGCTGCAGTACCGCTGTCTGCTGCTGGTAAACCTTAACGTCCTGAATGTCGATCATGCCTGGCTCACTTGCGATTTTTGGCTTCAATCCACTGCGCCATGTACTGGGTGCTCTTCATGCTGTGGTGGCGCAGCATGGCTCCGGTGAAATTGGCCAGCCGGTGGCTGTCCAGCGTCTGTTGCAGCTGCTGCAGGCGCTCAATCAATGTATCGGCATGAGGCTCAAAGTCAAAGCGCTGGTTGTGCAGCTCAAATCCCTGTTGTTGACATTGCTGCCATAGCGCGGCTTGCGTATACAGCAGTACCGCTTGATCGGCAAAGTGTTCGGGACCATCGGTTACCGGCTGTGGCCAGTCGAGCGTGCCGGCCATGCCTTCAGCACCCACCGAGGTGGTGACTGAAGGTGTGCCGCAGGCCAGCGCATCGACCAGCTTGCCCTTGAGCCCGGCACCGAAGCGCAGCGGTGCCAGGTTCACTCGTGCCTGCTGCATCACCAGATTCACGTCTTCCGCCCAGCCCTTGATCAGAAAGCCCTGTTTGGGGTTGTGTAGCTGGGTCGCCTTGGGCGGCGGATAAGCGCCATAGATGTGCAGTTCGGAATCGGGCAGGCGGGCACGTATCAACGGCCAGAGGGTTTGCTTGAGCCATAAAACCGCATCCCAGTTGGGTGCATGGCGGAAATTGCCGATGACGATGAAGTGGCGGCGCTGCTCAAAGGAGGGCAGTTGCGCCTGTTGTTCTGCTGTTACCTGGGGCTGCATGAATGGGCTTTCCAGCAGCAGAGCGGGATCAACTTTGAATCGATTCTGCAGCAGCTCGATCTCCGCCGGTGAGATCATCAGGCTCAGATCGCTGCGCAAAATGGCGGCGACTTCGCGCTTGGCGTGCTCGGAAAACAACAGCTCTGCGGGCACATCAAG
>CAYMHL010000261.1:0-3075 GCA_964390205.1 uncultured Marinobacterium sp.
ATATCGAAATCCGTTTCCGCAAGGGCGGGCCGAAAATCTGGCAGATCACCAGCAGTGGACTGAAAAATGAATTTCCGCCCAGGCTGCTGACCTTCTTCGACCGCCTCAACCGCTGGCTCTATGCGCCCTCGTCACCGCTGAACTGGTTTACCCGTCGCCGGTTGATGAAAGTCTCACCGCGTCGCCCCGAGGGCGCCGCCGAAGGCTGCCGTCTGGTCAACAAGGCGGGCATAGGGTTGGTGCGTTTTGCCGCCGATGGCGAGCCGGAAGAGGTCTGGCAGCTGGGTGCCGATGGCCAGGACGTGCGCTTTGATCTCAGTGACGAAGAGGAACATTGGGGCTGAAACAGCACTGACGTATAATCCGCGCGTAATTTGTCATTATGCTGCGGAGACTGCGACACATGAGGATCTATTGGTCCCGACTTCAGGACAAGCTTGAACGGCTGCGTGCCAACAAGCTGTTCGAAACCTTCGTCATTGGCGTCATCATCGCCTCGGCGCTGCTGATCGGCGCCAAGACCTATGAGGAAACCTCGCGTTTTGATCAGCTGATCAATTGGCTGGATCTGGGCGTTACCCTGTTTTTCCTGTTCGAAATCATCGTGCGCATGGCGGCGGAAAAGCGCCTGGTCGACTTTTTCAAAAAGGGCTGGAACATCTTTGATTTCGTTATTGTGGTAGCCAGTCTGGTGCCGATCAACGATTCCGAAATGGTGCTGGTTGCCCGCCTGTTGCGGGTATTCCGTGTGCTCCGGCTGGTGTCGATGATCCCCGAGCTGCGCATGCTGCTGACGGCACTGGTCAAATCCATACCGCGCATGGGGTACGTGGCGCTGCTGATGTTCATCATCTTCTACATCTATGCCGCCATCGGCAGCTTCCTGTTCAGGGATGTTGACCCCTTCCTGTGGGACAACATCAGCGTCGCCATGCTGACCCTGTTCCGCGTCGCCACCTTTGAGGACTGGACCGATGTGATGTACGCCACCATGGAGGAATATCCACTGAGCTGGCTGTACTACCTGACGTTCATCTTTTTGACCGCCTTTGTGTTCCTCAACATGATGATCGGCATAGTGCTGGACGTGATGCAGAAGGAAAGCGCCGCCGAGCAGCTTGAATCCGGCGAAGGCGAAGTGGCCGAAATCCATTGGATGCGCGAACACATGGCGGCCATGAGCGCGCAGTTGCAGCGCATTGAGGCCGCACTGGAACAGGAGCGAAAAAACCGATGACCCATCCGCAACCCCTGGCCCGTTACCAGGCCGCTCTGGCCGAAGGCTTTGTGCACGATGCGGCACAGGCTGCAGCGGTTGATGCTCTGCAGGCCCTGCATGATCAGCTGCACAACGGTGCCAGCTCGATTAAGGGTCTGTACCTTTGGGGGCCGGTGGGGCGGGGCAAAACCTGGTTGATGGATAGCTTTCATGACAGTCTTGAGGTTGCCGCCCGTCGTCAGCACTTCCATCACTTCATGCGCTGGGTACATCAGCAGCTGTTTCGCTTGAACGGCACCCCCGAGCCGCTGCAGAGCATAGCACGGGAGTTGTCAGGGGAGATCCGTGTGCTTTGTCTGGACGAATTCTTCGTCAATGATATCGGCGATGCTTCCATCCTTGGTGCGCTGGTGCAGGCGCTGGTTGCCGAAGGCGTGGTCATTGTAACCACCTCCAACCAGCCGCCGGATCAGCTGTATGCCGGAGGTTGGAACCGTGAGCGCCTGCTGCCGGCCATCGATGCCATCAACACTCGCATGCAGGTGCTGTCGGTGGATGGCGGTGAGGATCATCGTTTGCATCCGGGCAAGGCGATGCAGCGATACTGGGTACAGCAGGAGGCGCGCACGCCGATCCGGGATCGATTCATGGCGAGCATGAAAGGCGCAGCCACCGCAGGGCCGCTGCCGCTGGGGTCACGCAGCCTGCAGGTGGTGCGGCGCGATTCACATCAGCTCTGGTGTACCTACGCCCAGCTGTGCGAAGCACCGCTGGCGGCCAATGATTACATTCTGCTGTGTGATCGTTTCGAGCAGATTCTGCTCAGCGACGTGCCCTGTCTGGCGGCCGAGCAACGAGAGGTCCGTATCGCCCGCGGCACCGAAGACGCCGCCAGCCGGGTAGAGGCCGGCGATCGTGTTCTGCCGAGAATGTCCCTGCGCGACAACGGCGTCCGTCGATTCATTGCTCTGGTGGACGAGTGTTATGACCGCAGCATCCCGCTGTGGATCGAGGCTGAGGTGCCGATGGAACAACTCTATCCGCAGGGGTATCTGGAATTTGCTTTCCGCCGCACCCTGAGTCGGCTAAAAGAGATGCAGACCTAGCAGCCTGTCGGGTTTTCGATAGCCCTGTGAGATAATCCACCTGTAATCGAGCTACGACCGGAACGTCATCATGAGCCGCTTTATTCCAGTAGACCGCCAGACCGACTACCTGCTGCCACCTTCGGTTGATGAGTGGTTGCCTGATGAGCACCTGGCGCGCTTTGTCGTCGATGTGGTCGAACAGCTGGACTTGTCTGCGTTGACACAGCAGTACGCTGGCCGAGGCCACAAGGCGCATCATCCTGCGGTATTGCTGAGCCTGCTGATCTACGGCTACGCCACTGGCGTGATCTCCAGCCGCAAGATCGAACGCGCCACCTACGACTCGATTGCATTCCGCTACCTGGCCGCGAACACCCATCCCGACCACGATACGCTGGCCACTTTCCGCCGTCGCTTTCTACCCGAACTGGAGCAACTGTTTGTTCAGGTACTGTTGCTGGCACGTGAGATGAAGCTCCTCAAGTTCGGCACCATCGCCCTCGATGGCACCAAGGTTAAAGCCAATGCCAGCAAGCACAAGGCGCTGTCCTATGGACATGCCAAGAAGCTGGAGGCTCAGCTCAAGACCGAGGTAAACGCCTTGATTCAACGGGCCGAGGCGGCCGACAACGATGTCGCGACCGATGGTATGGACATTCCGGCCGAAATCGCGCGGCGTGAAGCCCGTTTGGCGGCCATTGCAGAGGCAAAGCTCAAAATCGAAGCCCGTGCGCAAGAACGGGATGCCGCAGAACAAACCGCTTACCA
>CAYMHL010000262.1:0-3054 GCA_964390205.1 uncultured Marinobacterium sp.
TCACGCAGCATTTAAAAATGCTCCCAACCGACACTCCAGAAATTATCCGCTTAAATTGAGTCACATCGCTGCGAATAGGGAGGGGTTTAACAATCAAATTAGTCCTTCTTTCACACATGAGGGAGTTCCGGGGACAGTATACGCCATCTTTGCTTTTCATGTTCTGAGGTCTGCACTGTCATTTGCAACACCGAGATAAATTTGTCCAATGCCTTGAGTGACGAAGCTAGATACAAATGAACATAGCTCGCTAAAAGCTGTCCACGACAATACCCCTCATCGTGCAATAACCCATCACGATTCGTGCGTGCCTGATAAGCAGCCTCCCATTCTGGATTCACTAACGGATCATCACACAGCTCAGAATAGTGAAACTCATGTCCACGCAGGCAGGTGCCAGAATCACCGAACAGCGTAGGTTTTTGCAATGTCACTTCCATATACCCAAGACGTTTGCGCTGCTTACGCATTCGGGTCCAGCTTGGCAGAATCCCGACAAACGGCCAGCTTTTTTCTTCTTCCTGCAAACCCTGACTGAGATACATCAACCCACCGCACTCGGCATGCACAGGTCGTCCGCTGTTGCAGAATTCCCGAATGCTGTTGAGCATGGTGTGATTACTTGACAGCTGTTCGGCGTGTTCTTCCGGGTAGCCACCACCGAGGTAAAGGCCGTTGCAGTCCGTGGGCAGTTCCTTATCATCCAGCGGAGAGAAAAACACCAACTCCACACGGCGTTGTTCCAAAGCATCGAACAGATCCTGGTAGTAAAACTGAAAAGCGGCATCGCGGGCAATGGCCAGGCGAACGGTGCCGTTTGCGATTACCTTGACCGGAAACGCTGGCGGTAGCGGCGGCAGTGATGGAGCGTTGTGTGCCTGTTGCAGCAGGTGGTCGAGGTTGAGGTGCTGCTCGGCGGCTGCGGCGAGTTGCTGGATGAGATCAGCGTTCCATGGGGTTTCCGTGGCGGAGACCAGACCGAGATGGCGGCTGGGCAGAGCCGGTAGGGCGTTGCGCGGTACTGCACCGAGCAGCGGTGGCAGGTTGGCGGCCTGCAATGCCTGGGTGAGCAGGGCGGCGTGGGAGTCGGAGCCGCAGAAGTTGGCGATCACTCCGGCCAGGGTGATGGTCGGCTCAAAGCTGGCGTAGCCGTGCACCAGGGCGGCGAGGCTGCGGGCCATGCCGTGACTGTTGACCACCAGGACTACGGGGGACTGAAGCCAGGCGGCGATCTGCGCGGTACTGCCATCTAGGCTGGTCGGACTGCTTCCATCGTACAAACCCATCACCCCCTCGATTATGGCGATGTCGGCATCGGCACTGCGTTCGGCAAACAGGCGCGTAACATAGTCGCGCCCGCACATCCAGCCGTCGAGGTTGTAACACGGACGGTCCGAGATCCGGCTGAGATGACCGGGATCAAGGTAGTCGGGACCGACCTTGAAAGTCTGTACCCTGAGGCCGCGTTGACGCAGGGCTGCCACCAGGGCCAGGGTCAGGGACGATTTGCCGACGCCGCTGTGGCTGCCGGCGATCACCAGTCGTGGACAGTCGCTCAAAACTCCACCCCCTTGCGTGCCGGAATGCCTTGCTCAAAGGCATGCTTGATGGGCTGAATTTCGCTGACCGTATCGGCCAGATCGATGAGGGTGGGCACGGCATGGCGGCCGGTGAGCACCAGGGTCAGCGGGGCCGGGGCGCGGCGCAGCAGATCGACCACCTTGTGTTCGTCGAGCAGACCCCGCGCCACGGTGCCGCACAGTTCGTCGAGGATGATCAGGTCGTGATTGCCGCTGAAGATGGCGGCTTCGGCGCGGGCCAACCCGTGCTCGGCGGCTTCGCGGTGTGCAGCGTACAGGGGATGCTCCGGCTTGGGCACGAAGCCGAGGCCGCATTGCTCGACGGGCACGCCGAGTCGCTCCAGCGCGGCCAGTTCGCCGACATCGGGGTCGTTCTTCATGAACTGGAGGATGCACACCCGTTGGCCGTGGCCGACGGCGCGCAACGCCATGCCGAACGCGGCGGTGGACTTGCCCTTGCCGTTGCCGGTAAAGATGAGGATGTTGGTGCGGGCGCTGTCATCCTGCGGTGTTGTGTCTGCCGCTGTGGGTTGTGTCTGTGCTGGTGTTTTTTCCGGCGTCAGGCTGCGCTGAAACCAATCCAAGCGCTCATGCAGTGTCACCACGTCGCCAACAAGGATCACCGCCGGGCTGGTGACCCCCTGTTGGGCGACCTGCTGCGGCGCATCGGCCAGGGTGGCGATGAGGGTGCGTTGCTGCGGGGTGGAGGCATGGCTGACCACGGCCACCGGCGTGTCGGCGGCGCGGCCATGGTGAATCAATTCGGCACAGATGGTGGCGATGTTGGTCAGCCCCATGTAAAACACCAGGGTCCCGTGGCCACTTCCAAGAGCGTCCCAGTCGATATCGCGCTGCTGGTCTTTGCAGGTGTTGAGATGGCCTGTTACCAGGGTGACGCTGGTGGTAAAGTCGCGATGGGTCAGGGGAATACCCGCGTAGGCTCCGGCGGCGAATCCGGCAGTGACGCCGGGCACTACTTCAAAAGGAATACCCGCCTCGGCGAGGGCGTCTATCTCCTCGCCACCACGACCAAATACAAACGGATCGCCGCCCTTGAGGCGCACTACTACCCTACCTTCACGCGCTTTCTCCACCAGCAATGCATTAATATGCTCCTGGGGTAGAGCGTGATGCCCCATATTTTTGCCAACGTAGATCTGTTCGGCAGTCGAGGGCACGTCCTCAAGCAGCACTGGATTGCACAGGCGGTCGTAGAGCACCACATCGGCGCTCTGCAGGCAGCGCTTGCCTTTTACCGTGATCAGGCCGCTATCACCGGGACCTGCACCTACCAGATAAACCCGTGTGGTTTCGTTCACATTGTTTCTCCTGTATTTGACAGCTGGCAACACTGTAGCAGCGCTGCAACCAGCTGGTCCATGGCGTAAAAAGTATTATCCATTGTTTCGTCAGGGCGTTGCACCACGATGACCCGACACTGTTCTAGGCGGGCAGCTTCGAGCTTTTCCACCAC
>CAYMHL010000263.1:0-3051 GCA_964390205.1 uncultured Marinobacterium sp.
GTTACTCAGGGCCAGAAAGGTCCTCAGGCTGAGAACATCGTCGCTATCTGAACCTTGAGTTCATAAGCGTAAAAAAACGGGCCCTTGTGGCCCGTTTTTTGTTGCCTGGAATTTGGCAGCGGTCTTTGTATTCATCACTCACATGTTTTCCTGGACGAGCTGATCACGGCATGGGCGCATCGCACTGAGGCTCGACTTCCGTCATGGTGACTACACGGTTGCGGCCACTGTTTTTGGCCCGGTACAGCGCTGCATCGGCCTGTTCCAGCAGCAAGGCTGGTGTACTCTCATCGGCCTTGCCCGCACTGACGCCGGCGGACAGGGTGATGAGCCCCAGTGGCTTGGCGTTAAAGTGAATCTTTTGTGCGGCCACCGCCAGACGCAGCTGCTCGGCGCGGCTGCGCGCATCCTCCAGGCCTGATTCGGGCATGACGATGACAAACTCCTCGCCGCCGTAGCGACAGATGATGTCGCTGCTGCGGAAAGTATCCCGCAGCTGCTTTGCAACCACTTTCAACACGGCATCACCGGCGGCGTGACCATGGGTGTCGTTCAGGCGCTTGAAATGGTCGATATCGCAGATGATCAGTGCCAGGCTGACGCCGGTTCGGTGTGCACGCGTAAACTCCCGATTCAGCATCTCGTCCAGATAACGCCGATTGTGCAGCCCGGTGAGTCCGTCTTCGAAGGAGAAGCGGCTAAGCGCCTGCTGCAGAGCGGCTTTGGACAGCGTCAGGTTCAGCCGCTCGATTCCGCGGGTAAACAGCGTCTTCAGGGTATAGGGGCTCATGCGGTCGAGTTGCGGCGACTGCGAAGTGAAATCCAGCAACAGGCAGGCGACAGTGCGCCGCTCGGCATAGGGCGCGTCATATTCGATGATGAAGGGTGTCCATTGGCTATTGGGCAGCCAAAGGTGATCGCGATGCAGTTCGGCGGGCAGTTCGGTTTGGGTGTTCCAGTGTCGATCCGGCAGCAGCGGACCGTCATCGCCCTGACGGCGGTAGAGGGCACCGGGCAGTGGCGAGCAGAGTTCACTGATATGTTCGGTCAGACAAGCGATTGCCTCTTCGACGCCGGGCTGGGCTTCCATGTTGAGCACCAGGGCATCCAGCAGACTGCGTTTGTCATTGCCGAATTCCAGCGCCTTGACCCGTGCGGCTTCCTTGTCGGCCAGTTGTTCCAGTTCGCGGGTACGCTCGGCTACGCGGCTTTCCAGTGTACGGGTGAGCTGCGTCAGCGCTTTGCGCGTGCGGGCAAACTGGTTGAGCGTCAGGGTGACAATGGTGAGCGAGAACACCAGCGAGCCGTAATCCACCGGCACCTGACCCCAGGGCAGGAAGTCATGTGCCACGGCCATGTCCACCAGCAGCAGCCCCGAGAGCAGAGCGGTGGCCAGCAGCAGAATACGCTGGTCAGGGTGGAGCGACGACCAGTGCCGGGCGACGATGATCAGCAGGCCCGGGACCAGCAGGGCAAACAGCAGGTCGAAGGGCGGATAGGTGTGGGCCAGGGTGGTTACTGGACTCAACGACAGCCCCAGCGCAGCGACAAAATAACCCAGGAAGAGTATCAGCAGCAGGTTGAACAGGCGGTGATGCAGGGAGCCGAACCAGGTGCGCAGCAGCAGAATCAGTGCGACCGGTAAAATGAAGTAGCTGCCCGCTTCAACATAGTCCCACAGCAAGGGGGCGTGAATCAGCAGCTGTTTGGCCTGGATGCCGCTGAGGGCGAGCCCGGCGTGAGCAAAACAAAACAGCGCCAGTGCCAGCAGGCTGCGGCGTTCGGTGTTGAGCAGGGCGAACAGCAGGCAAAGCAGTGCGATCACCAGGCTGAAGGCGCTGATCAGCAGGCTGGTGAGCGAGCCATGCAGAATCTGATGGTAGAGTGCCAGTCGATCCATCACTTTCACTTCGCCCCAGAGGCCGATATCCAGATAGTTGCTGAAAATACGGAAATGAATCGGCTTGCCGGCGGCATCGTCAGGCAGGGGGATCATGTGCCAGGGCCAGCCTTGAAAGCGGCCCTGGCCCTCGGCATCGAACTCGCCGTAGTGGTAGATGCGCTCACCCTCAAGGTAGACCTCGACGATCAGATCAACGCTGAAGATGTAGATGACCGGATCATGCCAGTCCGCCTGAGGCACGGTGGTGCGATACCAGACATTCTGCCGGCCTGCGCGGTTGGGCGGGTTGGAGGGAAAGTCGATGGCCTGCCACTGCTCGGGTTCGTCCTGTTGTGTCCATGCGGGCACTCCGTTGACGAAGGGGGAGTCGCCCCAGCGGTATTGCCAATGTTCAAAGTCGCTGGCGGCTTGAGCCTGAAACGGCAGCAGGCAGAGTGTGGAGAGTAAAACCATCAATAGCCGGGCGTTGACCGACAGACAGAGGTCAGCAAGGTGGGGGCGGGAGGTCGAGGCGTTCATCATGGGGCCTGCCCGTCTAAAGTAACTGAATAGAGACAGTATACCCGCGCAGGCCCGCTGTCGAGCGTCGAGTCAGCCGGATGCGAGTTCTTGGATCGTGCTCTGCAGCACCGGTGTAATGGGCGCACTGAGTTTGAGGCTGAGCAGTTCGTCGGCACGGGTTCTGCCCAGCGTCAGTGCCGCGATCGGTTTGTCCCACTCCTGGGCGCGGCGGCAGAAACGGAAACCGGAATACACCATCAGCGATGAGCCGATCACCAGCAGGCCATCAGCCTGTTGCAGGGCATCGAGTGCATCCGTGACCCGCTGTTTGGGCACGTTATCGCCGAAGAACACTACGTCAGGCTTCAAGATGCCGCCACAGTGCGGGCAGTCGGGAGTGCGGAAGTTGCTGAAATCCACCTCCAGATCCGCATCACCATCCGGTGCCGTTTCGGCACTGAAGTGGGTGAAGGCCGGGTTAAGGTTGGCGCTTTTAAGGTGCACCTCGTCACGGCTGCAGCTGAAATCACAGCTCATGCAGATCACCCGGTCGGAACGGCCGTGCAGGTCGATCACCTTTTCACTGCCGGCTCGCTGGTGCAGGCCGTCCACGTTCTGCGTCACCAGCAGATCGATATGGCCCAGCT
>CAYMHL010000264.1:0-2997 GCA_964390205.1 uncultured Marinobacterium sp.
GTCATCGGGTTCTCCCTGAACACTGGCGCTGAATGCTCAAGAGTAGAGCATAGGTCTTGCTGTAGTGTCGATACTGGGCAGAGAACCTGGACGTGAACACTGCCTCAACTGAACACGGTGGACGTCAGTCGATGAAGTGCAGAAGAACCATGGGAAAGAGACAGCAAGGTTTGAGCGGCATCTGGATGCCAAGGAAGCAGTAAACAGAATTAAAAAGAGGGCAACCCGGTTAAAGGATACAAACGATTTAATCGGAAGCTAGAAACGGAAGGATCTATAAGGGGTAGATGACAATTATTAAGCGATGGGGATTTGTGATTTCATGCTTGACCCGTTCCCGGTGTCATCGCTAAGTGTCACACCGCATCTGGATGGGTCTACTTTTGAATATTCTTCGCATTACCCTTTGATTTCAAAGGGAATGGCGGTCAGGGAGGGATTCGAACCCTCGATGCCTTTCGACATACACACTTTCCAGGCGTGCTCCTTCGGCCACTCGGACACCTGACCACTCTACAAACAGTAACCACTTTGCTAGTTGCTACCGTCACAATCAACGCTGCATTTCGGGCTGTTTTGCCGCTGCCTCATCAATTGAGGTGCGTATTATAGATCCTTGTTTTCAAAGCACAACCCCCTCGATCCAATTTTTTTCACTTTCTTCAAAATCAAGACGCAATGACTGTGTCAGGGTATGATGCGCACCTGCACAGATGACTTCAACAACGGGGAGTTTCGATTCAAATGTTAATGCCAATTTTGGCCGTAGTAGGAGGACTGGCGCTGCTGGTCTGGAGTGCTGACCGCTTTATTGATGGCGCGGCCGCAACCGCCCGGCACGCCGGCATGCCGCCTTTACTCATCGGCATGGTCATCATCGGTTTTGGCACCTCGGCACCGGAGTTGGTGGTTTCCGCGTTCGCCTCGATCCAGGGCAACCCCAACCTGGCACTGGGTAACGGCTACGGCTCCAATATCACCAATATCGCCCTGATTCTGGGTATTACCGCCCTGCTCAGCCCCATCGCCGTTCATTCTCAGATTCTGCGCAAGGAACTGCCGCTGTTGTCCGTGATCACCCTGCTGGCCGGTTATCAGCTGATGGATGGTGAGATCTCCGGTACCGACGCCTGGATTCTGCTCGGGGTGTTTTTCCTGATGATGGGCTGGTCGATCACCCAGGGCATGCGCCAGCGTGGTGACGCCTTGGGTACCGACATGGAGCATGAACTGGACAGCGATGGCACCATGCCGCTGGGCAAAGCGATCTTCTGGCTGCTGCTCGGCCTGGTACTGCTGGTACTGAGCTCCCGCGTACTGGTTTGGGGCGCGGTCGATATCGCCAGTGCCATGGGCGTCAGTGACCTGGTGATCGGCCTGACCGTGGTGGCCATCGGCACTTCACTGCCGGAGCTGGCATCGTCCATCATCGCCGTACGCAAGAATGAGCACGACCTCGCTTTGGGTAACGTCATCGGTTCCAACATGTTTAACACCCTGGCGGTGGTCGGTATTGCCGGTGCCATTCACCCGATGAGTGTCAGCCCGGAAGTGCTGACTCGAGACTGGGTTGTCATGGCGGGCCTCACCCTGTCCCTGTTCGTACTCAGCTACGGCTTCCGCGGGCCGGGCCGCATCAACCGCATCGAAGGCGGTCTGCTGTTGGCCATCTTTGCGGCCTACACCGGCTACCTGGTATACGGTGTCATCAATACCTGAACCGCATAGGGAGGCACACCTTTGATTCGTACCTTTGCACTGGAAGCCGGCAAGCTGCGCGAGCAGGATATTGCCGAGCCCTTGACACCGACCGACCTTGAACGTGCCAGCTGGATCGACCTGCAGGACGCCGATCCGCAGGAGCGCATGACCATCGAGCAACTGTTTCCGCAGAGTCTGCCCGATGCTCATGAGGTAGAGGAGATTGAATCCAGTGCACGCTACTTTGTTGAAGGTGAGGATCTGCACGTACACTCGCTGTTTCTGTATCAGACCGAGGGGCGCTTCCGCACCGCAACCGTGGCCTTCACACTCAACTCCAGGCGCCTGATCAGCACCCGGGACGTGGAACTGCCCGACTTCCGTCTGACCCGTCTGCGTGCCCGGCGCGGCTGGATCGAAGCCGGTTCACCGCTGCAGGTGCTCACGGCGCTGTTCGAGCAGAAGGTGGACAACCTGGCGGACCAGCTGGAGGACTTGCACCGCAACCTGGAGCAGATCAGTAACGAGGTACTGGAGAATCGCGAAGCCGACCTGGGTGAGCAGCTGGACCGACTGGCCAAGCTGGAAGACAGCAATGGCCAGATCCGGCTGTGTCTGATGGACACCCAGCGCTCAACCTCTTTTTTGCTGCGCCACATGCATGACCAGAAACAGGAGGTGAAGACGTTTCGGGAGATCCTGCGCGACCTGGATACACTGATGGCACACGCCACCTTCGTGTTCGAGAAGATCAACTTCCTGCTCAACGCGGCTCAGGGCTTTATCAATATCCGCCAGAACCAGATCATCAAGATTTTCTCCATTGCGGCCGTGGTATTCCTGCCGCCGACACTGGTGGGCACCGTGTATGGCATGAACTTCGAGATGATGCCGGAGCTGGACTGGATGTTCGGCTATCCCATGGCGCTGGGGCTGATGATCGTCTCGGCCATCTCCCCTTACCTGTTCTTCAAGCACAAGGGCTGGCTGTAAGCCGACCCTTCAAACCTCTACTGATGCCGACGACATTACAGCTTTTCACAGGCGCTGGCTAAACACGTCTGCCGGCAGCGGCTTGTCAAAGTAGTAACCCTGGGCAATATTGCACCCTGCCTTACGCAGAAATTCGCAATGCGCCTCCGTCTCGACCCCTTCCGCTACCGTCTTGATATTGAGGTTGCGCGCAATATCGATGATTGATGAGGTGATCGCCACGTCGTCCTTGTCCTGCGGAATGCCCATGATGAAGGTACGATCAATCTTCAGCAAATTTGCGCGAGAACCATCGCCCAATCG
>CAYMHL010000265.1:0-2992 GCA_964390205.1 uncultured Marinobacterium sp.
CCCTTGCCCATGCCGGCACCCATCAGCGCCTCGACGATGGGGACTTCGGTGAGGGTGGAAAAGTACATCAGCGCGCCCAGCACCGAGGCAAGCACAGTGGAGGTCAGGCTGTTGTCGCCGACGGCGGCCGCGACCCATTCAGACGGGATAATGCCTTCGTTGCCCGGGCGCCCCAGCGCAAAACCGGCCACAAACACACCGGCCAGCAGCAACGGCAGGATCTGCTTGGCAAAGTCCCAGCTTTGTACCGACCACTCACGGTCCTGCTCACGCAACGAAGAGATAATCATCAAACCGGCGATGCCCAGCGCAAAGGGAAGTTCAGGGGCGTCGGGCACCAGCAGTGCGGCGACCACCACAATGGCTGCTACCACCAGTAGCTGATGGGCAGGCCACTGCCAGCGCCAGATCAGCAGCCCCGCAAGACCGGCCGACAGCAGCGCCGTAATCTGCCATTTCCAGGCATATATCTGCATCCAGGTTTCACTGTCGGCGGCAGCCCAGTTGGCGAACACCAGAATGCCGACCATCAGTGCAAAGAAGCTGACGATGACGGCCATCGGTTTGTCGGAAGCTTCGCCGCCGAAACCGCGGCTGTTTTTAACCGAGCGTTCGGCTTCTTCCTTGCGGTAAATCAGGTGCATGAGGGTGCCGATCACCAGAGCAAACAGGATGGCGCCCACGGCACGGGCGATGCCGATCTCGGCGCCCAGCACCTTGGCGGTTACGACCACCGCCATGATATTGATCGCCGGGCCTGAATAGAGAAAAGCGATGGCAGCGCCAAGGCCCGCGCCGCGCTTGTAAATACCACCAAACAGCGGCAACACGGTGCAGGAACAGACCGCCAGCAGGGTACCGGACACCGAGGCCACGCTGAACGCCACCGGCTTGGAGGCGGTCGGCCCCAGATAGCGCATCACCGCGCCCTGGCTGATATACACCGCCATGGCACCGGCGATCAGGAAAGCGGGCAGCAGACAGAGGATGACATGCTCGCGGGCATACCAGTTGGTCAGGCGTACCGCTTCCAGTACGGCGTTATCGAAACGCGCCGTGCCCGCCGGGATGAAATAGATCGCCAGAAAGGCCGCCAGCATGAAGAACAGCAGATTGCCTTCACGCTTGTTGCTGCCATAGAGCTCTACCAGTTGTTTATACATGTTTTGGTCCTTCAGGCAGCTTGAGCGAAATCAGGGTAGCCAGCAGCAGGAACACCAAAGATATCCACAGGCATGCCTGCAGCCCCGCACTGCCCTGACCGGCCAGCTGAAACACCCAGCCGGACAGCAGCGTACCGAGCAGGCGGCCCATGGCGTTGGACATGTAATAGAAACCCACATCCAGCGACACCCCATCCTTGCCAGCATAGCTGACGATCAGATAACTGTGCAGCGATGAGTTGATCGCAAACACGGCCCCGAACAGCAGCAGGCCACCGATCAGCACGGTTGCCGGATTGAGTTCAAACAGCAGTCCCAACGCGATCAGCCCCGGCAGCAGGGTCAGCAGCGCGGCCCAGCCGGTCGCGGCACGCCCATCGGGCACCTTGCCTGCAGACTTTCCAGTGATCCGTGGCGCCAGCGCCTGTACCATGCCGTAGCCGATCACCCAGAGCGCCAGAAAGCCGCCGGTCTGGCTGTGGTTCCAGCCCAGTGTCTGCGACAGAAACACCGGCAGGGCGACCACAAACCAGACATCACGGGCGCCAAACAGGAACATCCGCGCCGCTGATAGTATGTTGATGGCGCGGCTTTTGGAGAAGATGTCTCGAAACTTCGGCTTGTGTTTTGCCTTGCCCAGATCCTGCTTCAGCAGCACCAGACTCAGCAACCACACCAGCGCCAGTGCAACGGCCATTGCCGCCACGGCCCCGGCAAAGCCCAGCCACATCAGCAGTGCTCCGCCGAGGAAAAAGCCCACGCCCTTGAGCGCATTCTTCGAGCCGGTCAGCAGCGCCACCCATTTGTAGAGCGTGCCCTGCGCATCCGCCGGTACCAGCAGCTTGATCGAGCTTTTGGCGCTCATCTTGTTCAGGTCCTTGGCGATGCCGGACAGCGCCTGCGCCGCCATCACCCAGGGCACGGTGAGCCAGGCGGCAGGCACCAGCAGCATCGTCAGGGCGATCACCTGCAGCGCCAGACCGATGTTCATGGTGCGGTTAAGGCCCAGGTGGGCTCCGAGCCAGCCCCCCACCAGATTGGTGATCACGCCGAAGATTTCATAGAACAGAAACAGCAGCGCGATCTCCAGCGGCGAGTAGCCCAGACCATGAAAGTGCAGCACCACCAGCATGCGCAGGGCACCGTCGGTCAGGGTAAAGGCCCAGTAGTTGCCGGTGACCACCAGATACTGGCGGATGGCGGGGGAAAGCCGGCTCAGCATTTAGGCACGCCCTACCTTCAGTGCCAGTTCTGCGGTGCGGTTGGCGTAGCCCCACTCATTGTCGTACCAGACATAGAGCTTCACCTGAGTGCCGTTCACCACCATGGTCGAGAGCGCATCGATAATGCCTGAGCGTGGATCGGTCTTGTAATCGATCGACACCAGCGGGCGCTCCTCGTAACCGAGAATCCCTTTCAGCTCGCCTTCGGCAGCGGCTTTCAGCATCGCGTTGACCTCTTCCACGGTTGTGTCCCGCGCCACTTCAAACACGCAGTCGGTGATGGAAGCATTGGCCAGCGGCACACGAATGGCGTGACCATTCAGCTTGCCCTTCAGCTCAGGGAAGATATGGGTGATTGCGGTGGCGGAGCCGGTGGTGGTCGGAATCAGGCTCATGCCGCAGGCACGGGCACGGCGCAGATCCTTGTGCGGTGCATCCAGAATGGTCTGGGTGTTGGTGATATCGTGGATGGTGGTCATGGAACCATGTTTGATGCCCAGCTGCTCGTGAATCACCTTCACCACCGGTGCCAGACAGTTGGTGGTGCAGGACGCCGCCGTGACGATGCGATGCTGCGCCGGATCAAACAGATGATCGTTCACCCCC
>CAYMHL010000266.1:0-2979 GCA_964390205.1 uncultured Marinobacterium sp.
TGCTGTTTCAGGCTCTCCAGCCCCAGGGTGAACCAGAGCACCAGCACGGCGATCAATTCACCCAGCAACGGAATCAGCACCAGCGCCGCGATCAACAGCACCGGCGGCAGCACCAGCAGCAAGATCAGCAGCAGACCTTTCAGCCGTCTCCGTTTACCTTGGTTAAAGCGGGTTTCCAGCCAGGACGCACAACGCCCGAAACCCACCAGCGGGTGCCAGCGTTTCGGCTCGCCCAGCCAGCGGTCGATCAGCAGGGCTGCAATCACCTGTAGTGCCAGCATCAGTGATTCAGGGCCTGAACAGCTGGGCGACAGCCGCCGGGTTGGAGGGGAAGTAGAGGTGGATATAGGACGCGGTCAGCCGCTTCAGCCGGTAGACCGGTTCGGCCGCGCGACGACCGTTGGGGCATTCGCCACGGGCCACCGGCTCCAGTGTCGTCTCGGTCACCGAATGGTGGAAGGTATGCCCTCGCAGTTCTTCGCCGTCCAGCTGCAGCCGCTGCAGTCCCAGCGCGGCAAAGCGCGGCTGCATCCGCGCCTGCGCCGGCAGCAGCCCACAGAGACGGGCCGAGGCGCCGTCCAGCGCCGTCAGCTCCTCACCCAGCCAGAGCATACCGCCACACTCGGCCAGGATCGGCTTGCCCGCCTGATAGTGAGTCTTTACATCGCTTATCAATGAAGCATTGGCGGACAGCGCTTGCAGATGAAGCTCCGGATAGCCGCCCGGCAGCCAAAGCGCATCCACCTCGGGCAGATGGTTATCGGCCAGCGGCGAGAAGAACACCAGCTCGGCACCCAGTTGCTGCAAAGTGCGCAGGTTGGCCGGATAGATGAACGAGAAGGCGGCATCACGGGCGATGCCGATGCGCACACCCTGCAGCAGCGGCGTGAGGGCCTCGACCTCTTGGGGTTCAAAGGCGATGGCCGGCGGCAGCTCGCAACCTGCACTTTTCTCAAGTGCCTTGGCAGCGGTTTCGATGCGCTGTTCCAGATCAGCGATTTCGTCACCCTGAACCAGCCCCAGATGACGACTGGGCAGGCTAACCGCTTCGTCACGCGGCAGCGCGCCGTACCAGCGCAGATGAGTGGGCAAGGCTTCAGCCAGCATCTGACCATGGCCGACGCTGCCGACCCGGTTGCCCAGCACGCCGCTGAACGGCAGGCCGGGACGGAAGCTGGCCAGACCGTGCGCCAACGCGGCGAAGGTCTGCGCCATGCCACCGGCATCGATCACCGCCAGCACCGGAATGCCGAACAGCTCGGCCAGATCGGCACTGGACGGATCGCCGTCGAACAGGCCCATAACGCCCTCGATCAGGATCAGATCCGCCTCGCCGGCTGCGTCCCAAAGCTGCTGCTTGCACAGTTCTGGCGAGCCCATAAACAGGTCCAGCTGCTCCACATCACAGCCGGCGGCCCGGCTCAGGATCATCGGATCAAGGAAGTCGGGACCGGTCTTGAACACCCGGACCTTGCGACCCTGATTACGGTGCAGCCGCGCCAGTGCAGAGGTCACCGTGGTCTTGCCCTGCCCTGACGCCGGGGCCGAGATCAACAGCGCCGAACACTGCCGGGTATGGTCAGATTCAGGTAAGCAAGTGCTCACAACTCAACGCCCTTCTGGGCCCGGATCCCGTCCTTGAAGGCGTGCTTGACCACCTGCATTTCGGTGACCGTATCGGCGGCATCGATCAGCGCCTGAGGCGCACCGCGACCGGTGACCACCACATGCTGCATCGCCGGGCGATTGCGCAGTGCCTCCAGCAGCTCGTCCAGATCGACATACTGGTACTTGAGCGCAATATTGAGCTCATCCAGCACCACCAGGGATACTTCGGGGTCGGTGAGCAGTTCACGGGCTTTGTCCCAAGCCTCGGCAGCGGCCTTGAGGTCACGTTCGCGATCCTGGGTCTCCCAGGTAAAACCTTCGCCCATGACGTGGTAACGCACCTCGGGGAAGCGACGGAAAAACGCCTCCTCCCCGGTGCTGAAGCTGCCCTTGATGAACTGCACCACGCCTACCTGCATGCCGTGTCCCAGTGCTCGCGCCAGCATACCGAAGGCGGAGCTGCTCTTGCCCTTGCCGTTGCCGGTCAGCACCAGCAGCACGCCCTGATCGCGGTCGGCGCGGGCGATGGCCTGATCGACCACTTGCTTTTTGCGTTCCATCCGCGCCTTGTGGCGCGCGTCGCGGCTGTCGTTGCGGGCCTGATCATCACTCATGGGTGCGTAACTCCTGATAGGTCTTGAACTGGCGAGCCAGGGTATACAGCATGGCAGCAAAGCCGGTATAGCCCAGCAGAGGCAACAGTTTACCCGGGAAATACTGCTCGATGCGGCCCCAGAGACCGGCCAGGCTGGTGGTCTCGAAGTTGCCCGAGAAGAAATAGTAGCCGCCACTGGAGAACAGGTTGCTGACAAAGGCGCCCATCAGCAGGATCAGCAGCAATGGCGCCAGCGTGGACAGGCGGTCGCGGTGCAGACGTGCATAGGTGCGACCGGCATACCAGAGCGTGGCGTAGGCCGGCACCAGCAGCGCGTAGGCCGGGGTGATGCAGTGCGCAGCGGCACCGCTCCAGCCGTAGTAGCTCACATCCAGCAGTACCGCTTGCAGAAACAGCAGCGGAAACGCCCACAGCGGACGCAGGAACACACCGGCCAGGAAGAACACCGCCCAGGACGCGCTGGGCAGGTGTTCAACTGAGGCAAAGTGATGTCCCCGCGTCAGCGCCAGCAGCAGAATCAGGCCAAGGCCGGTGAGCAACTGGGCGCGTGACGACAGGTTAATCATGACAAGGCTCCGTTAACGTATATGTGCAAATCAGGGGGCGTAATGCAGTGACAGCCAGTAGGTGCGGTCCGGCTGGTTGTAGCCGTAAGCCGTCTGGTACTCCTCGTCGAGGAGGTTTTCGACCTTGGCCTTCAGCGACCAGTCGTTGCCCAACGCATAGCTGCCGCGCAGATCGACGGTGGTGTAGCC
>CAYMHL010000267.1:0-2972 GCA_964390205.1 uncultured Marinobacterium sp.
GAGTGGAAATCTTCATCACAGGCCTGCTTGGAGTGTTGTTTTCGCACGACAGTGTATGACTGTTTTGTGACAGTGAGGTGACGAGCATAGAGCTAGACTGAATGGACTCCAGAGGCATGATCGTCTAGAATACTTTCGTTTAACCTGCTATGAGTGCAGGTCAAACACAGCCAAATTTGAAAAAGCGAGGTAAGCGTTTAGTTTTGCCTCGCTTTTTTGCACGTATCCTATCCAACTGTCCAGATGATGCAGCGCATGCGCGGGGAGGTTCAATTGACGCGACCAGCCATTCTAGCCCTTGAAGACGGCAGCATTTTCAGGGGAATAGCAATTGGCGCCGATGGTGAGTCCAGTGGTGAGGTGGTGTTTAACACCTCCATGACCGGATATCAGGAAATTCTGACCGATCCTTCCTACTGCCGCCAAATTGTGACCCTGACTTATCCACATATCGGCAACACCGGCGTCAATGCCGAAGATGCAGAATCCACCCAGACCTGGGCCGCAGGCCTGGTGATTCGTGACCTGCCTCTGTTGGCCAGCAATTTCCGTTGTGAAAAGACGCTGGACCAGTACCTGAAAGACAACAATATTGTTGGTATCGCGGATATCGACACACGTCGACTGACCCGTATCCTGCGTGAGAAAGGTTCGCAGAACGGTTGCATCATGGCCGGCGACAACCTGGACGAAGAAAAGGCCCTGGCAGCTGCGCGCGCTTTCCCGGGCCTCAAGGGCATGGATCTGGCAAAAGAGGTCAGCGTGACCGAGCGTTACGACTGGCGTTCCAGCACCTGGAAGCTGGGCGAGGGTCATGAAGAGCGCACTGATGCGGATCTGCCGTTCCACGTGGTTGCCTATGACTTCGGTGTGAAGCACAACATTCTGCGGATGCTGGTCGAGCGTGGCTGTCGCCTGACCGTGGTCCCGGCTCAGACGCCTGCTGCAGACGTCCTGGCCCTGAATCCGGATGGTGTCTTTCTCTCCAATGGTCCGGGTGACCCGGAGCCCTGTGATTATGCGATTGCTGCAATCCGCGAGATCCTGGAAACCGGTATCCCCGTGTTCGGTATCTGCCTGGGTCACCAGTTGTTGGCACTGGCATCTGGTGCTCAGACCGTGAAAATGAGTCACGGTCACCATGGTGCCAACCATCCAGTGCAGGATCTGGACAGCAAACATGTGATGATCACCAGCCAGAACCATGGTTTTGCCGTTGATGAAACAACGCTGCCGGCAAACCTGCGTGCAACCCACAAATCCCTGTTCGACGGCACACTGCAGGGTATCGAGCGCACGGATGTGCCCGCGTTCAGCTTCCAGGGACACCCTGAAGCCAGCCCGGGTCCGCATGATGTAGCGCCGCTGTTCGATCGATTCATCGAGCAGATGAAAGCCCGTCAGGCCTGATAGCGCCCTGACAAGCCAGTGACAGTAACAGAGACGACCGGTTAAGACAGATGCCAAAACGTACGGACATTAACAGTATTCTCATCCTTGGTGCGGGCCCGATCGTAATCGGCCAGGCCTGCGAATTCGACTATTCAGGTGCCCAGGCGTGCAAGGCGCTGCGTGAAGAGGGTTACCGCGTCATCCTGGTCAACTCCAACCCGGCGACGATCATGACCGACCCGGCGATGGCGGATGCGACCTACATCGAGCCGATCAACTGGAAAACCGTTGCCAAGATCATCGAAAAAGAGCGCCCCGATGCACTGCTGCCGACCATGGGTGGCCAGACCGCACTGAACTGTGCTCTGGACCTGGACCGTGAAGGTGTACTGGCCAAGTTCGGTGTGGAAATGATTGGCGCCAGTCAGGATGCCATCGACAAGGCGGAAGACCGCGAGCGCTTCGACAAGGCGATGAAAAACATCGGTCTTGAGTGCCCGCGTGCAGCGATCGCCCACAGCATGGAAGAAGCCCTGCAGGTGCTGGACTCCATCGGCTTCCCGGCGATCATCCGTCCGTCCTTCACCATGGGCGGTACCGGTGGCGGTATCGCCTACAACCGTGAAGAGTTCATCGAAATCTGCGAGCGTGGTCTGGACCTGTCGCCGACCAGCGAACTGTTGATCGATGAGTCCCTGATCGGCTGGAAAGAGTACGAGATGGAAGTTGTTCGTGACAAGAACGACAACTGCATCATCGTCTGCTCGATCGAAAACTTCGATGCCATGGGTGTTCACACCGGTGACTCCATCACTGTGGCGCCGGCTCAAACCCTGACCGACAAGGAGTACCAGATCATGCGTAACGCATCGATCGCGGTACTGCGTGAGATCGGTGTGGAAACCGGCGGTTCCAACGTTCAGTTCGGTGTGGATCCGAAGACCGGTCGTGTCGTGGTCATCGAGATGAACCCGCGTGTATCCCGCTCCTCTGCACTGGCCTCCAAGGCAACCGGTTTCCCGATTGCCAAGATCGCAGCCAAGCTGGCAGTGGGCTATACCCTGGACGAACTGCAGAACGACATCACCGGCGGTCGTACCCCGGCGTCTTTCGAGCCGTCAATCGACTACGTTGTTACCAAGATTCCGCGCTTCACCTTTGAGAAGTTCCCGCAGGCGAACAGCCGCCTGACCACGCAGATGAAGTCCGTGGGCGAGGTCATGGCGATCGGCCGTTCACAGCAGGAATCCCTGCAGAAGGCACTGCGTGGTCTGGAAGTGGGTGCCACCGGCTTTGATCCGATCGTGGATTTGAACGCCGAAGATGCGCGTGATGATATCGTGCGCGAGCTCACCCAGCCGGGTGCCGAGCGTATCTGGTACATCGGTGATGCCTTCCGTCTGGGCATGAGCGTCGATGAGATCTATGAACTGAGCGGTGTGGATCCCTGGTTCCTGGTGCAGATCGAAGACATCATCAAGGATGAGCAGCGCGTCTCCGAAACCGCACTGAGCGATCTGGACAAGGATCAGATTTACCGCCTCAAACGCAAGGGTTTCTCAGATGCGCGTCTGGCTACC
>CAYMHL010000268.1:0-2963 GCA_964390205.1 uncultured Marinobacterium sp.
TAATAACTGGATGGCATTATGTCGAACCGCCAATAAAATAAAAAAGAATATATAGGCATTTTTATATTCCTTCTGGTGATATGAGCGATATCGAATAATGGTTATAACAAAATTATCAATTAGTATTTTACGTTATAAAGACGACTGGGTAACATGGCGACCTGTTTCAATGACGCTCAGTAGAAAGGTTGAACTGACATGTACCAGTACACCGAAGTGGATCAGAAGCTGGTAGACGAACGGGTGGCGCAGTACCGCGACCAGACCCGCCGCTACCTTGCAGGCGAGCTGCCGGACGAAGAGTTCCGCGCATTACGCCTGATGAACGGCCTTTATATACAGCGTCAGGCACCGATGCTGCGCGTGGCGGTTCCCTATGGTCTGATGTCCTCGACCCAGATGCGCAAGCTGGCGCACATCGCCCGCACCTATGACAAGGGCTACGGTCACTTCACCACCCGTACCAATATTCAGTACAACTGGCCCACACTGGAGTCGGTACCGGATATTCTGGCCGAGCTGGCCGAAGTGCAGATGCACGCCATCCAGACTTCGGGCAACTGTATTCGCAACACCACCACTGACCCTTACGCGGGTGTGATCGCCAGCGAGCTGGAAGACTCGCGCCCCTGGTGCGAGATCATTCGCCAGTGGTCCACGCTGCACCCGGAATTTGCCTATCTGCCGCGCAAGTTCAAGATCGCCGTTACCGGAACCCCGGAAGACCGCGCCGCCTCGCAGGTGCACGATATCGGTCTGCATCTGGTGCAGAACGAGAAGGGAGAAACCGGCTTTGAGGTGCTGGTGGGTGGCGGTCTGGGCCGTACTCCCGTGGTCGGCAAACAGATCCGCCCCTTCCTGGCACAGGAAGACCTGCTCTCCTACCTGGAAGCGATTCTGCGGGTCTACAACCTGAACGGTCGTCGTGACAACAAGTACAAGGCGCGCATCAAGATCCTGGTGAACGCCATGGGAATCGATACCTTCCGCGAGCAGGTGGAAGCGGAGTGGGAACAGATCCGCGATTCCGACCTGCGCCTGTCACAGGAAGAGATCCAGAAGGTCAAGGCTCTCTTTGCTCCGCCGGCCTATGACGCGGGAGCCGCCGACAACAATCTTGCCGCCCAGCTGGCCGAGAACGATGAGTTCCGGGTCTGGTACGAGCGCAACACTGTTGAGCACAAGGTGCCGGGCTACCGGGTCGTTGTGGTCTCGCTCAAACCCTATCTGAAAGCACCGGGTGATATCACCGATGTGCAGATGGAGGCGGTCGCCGATCTGGCAGAACGCTTCTCCTTCGGCGAGGTCCGTGCCACCCATCATCAGAACCTGGTGCTGGCGGACGTGAAGCAGGGCGATCTGCTGCAGGTCTGGAAGATCCTCAACGCCAACAACCTGGCGCGACCCAATATCGGCACGCTGACAGACATGATCGTCTGCCCCGGCTTCGACTTCTGCGGTCTGGCCAACGCTCACACCCTGAACATCGCCGAACAGATCAACGAAAAGTTCGAACAGGTGGACTACCTGCATGACGTGGGAGAGATCCGGCTGAACATGTCCGGCTGCATCAACGCCTGTGCCCACCACCACGTGGGGCATATCGGCATCCTGGGTGTCGATAAAAAGGGCGAAGACTGGTATCAGTTTACCCTGGGCGGCTCCTCCGAAGCGGATGCGGCGCTGGGCAAGGCCCTGGGCAAGGCGATTCCCGCTGACCAGGTGGCCGACACCATCGAAAAGCTTTTGCTGACCTACATCGAGCTGCGTGAATCCGAAGAGGAAAGTTTCCTCGAACTGGTACGCCGTGTGGGTGTAACCCCCTTCAAGGAGGCCGTATATGGCGCTGATCATTGACCGCACTCCCGTCATCGAAGACCGCTGGCAGTGGCCCACGGATGACCAGCCCCTGCCGGAAACCGGCCCGGTGGTACTGCCGCTGGCCCGCTGGCTGGAGCAGGCGGATGCTCTGGCCACCCGTGAAACGGGTGTGAAGGTGAACGGTGATGACGACCTGGAACAGATTCTGGCCCTGAAGGATCGGGTCAGCCTGTATGCCGTTGAATTCCCGGCCTTTACCGATGGTCGAGGCTTCAGTATCGCCCGCCTGCTGCGCCGGGCAGGCTTTGCCGGTGAGATCCGCGCCATCGGCGATGTAACCCGCGACCGGCTGGCTCATATGGAGCGCAGCGGCTTCAACGCTCTGCAGATACCGGATGAGCGCTACAGCCCCGAAGTACTGAGCGCTTTTGACGAAGTCAGCGTACATTACCAGGGTGGAGCGACACTGGCGCGCCCAGGCTTTCGCCAGAGCTGAACCCGAAACAGGAGAGTAGAGATGAGCATTGATCTGGCTGCTGCCAATGCCGAACTGGCCGGCAAAACACCGCAAGAGATCATCGCCTGGGCCATCGCCCACAGCGACAAGCCGCTGGTCACCACCAACTTCCGCCCGTATGAGTCGGTGATTCTGCACATGGCCGTGCAGGTCAAGCCGGACATTGAGGTGCTGTGGGTCGATTCCGGTTACAACACCTCGGCCACCTACCGCTTCGCGGAAAAGCTGATCAAGGATCTGAACCTGAATATCCACACCTTCATTCCGCAGATGAGCGCAGCCCGTCGCAACGTGCTGATGGGCGGCATCCCCGATGTGGACGATCCACAGCATGATGAGTTCACCCGTCAGGTGAAACTGGAACCCTTCCAGCGCGCACTGGCCGAACTCAAGCCCGACCTGTGGCTGAACGCCATCCGCAAGGACCAGACCGAATTCCGCCAGTCACTGGACATCGTGACGGCCAGCAAGGACGGCATCATCAAGGTGGCGCCGCTGTTCAACTGGACCGAAGCCGACATGGACGCCTACCTGGCCGAGCACAACCTGCCCAACGAACACGACTACTTCGACCCCACCAAAGCGCTCGAAACGCGCGAGTGCGGACTGCATACGCAGTTGTAAG
>CAYMHL010000269.1:0-2916 GCA_964390205.1 uncultured Marinobacterium sp.
ATAACAGCTCAAATACCTCCATTCGTAATTTACTGGAAAAGACCTCTCCGCAAGGAAATCAGACCAATCCTGTCTGGAAAAAGAGCACTTGCAACTCCGGAAACGGAGAGTGCCTGCCGCATCTCGCCGAGTATATGTACAACCAGGACATAGCAGCAGAAAATGGCCTGCCGAAAGGTTTTGACGATCCAACAGGACGCAAACAAAACATCACCTCCCACTTCATCGGCTTTGCTCTTGACTTGGCGCTACTTAAAAATGCTGCCGATGCAGGCGGTGGAAAATACTACACCTCCAACAACGTCAGCGGCCTTGTCGATGCGCTCCAGTCCATCATTGTCGATATTACCGCCGACAACACCACCTTTGTCGCGCCCAGTGTTGCGGTTACTGCCTATAACAACTTCGGCTTCCGCGACGAGCTGTATTACGCCCTGTTCCGCCCTTCCGAGGGTAGCAACTGGCCGGGCAACGTAAAGAAATACAAGCTGAAAAGTACCGATGCTGACGGTAAGCCCGTTACTCCGCTGATTGTGGATCGCAACGGTACCCACGCCATTGATCAAACCACCGGTTTCTTCAAGGAAACCTCGTCCAGTTTCTGGAACACCGTTGTGGATGGTGAGGATGTCAGCAAGGGCGGCTTTGCCGCTCGCCTGCAACCCGGCACCCGTAAAATCTACACTTGGTATGGCACCGACAAGAAAGCCGGCAACCCGGGTGCCGCCGAAACCTTGAAAGTGTTTTCCAGTAACGGCACCCTCAACACGACCACCACCAATACCAGCAATATCAGCAACACCATGCTGGGTGTTAATAGCTCAGGCGATCGTACCAAAGTGCTCCGCTGGATTCGTGGCTATCAGGAAGATAGTGACAGTGCTGCACGCTATGCTATTGGCGATATATTGCACAATGAACCTCGCCTGATTGCTTATAAGACCGATGAGAACATTGAGCGTGCTGAAGGAGAAAACTCTAAAGAGGAAGTTGTCATTTTTGTCGGCACTAATGAAGGTTTCATTCACGCCATTGATGCAAATACCGGTGACGAAAAATTTGCCTTCCTGCCCAAGGAGCTGTTGTCGGTACCCAACAAGTACCGGCAAAACAACGTAGGCTACAACAACAAAGCCTACGGCATGGATGGCTACTTCACCGCCCTCACCGAATACGGCTCACGCCTGTCGGACGACACCCGTGTCGCCAGCAAGGTAAACCTGTACGCAGGCATGCGCCGTGGTGGCAGCAACTACTATGCACTGGATGTGAAAGACCTGAGCACTCCCCAGTTGAAATGGGTACTCAAGGGCGCATACAAGGACAACTATCGCGACCTGATCAACCAGAACAGCGATGACATCTATCGTCCGGGCGGTGCCAACAGTGAAACCACCAGTGGCTTTGAACGCCTTGGCCTGACCTTTTCCGCAGCCAAGATCGGCAAGCTGAAAGTGGGTGGCACCACCAAGGACGTTCTGGTATTTGCCGGTGGCTATGATGCCAAGCACGACGTCGTCGGCAACAACGTGCCCCGCAATGACGAGGTCGGCAACGCCATCTACATTGTAGATGCAGACAGCGGAGAGCTGTTGTGGCGTGCCTCGGGCAATAACGGTCGCACACAATCCAGCCTTGCCAACAGCATGCAACTGGCCAGCATGACCAACAGCATGCCGGCCAGTCCGACCATCATCGATATCAACGGCGATGGCCTGATCGATATAATCTATGCCACCGACTTGCGTGGACAGATTTTCCGCTTTGATATCACCAGCGGCAATGTCAACAGCATCAACGGACACCTGTTTGCCCAGCTGGGCGGTGCAGATGCCACCAACAACCGCCGTTTCTTCAACAGCCCAGACGTTGCCCTGATCCGTGACCGGGGCCAGAAGCCCTACTTCACTATTTCGGTAGGTAGCGGTTTCCGTGAAAGCCCGCTGAATGAACAAACCGATGACCGCTTCTACATGATCCGGGACACCTACGTGACCCAGTCCCGCTCTTCACTGGCCACACCGCCCGTCATCACCGAAAGCGATCTGACCGACGTGTCCGGCCTGGACAGCAGCGCCGCCAACACCGAAGCTGCCTATGCCCGGATTGCCGAGCATCAGTCCAAAATTGATGCCCTGGAAGCTGCCGTCCGTCAAAAAGAGCAGGAGTTTGAAGACCATAAAAATAGCATTGGCTATACGGCCGAGCACAACGCCTATCTGGATGCTATGACAGCCGCCAACGATCTGCAACGGGATATCGATGGAATCATCCTGAGCGCCTATCCGGCATTCGACCCCGAGAATTACACAGAGGACGGGTATTACAACAGCAACTACTTTTCCAATCACACTGAAGAAGCTACAGCCCAGGCCAGCTTTCAGAAGATCATCGTCGATCTGCAAACTGCTATCGGCAAACTGCAAGAAGGTGGCAATGAAACTGATGCCAAAGCTCTGGCACAATATTATGAAACGATGTTGGCTTCTCAGCAGGTACAGCAAAACTCTGCCAGGGAGATCCTGAAGAAAGAGAACTTCATTCTTTATGGTCACGCCAATCCCGAGTTGACGCCCGATTTGATTACAGAAATCAACAGCCTGTTCGATAACCCGACAATCGACTACAGCAAGTATGGAGATTTCTCTGACCTTGCCTCACCCGAACTAGAAGGTTTGATCACAACGTCATATACAGATCATAAAAACAAAGCTGAGGTAGCTTTACGCACCAGTCTCCTCGGGAATCTCGATGATTTACTGGCCTCATTGAATGCAGATCCACTCGTTTTGACAGACATCACGGATAATCTGGCCGGCGTAACACCGACAGGCTCTGTTCCTGCCCTTGGCAGCTTGCTTGACGAAGATCAGTCAGCGGTTCTGGATGAACTTCAAGAAATAGCTGGCAATTTCA
>CAYMHL010000270.1:0-2914 GCA_964390205.1 uncultured Marinobacterium sp.
CTGTTGGCAAGCTTTTGCAGGTGCACACCGTAAGCGGGGGTGCTGGTAGCGGTCATTCCGGCACGGGCATCCGCCCAGGTAACATACAAGGTTTGCCCGGAAGGTTCTGCCACATGGGGCAACATTTGGTCAAGTGGTGCGCCGCACAGCAATTGGGGAGCAGTTTCCAACGGTTGGCCCTCGGCGTTGTAGTGGCGATACCAGAGGTCGGCATATTCCGTATCGGGATCATAGCTGGCACTCCAAACCGCCAGCAGAACACCGTTTGGATATCTGCCAAACGCGATGTTCGCCGCATCGTAGAGGTTCCCTCCATCCATGATCAGTCCCGGGGAGGGATACATCAGGCTGCCATCCGGCTTCACGCCTTGCAAATACATTCCGCATGTGGAACCTGAATTGTATTGCAGACCTATAACGATGCCCAAGGCGTCCACATAAGCGCCAAACACCATGTGGGGTGGTTCGTGGATCAGCACTCCATCGATCCCCCAGGGAAGTTCACCGCCGGAATTGACCCGCTGGGCAAAAACGCTTAAGTGGGACGCGTATCCCACAAACATCAGCAGATCGTCTCCTGCTAATGCGGTATATTCCGGATTGAGCATTTCGGCAGTATTTACCTGAAACACGATATTGCCCTCGGAAGACCATCCCGGCAGAGTGTTTCCATTCGCGTCCACCCGTTTTGCCACCACTTCGCTGATGGAAGTGGCGTGATAGCGATTCGACCACAGGAAATAGCGTCCTTCCGGCGCTCCGACCCCTCTGAAGTACTCCACGTTATCCGCCATTGTGATCCCGGCAGTGCCCCATACAGGCTGTCCCCCGGAAATTCTTTGACCGCTGATCTTGTTGCCGGTGCTGCTGCCTGCTTCCGACCAGCATACATAGATATCGCCTTCATACAGAGCCATGCGGGCACGGGATACCTGGCTGGAACTGATCAGCAAGCCCGTTCCGGCATACTGGGATCTGCCATCCAGGTCCCAGACCTGCAGATAGAGCCCGTTATCACGGAACAGCACGGCAAAGCGATCGTTCGGACAGGCGATGGCATCGAAGAAATAGGCGTTCGTCACGTTGCCGGAGGCGATCAGTACTCCTTCGGAGGGGAACATGGCAGCGCCGGAGGCATCATTCTGCTGGTAATAGAGGCGGCTTTCACCCTGTTTGCGGGTGTCCCCATAGATGTTCACGGCATGGCCGGCGATATCCAGGCACTTCCAAGACCAGGCATAGCCGTTCAATGTGGAACTTATCGTCTCCTGAGCGGGTGGCAGCAGCGGGGTTCCGGATTGGTTAAAGGCACGGTGTTTAAGAGTGGCTGCTTCCTCACCGGGTTCGCAATAGAAGGCCTGCAAGTACCCATTCTCGGCTCCGATGCCATATTGGGCATTATTCTGTAAGGCTGGGCTAATGGTGAGCCCGGAGGCAGGATACAAGAGCGCTGCATCGGAATGTTGCACCGCCTGTGCTTTCAGGAAGCCCTCATATCCATCGGGGGGGATTTCCTGCCACAAGCAAAAAGTGTGGTTGTTGTCATCGTCGCAGGCGCTCAGGCTGCTGATCCTGCCAGTGGTGGAATAGAGCGGGCGGGTTTCCAGCACTTGCATCTGGGCGTTCAGGATAAGCTGATCGATGTGATTGATTCCATCCAGCACATACCAGCCGATCAGGGAAACGGTATCGGTATCCGGCATCATGGTGGTGGCAAAGCCCAGGTTGGCAGCTATGGGGGTGGGATTGAACAACAGCGTGGAAGCTTCGGAGGTGATCCAGGTACCGGATGGCACATCGATGGTGCGGATGATCACCCCGGTGCTATTGGGCAGGCTTTTGCGCAGGACGCTCACTTTTTGGGAGCCCCGTGCTAGAAGTTGGATGGCACCGTCGTCAGCTGAAGTGCCGGATTCGCTGATATTCCAGTCGCTCCACCCATTGGAAGTGAAATGCCGGTACACGCGGCCATAATAACCGGACATCACCTGGCGGTATGCCACCACAAAGCCATCTCCGGAGGGCGATGCGGCAATGGATTCCATGTCCATATAACCATCCATGTACACGTCAGTATACTGTGATTCCCAGATATCCACCCCGGAGCTGTTTAATCTGCAGGCATAAGCATGGGATGGCGAGGACGCGTGAGGCAAATCATTCACAAAAAGATAGGCACCTCCATCCTGATCGGGTGCCAGCAGATATTCCGGCAGATTTCCAAAGCACTGGCAAACGGACACTCCATACGGGTCCCAAACTATGTTTCCCGCTGGGCTGAGCTTTTGCGCGCGGAGTTGATAGCCAAAAGCGTTGTTTTTCTCAATCCAGCATATCACTGTCCCACCATCGGAAGTGCTTGCCGCGCGGATAATTATCTTCAGGTCAGTGCCGCCTTTCACCAGCAGGGGTTCCTGCCAAACCGTTTCACCAGTAGCGGTATATTTGGCTGCCATCAGGCAGTTTTCACCGCCTAGCTGCACAACCCAGATGTTTATCACGCTGCCGGAGTTTTCACGCAGGGCAGTACCTTCGTAACCCAGGCTTTGGCCTTCGCGTATTATAGCTTCGTCTTGCCATACCGGCTGCGCACAGGCAATTCCCAAAGCGGAAAGCAGTGCGATTATCACCACGATCTTCCTCATCATAGTCTCCTTCACCATGCTAGGTTGGAATCCAGTCTTATTCATTGTTTTTCAGAGTTGTTTTCTTGCAATCATCTGTCAAGACATTATATTCAAACATCAGTATGTCGGAAGGTAGTGGGTTAAGCCAAATCAGAGCCCGGCAGATCGATGGTAGCCCCGGGAAGAAACCCATGTCTCCAGGAAGGGCATATCTGAATATCTGGCTCAATCTTTATACTTTCTGCAAACCCTCACTTAAAACTTCAAATTGCGCTCACTTGGACAAT
>CAYMHL010000271.1:0-2913 GCA_964390205.1 uncultured Marinobacterium sp.
GGCGCAATTTGCTTTCGGGGATGCCGACAATCTGGGTATAGAAATTCCAGCGCTCCTGCCGCCAGTACTCGAACCACTCCATCGATTCGTCATCGCGGCAGAAGAACTCCATCTCCATCTGCATAAATTCGCGGCTCCGGAAAGTGAAGAACCGGGGATTGATTTCGTTGCGGAAGGCTTTTCCCGTCTGCGCAATTCCGAAGGGCAGTTTTTGCCTGGTTGCGATACGCACGGTATTAAAATCGGCGAAGATTGGCTGGCAAGTCTCGGCTCGGAGATAGGCGGCGTGTTCTTCATCGAAGACCGGCCCCACAAAGGTCTTCATCATCAGATTAAATTCTCTCGGCTCGGTCAATCTGTCTGAGCCGCAAGCCGGGCAGATTCCCGGTTGCTCCAGTTGATCCACTCGGTAGCGCTTCTTGCATTCCAGGCAATCGGTCATAGTGTCGGAGAACTGTTCGAGATGGCCCGATGCCCGCCAGATTTCAGGATGGCAGATAATCGTCGAATCCAATCCTTCGATATTATCGCGGTCTTCGACCATATCTTTCCACCACGCTTGTTCCAGCGCCCGGCGCAAGGTCACTCCATTGGGGCCATAATCCCAGAAACCGTTAATACCACCATAGATATCCGAGCTCTGAAAAATAATTCCCCGTCGTTTGCACAGCGCGACCAGCCGGGCCATAAAATCTGTGGTTGAGAATTCTTGCATCATAGATCCTTGTCAATTATCTAATCGGATTTGCCTACTTTACCCTAGTGGTAAAACTATATAACATACTGCCAGAATAAAAATAAGCCAGTCACTGATTGGACGCAAGCAAGCGAGCGATAGCGCACATTGAGAATCAAGGGATGCCAAAGCCGGACGCAGCCAAAGCTGGGGAGCGCGCAAAGGGAAATCCCGTTGTTATTTTCGCGAAAGCTCATAATCGCGATGACTAGGGTTTTACTTTCGTCAGCAAGCCGGGCAGGAGGTCGTAGGCTTCTCGGGGCGTATACTCGAAAAGGATAAACCCTCTGGCACCGGCATTGCGACACGATTGGATCTGCCGGGCCAGCTCATCACGGCTAAGACGCTCACTGCTGACGCCAATGCCGGGCAGCACCGCATTCAAATGGCCGAGCTGCTGCTTTTGGCGGGCCAAATCACCAGCAAAGAGGCTGGCGGTGGCGCGATAATTCATCGGACAGACAAAATCAAGCAGCGGTTTTTTCTGCCAATTCACCCAATCTTGCCCCACGCTGGCCCGGGCGCTCTGCCAGTCGGGATAAACGGCCGCCGAGAGAGCAATTCCGGGACGAGCATTGCGAGCCACCAGACAAATCTCCTGCACCAAACTGCCAATCTGCCGACAACGAAATTCCTGCCATAAACGACCATCGGAATTCCCCGGCAAAACCGAATCAGGGAAATTCTGCAACCGCCGACCGAGAAATTTTTCGAATTCCTGTCGGCATTCTGGGCAAAAGCAGGCCTGGCTGCCGGGATAGCGGATTAAATCGAGATGCAATCCCGCCAGAGGATATTGTTGAGCGACTTTTTCGGCGATGGCCACAATCAGCTGGCGGTTGTACTGCCGAGTCGGACAAAGCCAGGGGAGCTGACTGCCATCGAGATTGATCTGCAGCAAGTTCTGCTGGGCGAACCACTGACGTTTGGCTGCCGGCAAATCACTCACCCCCAGACAACTGAACCAGAGATGCAAAGATAAACCGTATCTCTGAGCCGCGGCCAGGCATTCGGGCAAGCTCTTCTGGAGCACCTGCTCTTCCGGCCAGGCATTGAGCATATTGGGAAAAAGGGCATTACAGCCGTTGGCGGCCAGCGTCCGGGCCGTCTGAGCCCAGGTCTGCCCGGGCAGGCCGCTGGTGCGCCGGGACCACACCGCCCGGACTTCGTTCTGGCGGGGGGGAGTTCTGGGGATATCCGCGTCCCGGAGCAGATTCAGACAGTTTTCTGCGGCCTCGCGGCTGGGGCCGAAGAGCTGCTGGCGGTAGGCCTTCTCGGCCTGCTCCAGGGCGGCGGCGGCGGGACCGGCAGTTCGGCCGTGGTTATGGTATGCGAATCGGGCCCGGTTCAAGGCAGTTGCCGCGGCGGCCCGGGAGAGCCCGGGCAGGAACCGTTCCATCTGGGCGAGCAAGGTGCAGAAAGCGTTTTCACGGTCCTGATTCAGGAAAACATGGGTGAACCAGAATCCGTTGTCCGCCTCCAGGATCGCCGGCCAGCGGGTATTCCGGCCCGCGCTATCCATCCACCAGGCAGTGGTTTTGAGCCGGCCGCGGTTCTGGACCGCCAGGAAGGCAATCGCCTGTTTCAGCTGATCTCTGATTTCTACCAGCAGACCTCACTGATCGTCATCTCCAATAAAGGCTTTGCAGACTGGGCACAGACCCTGGGTGACAATGTTGTCACTGCTGCCGTTATGGATCGTCTGCTGCACAAATGCGAAATCTTCAACCTTGACGGGGACAGCTGGCGGCTGAGCAACCAGCAATCGATTCTCAAAAACCTGCAGGGAGGGAACAGTCATGTCTGAGTACTTTTATTCCGATGATTTCGAGATTGTTCAAGAAGACCAGCAGCGACAGGAACTGATGCGTCTGATCTGGTCGTACACCTTAGCCTTAGAGCAGTATGTCGTCAATCTTCGCCGCCAGGTTAATGCCTCGACTGTGAAGCAAGGACTACAGCCACGCTATCCTGAACCGGAATCTGATTTTCGGGTTCGGTACTTTCGCGATTTGCCTGCTTACCAGGAATTCTCGTCATTACTGGAAAATGAGGAGACGGATCTTGTTCTGCCTGATTAATGGCTTGACGGATGGGGGATCGGTACGCCGGTCCTCCTTCTTGTCCTCATGAATATTTTGTGATAAAGTACGCTCAGCAGGTTGGTTCATGATGTT
>CAYMHL010000272.1:0-2900 GCA_964390205.1 uncultured Marinobacterium sp.
TGACCTGCCGGCCGTGATGCGGCTGGTGAGCCAAAACCCTGCTCAGGCTGCGGGCCTGGATGATCGTGGTGAAATCGCCATTGGCAAGCGGGCTGATCTGGTCTGGTGTGACCGGCTGGATGACCACGCCCATATCCACCACGTTCTCAAAGATGGCAAGCGGGTATTCTGAGGCCTACATGAGCAAGCTGTTTTATTTGATGGGCCCCTCCGGCAGCGGCAAGGATGCGCTGATGACCGGTGTGCGTGAGCACTTTGATGGCCAGGGGCCGGTGCTGTTCGCCCACCGCTACATCACGCGCTGCTGGCGCTCAGGCGGTGAAAACCATATCGAACTGTCGGATGAAGAGTTTGATCAGCGCCTGCGCGCGGGGCTGTTTGCCATGCACTGGGGTGCCAACGACTGTCGCTACGGCATCGGCCTCGAGGTCGATGGCTGGCTTTCAAGCGGGCATTCGGTGCTGGTGAATGGTTCGCGCGAGCACCTCCAAGAAGCGCGCAATCGCTTTGGCAAGCAGCTGGTCCCCATACTCGTCTGCGTTGAGGCGAGCCAATTAAAACAGCGTCTGCAGGCACGGGGCAGGGAGCCGCTGCAGCAAATCGAGCAGCGGTTGGAGCGCAATCAGCGCTTTATGAACGCGCTGGAAGATCAGTCCATCATGTTGGATAACAGCGGTGCCCTGGATCAGTCGATTGCACGCTTTGCCGAATTGCTTAAGCAGCAGGTCAGGGAGAGAGTCGGTGTTTGAATTTCGTTTTTTGGGCACCGGTAATGCCGGTGGGGTACCGCTCTGGGGCTGTGACTGTCTCGCCTGTGAAGCGGCACGACAGAATGGCTCGCTCAGGCGTCGCGGTGCTTCGGCGGCGGTTGTGTCTGACGGTGGAATAACACTGGTGGATGCTGCCTTGCCTGAGCTTGGGGAAGTGTTCCGGTTTGAGCAGGTGCATCGCATACTGCTGACCCATTTTCACATGGATCATGTGCAGGGGCTGTTCCCCCTGCGCTGGTCGGAGCGGCCTGAACGCCTGCCGGTGTATCGACCGGATGACCTTCAGGGGGCGGATGATCTTTACAAACACCCAGGTGTGCTGGAGTTTCAGCCTCCCTGTGAACCCTTCACCGAGCTGGATTTTGGCAGTTTTACTGTAACCCCGGTGCCCCTGATTCACTCCCGTGTGACACAGGGGTTTATCTTCAGGGTCGGCAACTGGCGGCTGGCCTACCTGACCGATACACGGGGGCTGCCAGATGCCACGCTGGCCTTTTTGCAGGCCAACCCGGTTGATGAGTTGGTGATGGACTGCAGCGATCCACCACGTGAAACGCCCTCACGAAATCACAACGACCTGAATGAAGCGCTCTCCCTTTGGCGTGCGTCTGGCGCCAAACGACTCTGGCTGACTCATATCGGTCATCGACTGGATCTGTGGCTGAAGCAGAACGATAACCTGCCGGAGGACGTGCAGGCAGCCTATGACGGTCTGGTGCTGAGGCCTGCTCATGGGGCTTAATGCGGAGCTTGCCATCCTGCTGTCAGTGGCCATGCATGTCACCTGGAATCTGATTGCGCGGCATCAACCGGCTGGTGCCTTTCCGCTCTGGTGGGTGCTGCTGACCCATCTGGTGCTGCTGGCGCCCTGGGGGTTGTGGTCTCTGTTCACGCGCGTTGAGTGGAATCCAACATTGGTGGCACTGCTGGTAATCTCCGCCGGTGCCAATGCGATCTATTTTGCCGGGTTGCAACTGGCATACCGCAAGGCTTCAGCTGCGCTGGTCTATCCTTTGGTGCGAAGCTCTCCATTGTTGATCGCCATCTGGAGTTGGGTGCTTTTAGGTGAACAGCTTTCGTTAAACGGATGGCTGGGAATCGGTATCAGTGTACTGGGGCTGTTGATCATGTCGCTCAGTGCGAACGGCAGCAGTGACAAAGGCGCCTTGCCTTGGGCGTTTCTGGCCATGCTAGCGACCAGCATCTACTCCATGAGTGATAAGGCAGCCGTGGCACAGCTACCGGATATGGCGGCGGTGATCGGCTTTGTATCCGTGGGGTATGCGCTGTCATGGTGTCTGCTCACGCTGATGCTGAAGCGTGAACAGGGGCGCTGGTGGCCTGCCCAGCGGATCAAACTGGCGCCGATGCTGGTCGGTGGTGTGTGTGTTGGTTTGGCCTATGCACTGGTAGTGTATGCCATGCGTGAGCTGCCATCAGCCGTTGTGGTGGCGTATTCCAACAGCGGAATAGTGCTGGCGGCACTCATTTCCGTCTTCGTGTTTCATGAGCGTTTTGCATGGAAGCGCCGCTTGTTGGGGTCTGTAGTGATTTTGCTGGGCATATTCTGTCTGAAATTCTATTAATGATTGCTCAGTGCTTATGGTCAACAGAGTTGCCAAAGCTCAGGTGGGCTGTTTACACACTTAGCATCAAAAGTTGGCACTCCCAACACGAAATTCTGCGTGCTGATGATGCTGATGCTCATTGTGGCGTAGCCTGTGTCAGGTCGTGGAAGTGGATGCCGGTCGCTCGCATCACGGCGGTCATGGTACGCAGGGTGGGGTTACCCTTGGGTGACTAGGCAGGGTACAGGCTTTCCCGAGAGACTTCGGCTCGTTCAGCAATGACCGTCATGCCGCCTTGTGCTTCAACCATATGGCGCAGGGCGATCAAAAAAGCAGATTCGCCGCAGTTCGTCAAATGCCGCGCGAAGATACTCAACTGCTATGTTGGGATCGGAACGTAGCATTTCGATTACAGCATCCTCATGGCTTTTCATGATTCTGTTCTCTCCCGATAATCTGCTAGAAACGCTTTGGCCTGAGTGATATCCTGCTGTTGGCGTTTTTTGCTGCCACCAATCAGCAGCAGTACTCGTCACCCGCCAATATCGGTGTAATACACCCG
>CAYMHL010000273.1:0-2889 GCA_964390205.1 uncultured Marinobacterium sp.
TTCAGCTGGGCCATCAGGACCCGTACAGGTGTGCTCATCGATCTCCCGCTACTTCTCAGCGTGCTGTTAAACGTCCAGCCGGAGAGTATGCATCAGGATTGACCACGGGTGAACGCTCCAGCAGCAGATCGGCCAGTAAACGGGTCGATGCCGGCGCCAGAACCAGACCGTTGCGGTAATGCCCTGTGTTCAGGTGCAGCCCCTGCCAGCCCGGCACGGCACCGATGAAGGGCACACCATCCGGTGATCCCGGACGCAGCCCGGCCCAGTGATGCTCCACCTCGTAGTCAGCCAGCTCAGGCACGATGCGGGTCGCGGTATCGAACAGGCTGCGACTGGCGTCCTCGGTGATGGACTTGTCGAAACCGGCATGTTCCAGCGTACTGCCCACCAGCACCCGACCGTCGTTACGCGGTATGACATAGCGCCCTGACAGCATCACCACCCGATCCACCACACCCGGCACCGCCTTGAACACCATCATCTGGCCACGCACCGGCTCGACCGGCAACTCCAGCCCCAGCTGGGCCAGCAACTGGCCGCTCCAGGCACCGCCGGACAAAATCACTTCACCGGCCTTGTGCTCACCTCGCGCGGTCTTGACGCCGTTGATGCGCTCACCGAAGGTGCTGAAGCCGATCACTTCGCTGTCTTCACACAGGGTCACGTTGGGGTGTTGCTGTACGCTCTTGCGCAGCGCCTGACCCAGGCGCGGATTGCGGATGCTGGCCACTTCCGGCATCCAGACCGCCGATTCGAAACCGGGGCCCACATGGGGTTCGGTCTGGTAAATAAAGTCGGCATCCACACGGGTCATGGGACGGTGGATCCGCTGCGCCCACTCCAGCGCAACCTGCTCTTCTCGCGGGTCCACGTCCAGCATCAGCATCCCTTTCTGGCGCAGCTCGGGATCAATGCCGGTTTCCGCCAGCAGCTCCTGGGACAGGTGCACGTAACTGCTCTGCGACCAGAGTGCCAGCGCAGTGATTTCATCCTGATAGCGCCAGGGATACAGCGGCGAGACAATGCCGCCACCGGCCCAGGATGCTTCACGGGCGCTCTGGCCGCGCTCGATCAGTTTTACCTTGGCCCCTGCCTGGGCCAGCAAACGTGCCGTCATCAAGCCGATGACGCCGGCACCCACAATCAGAAAGTCGGACATGAATCGACGCTCCCTCATTACGTCTTGATTGCCGGCCCCACCCCTTGTGGAACCGTCGATACATCATGGTGTCGGGGCAACACGTGCCGAGCGCACACGGCCGATCAGGGACACAACCACGTGTTGCTCCTGATCACTGTTGGGCACTTGAACGCGAAAGGTGCCATTGGAACCACCCAGTGCAGTTCCGTCCGGCTGGTATACGAGTGAATCGCCCCGATTCCAGAGTATGGTCGCAGCTGTGTGAAAGTTCGCAACGTAAAACACTGTTTCGTCATTGCCTACAACACTGTTCTGATCCAGATCAACGAAGAGCAATGCACCTTTCCAGCGCTGCTCTCCCTGACGCGCCGTACCGGCGCACTGGAGGCCATCGGTCGATCGGCACAGGGTGACGCGCTGATTGCGCATCAGCGCAGACGAACGTGCCGAGGCCAGCAGACTGAGCAGGTCGGACTCGACGGCATTCAGCCGGGTGCCGGCCATGAGTTGGGTAAAGGATGGCGGGCCCAGCGCAGCCAGGATACCCAGAATAGCGATGGCGAGCAGCAGCTCGACCAGCGTCAGCCCCTGCTGGGCAGGCAGCGACGGTAAACAGTGATCATCCATGATCAGCCTCTTCTCTGTTTGAGCGGCTCGTCCCGAGCCGCGACCCTCAGAGACTGATCAGATTGCGCACAGCTGTCAAGCGGCCTCGATCGCCTTGACTTCGACTTCGAAGATCAACGTCTTGCCGGCCAGGGGGTGATTGAAGTCGACAGTGACCTTGTCGTCATTAAACTCGGTGACAACGCCCGGCAATTCACCGCCCGGTTCCTGGAAGGCCACCACCAGCCCTGGTTCCAGCTCCATGTCCTTGAACTGGCTGCGCGGCAACACCTGAATGTTGCTCGGGTTGTGCATGCCGAAGCCACGCTCGGGCGCAATGGTCAGGCGGGCATGTTCACCGACCTTGAGACCCAGCAGGGCCTGTTCAAAGCCCTCGGGGATATTGCCGTCGCCGAAGGTAAACTGTGCCGGCGCGGCGTCGAAATTGCTGTCGATCACCTGACCATCTTCAAGGGTGATCGCAAAGTGCAGCGTAATGGCCTTGCCCGGGCCAATAACAGCGTCTGTCATGCTTGGTTTCCTGTATCAGTCTGTCTCTTTGCCGCCGAGGAAGAACATGTCGACCAGCAGCAAAATGGTGCCCAGGGTAATGGCACAATCGGCGATATTGAACGCCGGGAAGTAATGATTGGCCCAGTGCAGCGAAATGAAATCCACCACATGGCCATGCACTGTACGGTCATAGAGGTTGCCCAGAGCACCGCCGAGCACCAGCGCCAGCCCCGCGCCCAACACACGCTGTGAACGCGGCGTGCGCCACATCCAGTGCAGCAGGAAGGCGCTCATGCCCAGTGCGATGGCGACAAACAGCCAGCGCTGCCAGCCCCCGGCACCGGCCAGAAAGCTGAACGCCGCGCCGGTGTTGTAGAGCAGGGTCAGATCGAACACCGGCAGCAGCGGCACCGGGCTGGCGTAGGTCAGCAGGCTGTCGGCCAGGTATTTGCTGGCCAGATCGAGCACGATCACCAGCAGGCTGAGCCAGAGCCAGCGCAGGGCACTGGCTCCCGTTTCAAGAGTCTTGGTCATCAGGCAAAGTGGCGGGTTTCGCCCTCGCCGTCGACGTTGGTCACGCAGCGACCACACAGCTCTTCATGACCGGCATGGCTGCCCACGTCTTC
>CAYMHL010000274.1:0-2889 GCA_964390205.1 uncultured Marinobacterium sp.
TGCGCTGGATGAAATGCGCCGCAAACTGAGGGCTACAGCATGACCGTGACCCTCAGCGGCAAGACTGCCGTGTGCAGCGATTTAAGCGCCCGCACGATCGAAAAGGCCATGAAGCTGTCAGCCCGCAGGATCAGCTGCCGGAAGTTCAAGGGGCTGTTCTTGCAGGTGTCTCGCTCCGGCGGTAAGGCCTACTGGCGGCACCAGGCCGACGGACGCCTCACGATCATTGGCAACTGGCCGGAAATACCAAGCGGCAAAGCGGCCATGACGGAGTTCAACGCGACCCCGAAAGAAGACCTTGCCCCCGACCCACTCGCAGAGCTGCTGCGCAAGCCATGGTGAAATCAATGAAAGCAATCGCAATCCTGCTGTTAATTCTGATGTTGGCGCTGGTGGTCGTACCGCTGGCCCTGGCATCGCTGTTTGTCGCCAAGCGCTGGAGGAAGTCATGAGCGAGAACGCGGTATTCATCCTGATCTTCGTGATTCTGATCGCGGCCATGGTTGGCTGCCCTGGCCGAAAGGGGCGCGACTAATGGCCGTCTGGCGACCCAGTGACTCCGCCCCGCGCGACGGCTCCGCATTCGTTGGCCGGTTTGCATCCCGCGACGGCCAGCCGCTTGTCGACCAGGCGGTTATGGTTGCCGCTCGGAGCGAGTACGAGGATGGGTGGGTGGCGGCTCGCGTCGAGACAGATGAGGGCTCGGTATTTTTTGATACTGCCTTTGCCCCAGGCATCCTGACCGGCTGGCAGCCGCTGCCGGATCTGTGCGGCCTGCTCCACCCGGGCCCTCCGCTGACCGATCAGCCGGTCCTGGCTGATATGGGCTACCCGTGGCCGGTGGTTGCCCACTGGGATCCTGCTGTCGGCAGGTTCTGCTATGCGGAGCTGCAGGCTAGCTGGTGCCAGGGCAAGCAAGACGTGTACTTCGAGTGCGAGAGCATGGACCCGGCTCCGCCGCTCAGGTGGGGCATGATGCCGGCACCGGCTGTGGGAGGTTTTGGCTGGTGAGCTCATCAAGGACCGCTGTAATTCAGTTTTCAGAGGCAGAGATCAAGCGGCAGGCAGCCGGCACTGCCTTGACCCTGCGTGATGCCCGTTACCCTGGGCTGCGGTTTCGCTTCACCGGTGACCGCACCGCCGGCAGCTGGTATCTGCTGGTCAACCGAAGCTGGAAGAAGGTTGCAGGGCACCCACAGCTGCCCGTGCGCTGGATGCTGGAAATCCTACCCGAGCTTCATGCAAAGCATGCCCTCGGTCAAAGCGTAGCTGCTGGCGGCCAGTTCTCAACGGTGGGCGACCTGCTGCGCTGGTACGGCGAGCGCGTGAGCAAAGATCGCAGCTTGAGCGCACAACGAAAACAGTCTGTCGAGTCGATCATTCGGTGCCAGCTGATGCCGCGCATTGCTGGCACACCCATTGCAGATGTCACCCGCGAGTCTCTCGACCGGTCGCTGATGTGGCCTATGCAGGCAGAGCAGGCACTGAGCTACGTTCGCCAGTGTTTGCGTGTCCTGCAGCAGGCCTTTGCCAGGGCCGAAAGCCTTGGGCACCTTTCGGAAAACCCGCTGCAGGGGATCAAGTTCACGGACTTTTCAAAAGCCAAAGTGAAGCCAAAACCTGCGCAGCTGAGCATGTTGGAGCTGCCGGCATTGCTGGACATGCTGACAGACCGGTTTGATGCCGAGCCTGTCGGAACCATGCTGGCCATCATGCAGCTGGCGCACGGCACCCGCATTGGCGAAACGCGGCAAGCACGCTGGCAGCACATCAGCCTGACCAGTAAGGTGTGGGTGATCCCTGCCGAGCACACCAAAACCAAAACTGAGCACACCCTGCCACTGACTGACCGGATGTGTGAGCTGCTGACCCTGTACAGGCAGCGCATGGGCAGTCGGGCAACTCTGAGTGGCGGCCTGTTTGTGCAGCAGGTGTCCAGCAAGACCATCACAGCAGCGATGGCGCTGGCGCATATCCGCAACCTGTCCGGTGGTGGTTGGTCCAGCCATGACCTGCGCAAGCTGGCACGCACTGGCTGGGTTGAGCTGGGCATTGATTACCTGATCGGCGAGATGCTGCTGAACCATGCCATGGGCTTCAGTGCAGAGACCTACGTGAACACCAGTGCGGCAGACCTGAAGCACGACGCACTGTCCCGTTGGCATGAGCTGTTGGACGCGAACGGCCTGGGCAAACTGGCACCGCCAGCCTGTGATATGGGCGGAAAAGATGCCATTCCAAGCAGTACAGATGCAGAACAAAGACTTATCCAAAAAACGGCAAGGCCCGCATGATTAGCGGCTGTCTTGCAAATTCGGTTTTCATAATAGGAAACAATTAAAAATGCAATTCGAGCACATAAAACCCTGCGGCCACTGCGGCGGAAACGGTCATGTGATGGGGGCCGTCATGCGCATTTACTGCCACGAGTGCGAGGGTGTCGGTTTTTTCGGTGTCGGCGATTGCAGCAACAATCCGGCCTGCGCCATCCATCTTGCCGGTGAAGTACGCCGACTGGTTGCGCTGGTCGAGATGCTGTCAGCCAGCACAGAAACCGTCCGCCATGTGCGGGCTGAAAACAACAGTGGCCCGGGCGGGTCATGCTTCACAGGAGACTGACATGGAGCGCAAAGACACAAATCCGAAGGACGCAATCGGAGCCAACAAGCTGCCCCTGCACCTGTGGCCAACCACCGCCACTGCCATGGGCTGTATCGGGCTGCTGGAAGGTGCCCTGAAGTACGGCCGCACAAACTGGCGGGATTCTGGCGTGCGAGCTTCCATCTACATCGATGCGTGCAAGCGGCATCTGGATGCGTGGTTTGAGGGTGAAGACTGTGCGCCTGACAGTGGATCGCCGCATCTGGCCAATGCCCTGGCATGTCTGGC
>CAYMHL010000275.1:0-2869 GCA_964390205.1 uncultured Marinobacterium sp.
TAGGTTTTCGGGTGCCCCACATCCTGCTCGATCTTGACCTTGACGCGGCCTTCGGTGGCCTCTTCAACCCACTTGGCCCAAGTCGGCCAAACCACGGCATTCATCGGATTGCTGGGCGGCTGCCAGGTACCCACTACCAGAGTGGTCTCCGCGGAAGCTGCGGATGCGGTCAGGCCGAGCGTCAGCGCTGCCGCGCCCGCCAGGGATTTGAACAATGTTTTCACGGTGTATCTCCCGATCTCTCGTCTGTTGCGAGGGTTGTCATCGTTGCCGGTTGTACCGGCTTATTGTATTCGGCAGCCCCACCCTGCTTGGGGAACGGCAGAGCTGCTCGCTGATCAAACTGTCCGACGCACGTTCATGCCTTGTCGGCAAACAGCGGGTGGATATTGTTCTTGTTGAACTTGAGTACCGGATCCAGCTCGGTCATTTCGAATGAAATCTGCACGTAGCTGTTGTCGGTGATCGGTTTCATCCAGTCACAGAGAATTCTGAACACCTCCTCGGCCACTGCCTGTTTAAGCGCCATGTCGCGCCCATGCCCGATCTTCAGATTCAGATTCAGGAAGGCAAAGTCTTCCCGACCATCGGCTACGCGAAAGTCATTGCAGCGAATGGCTCGGCTGCGCACGCCCCCGATCGGGAAGGCGCCGGTGGACACCACATACTCATGCAGCTCTTTGAAAAGTGCTTGAAAATCAAGACGATCATGCAGATTGCCTGAATACTCGACAATAAAATGCGGCATCTCGAAACGCTCCCTCAACGGTTGTTCGGCGTCTTTCATGCACCCCAAGCATGGCTCATGGGTACCAAGACAATCGGGTGAAATCTAATTAACATATTAACTGTTGTCAACAAGATGAAAGTTGCAACATTTTCCTGATCCTCTGATCAAAACCTGTCTATAACTGTAGTAGCTGTTGTGATATTGAGGTATTGACTTAGTTAAGATGTTAACTAAAATGCAATTCAAATGGTCTGTGCCCCGCCCACTGGCGTCCTGACCGCCACTCACGCGTGGACAGCGCACAGTCCGGGAACGTAATGGATAACAAGAAGGTGTTGTCGAGCATGTTGAACAAAGAGCAGATCAAGGCCGCCGCCGATCGCCTGTATGAAGCTGAAGTGAACCGTAAGCAGATCCCGGCACTGACCCTGGAACACCCTGACATGACCATGGCGGATGCCTACGCCGTGCAGAAAGCCTGGGTGGATCGCAAGATCGAGGAAGGTCGCAAGGTGATCGGTTACAAGATCGGTCTGACCTCACGCGCCATGCAGATGTCCTCCAATATCGACGAGCCCGATTACGGCGTGCTGCTGGACGACATGCTGTTTGAAGACGGTGCCACCATCCAGGCCTCCGACTTCCTCGACCCGCGCATTGAAGTGGAACTGGCCTTCATCCTCAACAAGCCGCTGTTCGGTGAAAACGTCACTATTTTTGACGTTATCGATGCGACCGATTACGTCATTCCCTCGCTGGAACTGATTGCTGCTCGCTGCCTGCGCACCGATCCGGAAACCGGCTATACCCGCAAGGTGTACGACACCATTTCCGACAACGCCGCCAACGCCGGTATCGTCATGGGTGGCCGTCCGATCAAGCCGATGGATATCGACCTGCGCTGGGCCGGTTGCATGCTGTACCTGAACGGTCAGATCGAAGAAACCGGCCTGGCCGGCGGTGTGCTGGGCAACCCGCTGAAAGGCATCACCTGGGTGTGCAAGCGCTTCGCCCCGCACGGCATCGGCCTGGAACCAGGCCAGGTGATCCTGTCCGGCTCCTTCACCCGCCCGGTGCCGGTCAAGGCCGGTGACACCGTACACGCCGACTTCGGCTCACTCGGTGGCGTCACCCTGCACTTCGCATAAGCACGAGCTGAACAGGAGAGCGCAGTATGGAACTGCCGAAAAACCGTTTTAAGCAGGGGCTGGCCAGCGGCCAGCCACAATACGGCCTCTGGCTGGGCCTGCCGGACAACAGCGCGGCCGAAATCGCTGCCGTTGCCGGTTTTGACTGGCTGCTGATCGATGGCGAGCATGCGCCTTTTGACCTGCGCACCATCATGTCACACCTGCAGGCAATGGCTCCCTATGACGTGGCACCGATCGTACGCTGCGTCGAGGGCAGCACCGCGCTGATCAAGCAGCTGCTGGATATCGGTGCCCAAACGCTGCTGGTGCCGATGGTGGAAACCGCCGAACAGGCCGAACAGCTGGTTCAGGCCGTGCGTTACCCGCCACAGGGTATTCGCGGTCTGGGCACCTCTTTGGCCCGCGCCGCACGCTGGAACCAGGTGCCCGGCTACCTGAAGAAGGCCAACGACGAAATCTGTCTGATCGTGCAGGTGGAAACCGCCAGCGCGATGGAAAATCTGGACGCCATCCTGCAGGTCGAGGGTGTGGACGGCGTATTCATCGGCCCGTCCGACCTGTCCGCCTCCATGGGCTATATCGGCGATGCCGGTAACCCGGTCGTGGTCGAGACCATCAACACCGGTCTGAACAAAATCCGTGCCGCCGGTAAGTACGCGGGCCTGCTCTGCCTCGACCCGTCACTGGCGCAGCAGTATGTTGAGCAGGGCGCCAACTTTGTCGGCGTCGGTGTGGACACCATGATCCTGGCCAACGAAACCCGCAAGCTGGCCCAGCGCTTCAAACAGGGCGCTCCGGTTGAAGACGACAAACCTCAGGCCGGCTACTGATCGCCGGCCATCATGACAAGAAGGTTAACCATGACTGCAAAGACTCTGGTCAACAGCAAACTGGTCTGTGTCGCACTGAACGACAAGGCGCAGCTGGCTGCTCTGGACGCCACATTCAACGACGCCCCCTATAAAAAGCCGCCGACTCAGCCGGTGCT
>CAYMHL010000276.1:0-2855 GCA_964390205.1 uncultured Marinobacterium sp.
GTCCGATCTCGACGGCCAGCCCTACCTGACCGGGCCGCTGGCACGGCTGAATATCAACCACCCCCAGCTGCCTGCCTTTCTGCAGACGCGTTTGAGCGAAATCGGCCTTGAGCTGCCCTCCAGCAACATGTTCCACAGTCTGATTGCACGTGCGCTGGAGATCGAACTGGCACTGCACGAGGCAATCGAACGGCTCGAAGCCTATCAATATCCGGATACGCCCTACACGGCTCTGCCGCTGGGTGGCGGTATCGGCTATGGCATGAGTGAAGCCCCCCGTGGCCTGCTCTGGCACCGCTATCAGCTGGACGCAAAAGGACTGATCAAGGCCGCCCGCATAGTGCCACCCACCAGCCAGAATCAGGCCCGCATTGAAGCCGACCTGCATCGCTCGCTGACCGCGTTCGGGCTGGACCAGGATGAGGATGCGTTGCGCCTCAGAGCCGAACAGGTGATTCGTAACTACGACCCCTGCATCTCCTGCGCCACCCATTTTCTGACCCTGGAAAAACACGAGCGGTGAGCACGAACAAGCACCTGATCATCGGTATCGGCTCGCCCTTTGGCGATGACCGAGCAGGATGGCTGGTCATCGAGCACCTGCAGCGCATGGCACTGCCGGCACAGCTGACACTGAAGAGTCTGGACCGCCCCGGCCCGGAGCTGATCGAGCAGATGCAGGGATTTGATCGGGTTACGCTGATTGATGCAGTGCGGGCTCAGGACTACCCCGTCGGCACCTGTCTGTCGCTGGATCTGAACCAGCTGATGCAGCAGGACAGCTGCTCCAGTCACGGTTTCGGTCTGGCGCACACGCTGGCACTGGCACAGGCGCTGGGCCAGTTGCCGCCAAGGCTGCAGCTATGGGGCATCTGTATCGATGACCGGTGGGCCGGTGAATCCGTCTCTGATGAGGTGATTGCCGCTGCGCGTCATTTGGCGCAGCAGCTGTCAGGATTGGTTTAGCGGGTATTCTTAGCGGGTATTAAACCGCCACCGGCATCAGCGGCGTCGGGTTTTTGGGATCGTCATCATCATCGTCGTGTTCGTTGGCGGCCTGCAAATGCGCCAGAATCGCATCCGACACCTGCTGACTCAGCCCCTGCAGACCGGTATTGCCGAACAGACGGTTAAACTCCAGCAGATAGGGGTAGCCATCCACCATCGCCACATCGAAACCGGCATGATCGATGTCCAGCGACTCGGCCACCTTGAGCACCAGGTCAATTGCCGCCTGCGGCAGCGGCGTTTCGCTGTCCACCGAACCACCCTGAGACAGGTTGTTGTGGAAACCGTCGTGCCCCTGGCAGCGCCAGAAACCGGCCACCAGTTTGCCACCGACCACGACCAGGCGCAGATCACGATCGATCGGCAGCATTTCCTGAGCATAGATCACCGGCGTTTGCGCCAGATAGGCGTTCCAGTCGGCACGTTTCTCGATCAGGAACACGCCCTGCCCCATGCTGCTTTTCGGAATCTTGGCTACGAAGGGCAACGGCATCTGATCCCAGACACGTTCGGCATTCTGGGCATCATTGGGCTCGATCAGTGTCCAGGGCGTGTGACCGGGCACCACCATCTGAAAGGCGCGCGTCATCTGCACCTTGTCATGGCCGATCAGGTAGGCCGCCAGGCTGGGAAAGATACGTTTTTTCAGACCGAAGACCAGCGCATTGATCTGCCAGTATTCGGGAAACAGCACCCAATCAGCGGCTTCGATCTCGGCGCGCTGGCGAAACATGTGCTCGGGCTTGATGTAGCGGACATCAGGAAGATGGAGGGTGCGGAACGCATCAAAGGAAACCCATTTCATACCTTTCTACCAAGGCAACTAAAGCGCGGAATAATAGTGCGATTTTCAACCAGCTCAAAGCATTTTCAATCGCCTCGACCACAACTTTTTTTACAGCATTGTTCACCGTATGGCTGCATTTCCCCGCGATAGAATGTAGCCTTTATTACATTTTACGAACCCGCTCATCAGGAGTGCATATGAGCCCCCCAAGACGCCACCTTGACCTCTTTGCCGTCAGCATTTTGCTGATCCTTTGTGTGGGCTGGGGCTTCCAGCAGATCGCCATCAAACTGGCGGCCGATGACATAGCGCCCACCCTGCAGATCGGCCTGCGTTCGGCTTTTGCAGCCACAGTCCTCTGGCTGTTGTTGCTGCGCAGCGAAGGGCTGGGCATGTTCAGTGATGGCACCCTGAAAGCCGGGGTGCTGGCCGGGCTGATGTTCGGTATCGAATTCCTCTTTGTCGGCGAAGGACTGGTCCATACCAGCGCCTCACACATGGTGGTGTTCCTCTATACCTCACCGATCTTTACCGCCCTGGGCATGCATTTTATCCACCCGGACGAGCGCCTGAGCCGACTGCAGTGGCTGGGCATAGTGCTGGCGTTTGTCGGTGTCTGCATCGCCTTCCTCGGCGCCGGCAAAAGCGAGGGCACCAGCCTGCTCGGTGACGCCTACGCCCTTGCGGCAGGTGCGGTCTGGGGCTTTACCACCGTAGTGATTCGCGGCTCCAAACTGTCAGAAGCCCCGGCGGTAAAAACTCTGTTCTACCAGATGGCCATGGCCGCACTGCTGCTGATCAGCGCCGCCTTCCTGATGGGCAACGGCCAGATGAACTGGACAGCGGAAACCACCGTCAACCTGGCATTCCAGGCGGTGCTGATCGCTCTGGCCAGCTACCTGACCTGGTTCTGGCTGCTCAAACGCTACCTCGCCTCACGCATGGCAACCTTCGTCTTCATCACCCCGCTGATGGGCGTGGTCTTCGGCGTGCTGATTCTGGATGAAAAACTGACCGCCCACTTTGTCGGCGGCGGCCTGCTGGTCCTCTGCGGCATCTT
>CAYMHL010000277.1:0-2830 GCA_964390205.1 uncultured Marinobacterium sp.
ATATCGAAATCCGTTTCCGCAAGGGCGGGCCGAAAATCTGGCAGATCACCAGCAGCGGGCTGAAAAACGAATTTCCGCCCAGGCTGCTGACCTTTTTCGACCGGCTCAACCGCTGGCTCTATGCGCCCTCGTCACCGTTGAACTGGTTTACCCGCCGCCGATTGATGAAAGTCTCACCTCGCCGCCCAGACGGGGCGGCCGAGGGCTGCCGCCTGGTCAACAAGGCGGGCATAGGGTTGGTACGTTTTGCCGCCGATGGCGAGCCGGAAGAGGTCTGGCAGCTGGGCGCCGATGGCCAGGATGTGTGCTTTGACCTGAGCGACGAAGAGGAACATTGGGGCTGAAACAGCGCTGGCGTATAATCCGCGCCCTTGAATATCCTTTTGCTGCGGAGATTGCGCCGGCATGAAAATCTACTGGACCCGACTTCAGGACCGACTTGAACGGCTGCGTGCCAACAAGCTGTTCGAAACCTTCGTCATTGGCGTCATCATCGCCTCGGCGCTGCTGATCGGCGCCAAGACCTATGAGGAAACCTCGCGTTTTGATCAGCTGATCAATTGGCTGGATCTGGGCGTTACCCTGTTTTTCCTGTTCGAAATCATCGTGCGCATGGCGGCGGAAAAGCGCCTGGTCGACTTTTTCAAAAAGGGCTGGAACATCTTTGATTTCGTTATTGTGGTAGCCAGTCTGGTGCCGATCAACGATTCCGAAATGGTGCTGGTTGCCCGCCTGTTGCGGGTATTCCGTGTGCTCCGGCTGGTGTCGATGATCCCCGAGCTGCGCATGCTGCTGACGGCACTGGTCAAATCCATACCGCGCATGGGGTACGTGGCGCTGCTGATGTTCATCATCTTCTACATCTATGCCGCCATCGGCAGCTTCCTGTTCAGGGATGTTGACCCCTTCCTGTGGGACAACATCAGCGTCGCCATGCTGACCCTGTTCCGCGTCGCCACCTTTGAGGACTGGACCGATGTGATGTACGCCACCATGGAGGAATATCCACTGAGCTGGCTGTACTACCTGACGTTCATCTTTTTGACCGCCTTTGTGTTCCTCAACATGATGATCGGCATAGTGCTGGACGTGATGCAGAAGGAAAGCGCCGCCGAGCAGCTTGAATCCGGCGAAGGCGAAGTGGCCGAAATCCATTGGATGCGCGAACACATGGCGGCCATGAGCGCGCAGTTGCAGCGCATTGAGGCCGCACTGGAACAGGAGCGAAAAAACCGATGACCCATCCGCAACCCCTGGCCCGTTACCAGGCCGCTCTGGCCGAAGGCTTTGTGCACGATGCGGCACAGGCTGCAGCGGTTGATGCTCTGCAGGCCCTGCATGATCAGCTGCACAACGGTGCCAGCTCGATTAAGGGTCTGTACCTTTGGGGGCCGGTGGGGCGGGGCAAAACCTGGTTGATGGATAGCTTTCATGACAGTCTTGAGGTTGCCGCCCGTCGTCAGCACTTCCATCACTTCATGCGCTGGGTACATCAGCAGCTGTTTCGCTTGAACGGCACCCCCGAGCCGCTGCAGAGCATAGCACGGGAGTTGTCAGGGGAGATCCGTGTGCTTTGTCTGGACGAATTCTTCGTCAATGATATCGGCGATGCTTCCATCCTTGGTGCGCTGGTGCAGGCGCTGGTTGCCGAAGGCGTGGTCATTGTAACCACCTCCAACCAGCCGCCGGATCAGCTGTATGCCGGAGGTTGGAACCGTGAGCGCCTGCTGCCGGCCATCGATGCCATCAACACTCGCATGCAGGTGCTGTCGGTGGATGGCGGTGAGGATCATCGTTTGCATCCGGGCAAGGCGATGCAGCGATACTGGGTACAGCAGGAGGCGCGCACGCCGATCCGGGATCGATTCATGGCGAGCATGAAAGGCGCAGCCACCGCAGGGCCGCTGCCGCTGGGGTCACGCAGCCTGCAGGTGGTGCGGCGCGATTCACATCAGCTCTGGTGTACCTACGCCCAGCTGTGCGAAGCACCGCTGGCGGCCAATGATTACATTCTGCTGTGTGATCGTTTCGAGCAGATTCTGCTCAGCGACGTGCCCTGTCTGGCGGCCGAGCAACGAGAGGTCCGTATCGCCCGCGGCACCGAAGACGCCGCCAGCCGGGTAGAGGCCGGCGATCGTGTTCTGCCGAGAATGTCCCTGCGCGACAACGGCGTCCGTCGATTCATTGCTCTGGTGGACGAGTGTTATGACCGCAGCATCCCGCTGTGGATCGAGGCCGAGGTGCCGATGGAGCAGCTCTATCCGCAGGGCTATCTGGAATTTGCCTTCCGCCGCACCCTGAGTCGGCTAAGAGAGATGCAGACCGAGCGGTTTGGCAAGCGGTGATGTCACCGGTTATAAAAAAACCGTAATGGATCAATAGTTCAACCAAGGAGCGAGCGTACATGCTGCGACTGTTGGGTAATATCATTTGGTTTCTGTTGGGTGGTTTCGTCATGGGACTGGCCTGGTGGTTCTTCGGCCTGCTGGCGCTGATTACGATTGTCGGCATCCCTTGGGCAAGATCCTGTTTTGTGCTGGGCAGCTTTTCCTTCTTCCCGTTCGGCAAGGAGCCGGTGAATCGCCGAGATCTGACCGGTAAAGACGATATAGGCACCGGCGTGCTGGGCCTGATCGGCAATATCATCTGGTTCATCTTTGCCGGTGTCTGGCTTGCGATGGGCCACCTGATGTCAGCCGTGGCCTGTTTCATCACCATCATCGGTATCCCCTTCGGCATCCAGCACCTCAAGCTGGCCTTGATCGCCCTGGCCCCAGTGGGCCAGACCGTGGTGGACAGTGATCGTCAGCGGTGGGTGGAGTGAGGTCGG
>CAYMHL010000278.1:0-1177 GCA_964390205.1 uncultured Marinobacterium sp.
GCCCATATTTTTGCCAACGTAGATCTGTTCGGCAGCCGGGGAGACGTCGCCAAGCAACGCCGGATTGCACAGGCGATCGTAGAGGACCACCTCGGCATGTTGCAGGCAGCGCTTGCCTTTTACCGTGATCAGACCACTATCGCCGGGACCGGCACCCACCAGATAAACCCGTGTGGTTTCGTTCACATTGTTTCTCCTGTATTTGATATCGGGCAACACTGTAGCAGTGCTGCAATCAACTGATCCATGGCGCAAAAAGTATTATTCATTATTTCGTCAGGGCGTTGCACCACGATTACCCGGCACTGTTCCAGGCGAGCGGCTTCGAGTTTTTCCGCCACGCCTCCGACGTGGCCGCTGTCTTTGGTGACCAGCACGCCAATGCCGTGCCGGCAAATCAGGGCGCGGTTCTGTTCCAGGCTGAATGGGCCGCGACCGAAGATGCGCCCAGATTGGGCCAACCCAGCCTGCGTGCAGGCGGCCACGGCCTCGGGATGATTGAGTATCCTGGCAAACAGTGTGACCCCGGTGCGCCTGGCCTCAGCCACATAGGGGGCGAGATGACGCGAGCCTGTGGTGAGGAGCACCGGTTGACCGTCAGAGCAGGCCATCCTGGCGGCCTCGTCGTGATCGTGGGCTATCAGGCATTCGCCAAACTCATCCAACAACGCCTGGCGCTGATAGCGCAGGTAAAGGCACTGGCTGTGCCTGGCCGCAACACGTGCCGTCTGATGGACAGCGCCGGCATAGGGATGAGTGGCGTCAACAACGGCACATATCCGCTCCTGTTGGATCAGCCCGGAGAGCTGATCCTGGTTCAGACGCCCGCAACGACGGTGGATGGCGGGATGCTCGCCAATGTCAAGGTCGGCATCTGTAGCCGTTGAGACCAGCACTTTATAGCCCGCCGTGGCCAGTTTGACGGCCAGGGGTGCGGTTTCGCTGGTGCCGCCGAGGAGCAGAATCTGTGGTCCACCATTCATGCGTTACGCCTTTCCCCGGTAATAGCCGCGTGGCGTGACCATGCGCCCGTCCAACTCACAGGTGGTGGAATTGCCGATGATCACCATCGAGCGCATCCCCACCTCCTGTTCCAGCAGATGGTCGAGGTCGGTGAGCACCACCTGCTCTTCGGTGCTGCCCACTGCTGTGGCGATGCCAACGGGCGTGGTGCCGG
>CAYMHL010000278.1:1277-2817 GCA_964390205.1 uncultured Marinobacterium sp.
ACCTGCTCTTCGGTGCTGCCCACTGCTGTGGCGATGCCAACGGGCGTGGTGCCGGGACGCTGAGCGCGGAAAATGCGCGTCGCTTCTTCAAGCTGCATCACCCGCTTTTTGCTGCGCGGATTGTATAGTGACACCACCAGATCGGCGGCGGCCACGGCTTCAAGACGGGTGACAATCATCTCCCACGGCACCAGCAGATCACTGAGACTGATGGTGGCGCTGTCGAGCATCAGTGGTGCGCCAAGTAAAGCCGCAGCCGAATTGGCTGCGGTGACGCCGGGGATCACCTCCATGGGTATGTGGTCGCCGGCGGCCGCTGCCATCTCCATAGCCAATCCGGCCATGCCGTACATACCTGCATCGCCTGAGGAGACCAACACCACGCTTTTTCCTGCGTTCGCTTCATCCAGTGCAGCTCGGCAGCGTTCGACCTCTTTCATCATTCCTGAGATGATCACCTGCTGATCTGTGATCAGATCGTCGATGCTGTCCACATAGGGCCCATAGCCGACGATCACTTCACTGGCACAGATAGCCTGAGTGGCACGGGCGGTGCGGTCACCAGTACTGCCTGGGCCTAAACCAACGAGAAACAGTTTTCCCGTGCGATTGCAATGGTGATGCCGTTGAAGGCGGTTTTCTGAAGTAGTAATGACGTCCTCCGTCCTGCGAGCAGGGCCGCGGGTTCACTCACCGCAGGCAGTTGTACGTGACTGGCGACAAACTCCGAATGACCGAACGGCCGCGTACTCTGGCGGATGTGGTCGGAGTCGATCACGCGTAAGGGGATGTTGAGGCGCGTAGCCGCCTCCAGCACCCCGACCTCCTGCGCCTTGACATCCGCGGTGGCGAGAAAGCGCACTCTCTCAAGCGGCATATCAAGGCCGGACAGACTCGTGGTGACGGCGCTACAGATATCCGCAGCGCTTTTACCTTTGCGACAGCCGATGCCGATTATCAGGTCTTTGACTGCCTCGGTGGTAGTGGAGATTACCGGTTCAGCGCCGGTAATATTGGCAACGGAGATGGCCAGATCATTAGCGCCACCCTCATGGCCACTCAATACGCTCATTGCGTGACGCGCACCGACATCAAGACACACTACGGCCGGATCACGCAGCTTGCTGTCGACAAGCGGAGCAATGGCGCGTATCGCCACACCGCATGGCGCCACATAAACCAGACCAGCATAGCGGTTGAAAATCTCGTCAGTAAGCTCGACAACCCGTTCAAACGATGTCACGCCAGGTGGAGCAGCAATGGACTGGTGCAGATATTGGTCTACCTCTATATGGAGGCCAATCAGTTGCATCACCTTGAGACCTTGCGGTGAAAAGGTGATCACGGCCGTAGTCATGAATCTGCTCCGTCGCTGCTCTCATCGTTGGCTTCGGCGTTGCGATAGCCGTGGCTGAAGTGGCGGTGATACAGTTTGGACACCGGGATGTCATGTGCCCGGTCTGATCCAATCGCGGGACCGACTACGATCATGGCCGTTTTGGTAATACCTGCTGCAGCCACCTTGGGCGCGATATCCGCC
>CAYMHL010000279.1:0-2809 GCA_964390205.1 uncultured Marinobacterium sp.
GGGGCTTTTTATATTCAGCAATGTATTAATCTGCTATACATATTGCCCCGGCAATCAAACAGATCATATAGCGTCCTTGCAAATAAACTGGTAAATCAGAAGGTCATGATTTTGGCGGTGTGCAATCTATATGTGCTGTTATATTGCCGCATTAATAATAGAAGGCAATTGTGAAGCAACTTGTCTTACGCATTTTCATCTACTCGGGACTAGCGGTAATTCTTATACTGACAGCCTGGGCCGTCCACCATTCCGCCCAAGATGCCACCTGGCTGTCCCGCCAACTCTATCCCTATGAAGCCTGGCATGCCCGCAACAATTTTTCCTGCCAGGGGCCGGCACAAGACAAACTGCGCCCGCTGCTGCAAGCCGCCGCCCGTGATGCCGGTTCGCTTGCCTCACAGCTGGCTTATCTGTCCACCGATGGCCGGCTGACCACTTGCAGCAGTGCTGCCCGTGGCGAAACGCCCGGTGCTAACTCCCGTTTTCGCTATGCCAGCCTGACCAAACTCCTGACTGCCCAAGCGGTACTACAGGCCATGCAAGAGGCCGATTTGCCGCTGGATACACGCTTGTCCCACTTCATCGGGCAAGCCAGTGAAGCCGCAGATACACGCTGGCAACAGATCACCATCAACCAGTTGCTGACCCACAGCGCCGGGCTGGACCGCCTCAAAACACCCGATCCCATGACCGCCCATGGCCGTACACCCTGGTGCCCCGGAAATCTCGATCGCCTAAAAACCACCAAACTGGATTTTGATCCCGGTACTGGTTATGCCTATTCCAACCTGACCTATTGTTTACTCGGTGTGGTGCTGGAGCAACTGGACATCACCGATTTCCGCAGCGCCATGGACAACAGGCTCAAGCTGGCCAACTATGATATCCGCTTTGTTGATGGCCCCTACCTACCAGACGAGGTGCGCTATGATTTTCGCCATGCCGGTTTCTATGGTGATGACTACTGGCGCTATCTGGATTTCCCGGCGCTCTCTTCCGCTGCTGGTCTGTCCGGTTCGGCAAACGCGCTAGTCCGGCTGCTGCGCGATTTGAAACAGGCCGGACAATTATCCGTCTTGCCAGACGCCTTGCCGGAAGGTTGCAACCCGTCACAAAAAAGAAACTGCTACGGCCCGGCGCTGTTTCCGTACCAGCAAGATGAGCAGTCCCCTCTGCTATGGGTTCAGCAGGGTTACGTGTTTGGCGTATCTTCATTGGCAGTACTGGACAACAGCGGCGCCATGCTGGTCTGGCTGGGCAACGGCAAACCGGCAAAAGGCACAGGGGCTGATGTGATGCTGGAACACGTCTACCGACAATGGAATCACTTGAATGACTGAGCAGCCCGCGCGCCCATCCATACACCAGCCCGCGCTGGATGGCATTCGGGCCCTGGCTGCCTGCGTGATCGTACTGTACCACGCCAAATTGCCCGGGTTGCCTGGCGGTTACATGGCAGTTGATGTTTTTTTTGTGCTATCCGGTTTTCTCATCACCGGCATATTGCTGCGCAGTCTGGAACGGGGCAGTTTTGCTTACGATGACTTTTGCCGACGCAGATTATTGCGTCTGTGGCCGGCTCTGCTTGTGTTTCTCGCGGTATACCTGCTATCAGCGCCGGTGATTTTTACCGATGCCTCTACCTTGAAACACCTGCGGGATGCATTGTTCACTGCCGGCTACTGGATCAACTATGCCTCGGTGTTTTCCCAGGGCACCTCGGTGCTTGGGCATGTCTGGACACTGGCCGTGGAAATGCAGTTTTATCTGCTCTGGCCGCTGGCAGTCACCTTGCTGATACGCCTGCCCAAGCCCCTTGTCATAGCGGCGCTGGCACTACTGTTTGTACTGGCAACCGGCAATCGCTGGTTGCAGTCCACCCCGGACAACCCCTGGGGATTCTATGTGCGTACCGATGCCCGCGCCAGCGGTCTGGTTCTTGGCGCATTGCTGGCATTTGTTCAGGTCAGGATTCACCAATACTGGGCGTTATTGGGCATGCTGTTACTGGCCTTTGCCATGACCTTTTACAGTACGCAATGGATACCCAGCGCCCGTTATGGTTTTACTGTGGCAGAGGCCGGTGCCGCCTTGTTGATCCTGTCACAGCCGGCCTGGCTGGGCGGGCGATTCTGGAGCTGGCTGGCAACACTGTCATACAGCTGGTACCTGTGGCATTACTACTTCATGAAGATCCTGCAATATTACGGAGCAGACTGGCAGATCAGTTTGCTGGTTGGCGGGCTGGGCGGCCTGCTGGCCGCTTCCGCCAGCTACCATCTGGTGGAGCGCAAATTCTACCGGCCCAGCCATAAGAAATAGGTATAGCTCCATTCAGCCATGGGCTCCGGATGCATGCAGGCCCGGCTTTGCCGAAATTTACGAGCGCGAAGGCAGTCGCGTTACCGTGATTTTATTTGGTGAAGTACGGGTGTTTCACCGCCCCTCACCCAAGCCCTGATACCGACAAGGGAGCAGTTGCAAGCATCCGCAAATGGTTACATACGCATGGGGTGAAGCCATGAATACAATGACACTTGGCAATTACAAAGCGCTTATAGAGTACGGCCCTGAGCTTGACCTTTTTCGGGGTGAAATTCTGGGCCTGTCTGGCGGCGCTGATTTTTATGGAGCCAGCCCGGACGAGTTGCGCAAAGAATTTCGCAAGTCACTTGATACCTATCTCGAGGTATGCCGGGAGCATGGAATAGCACCAAGAAAACAATACTCGGGCAAGTTCAATTTGCGGGTACCTGTGCAGCTGGCCTGAGCCGGCATCAGCAGGACGCAAGCGCACGTTTATTCC
>CAYMHL010000280.1:0-2795 GCA_964390205.1 uncultured Marinobacterium sp.
GACCAATAGAGCGCTAGGGTTCCGGCTGCACGGTTGCAGTGACTGGTCCGAGAGCACTCGACCTTTCAGAGAAAGGTTACACGGCGGGACAAAAGCCCGGGAGAACTGAAGGCGTAATGCCGGGGGTACTCGTGAGCAACCGACCGAACCGAACTGAGAGGTGCGCAATGAAGCGACTTTCCATTCTCCTGCTTTCCCTGATGCTGTCGACGACAGCTTCCGCACGTGACAGTTTCAAAGTCTGCTGGTCGATCTACGTTGGCTGGATGCCTTGGGCCTATGGTGCCGAACAGGGCATCGTGAAGAAGTGGGCCGACAAGTACGATATTGATATCGAAGTGGTACAGATCAACGACTACGTCGAATCGATCAACCAGTACAGCGCCGGCGCCTTCGACGCCTGCACCATGACCAATATGGACGCCCTGACCATCCCGGCAGCGGGCGGCATCGACAGCACGGCATTGATCGTCGGTGACTTCTCCAACGGTAACGACGGCATCGTATTGAAAGGCAAAGACTCACTGGCCGACCTCAAGGGCCAAAACGTCAACCTGGTCGAACTGAGCGTCTCCCACTACATGCTGGCACGCGGTCTTGAAAGCGTCGGCCTGAGCGAACGCGATCTTCAGGTGGTGAACACCTCCGACGCCGACATTGTTGCGGTCTACGGTACGCCGGATGTCTCCGCCGTGGCAACCTGGAACCCGCTGCTGAGCGAAATCAAATCCATGACGGACAGCCACCTGGTGTTCGACTCCTCACAGATTCCGGGCGAAATCATAGACCTGTTGGTGGTCAACACCGAAACCCTGAAGCAGCACCCCGCACTGGGCAAGGCCCTGACCGGCGCCTGGTACGAAATCATGGCTACCATGAGCGGTGAGGATACCACCGCCACTGCAGCGAAAACCTACATGGCGGAAGCCTCGGGTACCGACCTGGCTGGTTATGAAGCCCAGTTGGCCAGCACCAAGATGTTCTATACCCCTGAATCCGCCCTGGCTCTGACCAACAGCCCCAAGCTGATAACCACCATGCAGAATGTGGCTGAGTTCTCCTTCAATCACGGCCTGCTGGGTGAAGGCGCACCGGATGCCGGTTTTATCGGCATCGAAACCCCGGCCGGCGTCTATGGTAACAGCCGCAACATTCAGCTGCGCTTCAACCCAACCTACATGCAGATGGCGCTAGACGGCGCACTCTGAGTCCGACTCTGATACGGGGAGCCCGGCTCCCCGGTAAGGAACGATCATGAAACGACTGATCAACCAGACCCCGACACCGGTGACACGGACACTGTTTGGCCTGCTGCCTTTCATCCTGCTGGTAATCGTTTACCTGCTGGCGTCCGATGCGCGACTGGCGGAAAACCCCGGTGACAAGATGTTGCCCAGCTTCAGCCAGATCGGTGATGCCATTCACCGCATGGCGTTTGAACCGAGCAAGCGCAGCGGCGAATACCTGCTCTGGGTCGATACCGCCAGCAGCCTGACACGACTGGCATTGGGTGTGCTGATTGCGGCCGTGATCGGCCTAGTACTGGGCCTGCTGACAGGCGCACTGCCACTGATCTCGGCGGCGGCCAGCCCGCTCCTGACCGTGGCATCACTGATCCCACCGCTGGCTATTCTGCCGGTGCTGTTCATCGTGTTCGGACTGGGGGAAGTGTCCAAGGTGGCACTGATCGCCATCGGCATCACCCCGTTCATTGCACGAGATCTGCAGCGCCGCACACTGGAGATACCCAAGGAACAGCTGGTCAAGGCGCAGACCCTGGGCGCCAATACCAGCCAGATCATCTGCCGGGTACTGCTGCCACAGCTGATGCCACGCCTGATCGATGCCGTGCGCCTGTCATTGGGTACCGGCTGGCTGTTCCTGATCGCCGCTGAAGCGGTCGCCGCCACCGACGGCCTCGGCTACCGGATCTTTCTGGTACGTCGCTACATGGCGATGGACGTGATACTGCCCTACGTTGCCTGGATTACCCTGCTGGCGTTTCTGTTCGACCAGACGCTGGCCTGGCTCAGTCGCCGTCTTTACCCCTGGCAGAGCAAAGGAGCGCACTGATGATCGAAGCCAAGAACCTGTGGAAGCGTTACGGCGACAAGGTGGTGCTGGAAAGGATCAACCTGCGCGTAGAAGAAGGCGAGTTCGTCACCCTGGTGGGCACTTCCGGCTGTGGCAAGAGCACCTTTCTCAATATGCTGCTGGGCACCGAAACGCCAAGCAGCGGGCAGCTGCTGCTCGATGGCAAGCCGATACCGCACGAGCCGGGCGCTGACCGTGGCATCGTGTTCCAGCAGTACTCGGTGTTCCCGCACATGACGGTGCTGGAAAACGTGATGGCCACGCGCGGCTTCGAACGCCGCGGCCTGACCGGAATGCTGTTCGGCAGTGCCCGTCGCCAGGCGCGCGAGGAAGCCGAGGCGATCCTGCAGGAGGTCGGTCTTAGCCACACCTGCAATCTCTATCCAGCGGAGCTGTCCGGCGGCATGCGCCAGCGTCTGGCGATTGCTCAGGCCCTGTTGGGCAAGCCACGCATTCTGCTGCTGGACGAACCTTTCGGAGCACTGGACCCGGGCATTCGCGCCGACATGCATGAGCTGGTCCTGCGCCTATGGCGACAGTACAAGCTCACTGTATTCATGGTGACGCACGACCTTCAGGAGGGCTTCTATCTAGGCACCCGGCTCTGGGTGTTCGACAAGACACGGCACGATCCCCAGGCCCCCGACGCATATGGGGCCAGCATCACCTATGACCTGCCGGTGGGGCGCATGGATAACGGC
>CAYMHL010000281.1:0-2788 GCA_964390205.1 uncultured Marinobacterium sp.
AACTTGCTCCTTTGACTGTTTTATTCTTTAATGATTCTTCTGCCATTTACTTATTGTTAATTATTTGTTTCAGACTCTGCCGCTTCAGCGGCTGGGGCGTTCTTATCTAACGAAGCGGTTCCGGTAATTAATATTGTATTCATACTCATTATCGTCCTTTATACATGTCCTGATAATACTTCTCGTATTCACCGCTTGTGATGTTGTCCATCCACTCCTGATTATCAAGATACCATCTCACTGTCTTCTCAATTCCTTCCTCGAACTGAAGAGATGGCTCCCAACCAAGTTCTTTCTGAAGTTTGGTACTATCGATAGCATAACGTGCGTCGTGACCAAGACGATCGGTTACATAAGTAATAAGATCCAAACTATGTCCTTCAGGATTTCCAAGAATCTTATCAACAGTTTTAATCATAACCTTAATCAAGTCTATATTCTTCCACTCATTGAATCCACCAATGTTATAGGTTTCATTGATTCGGCCTTCATGAAAAATGGTATCAATAGCTCTGGCATGATCCTCAACGAACAACCAGTCACGAACATTTTCGCCTTTACCGTATACTGGAAGTGGCTTTCTATTGCGGATATTATTAATAAAAAGTGGAATCAATTTCTCTGGGAACTGGTATGGTCCGTAGTTGTTCGAGCAATTGGTCACGATAGTAGGCATGCCATAGGTGTCGTGATATGCACGAACGAAGTGATCTGATGAAGCCTTTGCTGCCGAATATGGTGAATGTGGATTATACTTAGTAGTCTCATAGAAGAAATCATCACCATAAGCCTTGTGTCCTTCTGATGAGGCAAGTGTCTTGAAAGGAGGCTCGATGCCTTCAGGATGGTTCATACTCAATGCACCATACACCTCATCAGTAGAAATGTGATAGAATCTCTTTCCTTCATATCCTTCTGGAAGGCTTTCCCAATACAACTTAGCAGCCTGGAGAAGAGCAAGAGTACCCATTACATTGGTTTTTGCAAATGTAAAAGGATCCTTAATACTTCTATCTACATGCGACTCTGCTGCAAGATGAATGATTCCATCAATCTTCTCATCCTGCATAAGCTGATAGAAAGCCTCAAAGTCGCAGATATCCATCTTAACGAACTTATAGTTTGGCTTATCCTCAACATCCTTAAGGTTAGCAAGATTACCTGCGTATGTAAGCTTGTCTAGATTGATGATATTATACTCCGGATACTTGTTTACGAAAAGGCGTACGACGTGACAGCCTATGAATCCTGCGCCCCCAGTTATGACAATATTGCGTTTCATATATTTCTATCGTTTTGCTAGTGTGTCTGAATCTATTTCTCTTTTCTTTTCATCAATAACTTTGAGGAGGTACTGGCCATACTGGTTCTTGAGCATTGGCTGTGCAAGCTCTCTCATCTTCTCTTCATTAATCCATCCTCTTCTATATGCGATTGCTTCAAGACATGCTATCTTAAGTCCCTGACGTTTTTCTATAACTTCTACGAAAGTTGAGGCTTCCGAGAGTGAATCATGTGTTCCTGTATCTAACCATGCGAAACCACGTCCAAGAGTCTGAACTTTTAGTTGCTTCTCATCAAGGAAATACTGGTTTACTGTTGTGATCTCAAGTTCACCTCTTGCTGATGGTTTGATATTCTTTGCTACTTCAACGACTTTGTTCGGATAGAAATATAGACCAGGTACGGCGTAGTTACTCTTTGGATGTTGAGGTTTTTCCTCAAGACTCAAGCAGTTGCCGTCTTTATCAAATTCTGCTACTCCATATCTTTCAGGATCATTTACCCAGTAACCGAAAATCGTTGCTTTGTTGTCTTCCTCTGCAGCTCTTACTGCTTCCTTGAGCATTGGTGTAAAATAGCTCCCGTAGAAGATATTGTCACCAAGTACTAGGCATGCTGTATCGTTGCCAATGAATTCTTCTCCAATGATGAATGCTTGAGCAAGACCATCAGGTGATGGCTGCTCTGCATAAGTGAAGTTTACTCCATAATCACTGCCATCTCCAAGGAGCCTTCTAAAGCCAGGAAGATCGTGCGGTGTTGATATGATTAGGATATCCTTTATTCCTGCCAGCATGAGAACGCTGATTGGATAGTATATCATTGGTTTATCATATATAGGGAGCATTTGTTTACTTACTCCTTTAGTGATTGGATAGAGGCGAGTGCCGGAGCCACCTGCTAGTACTATTCCTTTCATAAATCAACTATAAGATTTAATTAAATTAGCAGCAGGTGGCAAATTCGATTTGCATCGTCACGACTGTGCACCTGCTTTATTTATTTTACTCCTTTCTCCAAACCATCTTATTAACCACACCAGTATAGCTCTGAATAAGCTTCACAATCTTAGTGCTGACATTCTCATCAACATAGTTAGGAACAGGGATACCATTATCATCATTCTTAACCATCTCCACAGCAACGTCAACCGCCTGAAGGAGATCGTGCTCGTTGATTCCTGCAAGGATGAAACAGCCCTTATCAAGAGCTTCTGGACGTTCTGTTGATGTACGGATACAAACTGCAGGGAAAGAATGACCTACACTTGTGAAGAATGAACTCTCTTCAGGAAGAGTACCCGAATCAGACACTACTGCAAATGCATTCATCTGAAGACAATTATAATCATGGAAACCAAGAGGTTCCTGACGGATTACACGTGGATCCAACTGGAATCCGCTCTTCTCAAGTCTGTTGCGGCTTCGTGGATGGCAGCTGTAAAGAATTGGCATATCGTATTTCTCGGCCATCTTGTTGATTGCTGTGAACAATGAGAGGAAGT
>CAYMHL010000282.1:0-2766 GCA_964390205.1 uncultured Marinobacterium sp.
GCGGTTAGACTGTTGACGGTCGATGCCAGCAAGGCAATGCCGGAGGTCCCCAGCGCCGCCGCGAACATCAGCGCATTGCGTTGGCTGATTCGCCCCAGTGGCAGTGGGCGCCTTGCAGTCCTTGCCATGCGACAGTCGATATTGAAATCCAGCACATGGTTCACAGCTGCTGCTGAAGCGGCTGCCAACCCGACACCCAGGGACGTCAACAATAACAGAGCCGGTTCAGGCGCTGAGGAGGATGCCAGACAAAAGCCGACAACCAGTGTAATCAGCATCACTGCAACGACTTTAAGCTTGCACAATGCAAGATAGTCGCGCCAGGATGCAGATCCGGTTTGCTGTTCAGTGAGCGACAAGGTAGCCATGCTTCCCCTCCTGATCGGTAACTCTGGCCCTGGAGTTCAGGTTCATCAGCATCAGCAGCAGTGCTACGGCACCTGCATGATGCGCGACTGCCAGCCCCAGAGGCAGCAGCCAAATCACATTGGCGATACCCAGCCCTGCCTGAATCAGCAGCAGGCACCAATACCCGGTTAATGGCCGTCTCAAGCCATCATTTTTCCACAGGGCATTCGTTGCCAGCATAGACACCAGCAACAGCATGACGGCGCCCAAACGGTGGGTAACCTGGATTGCCGCGCGCGCATCTGCGGGCAGCAGCCCTCCTTCGTAGTTGGGGCCGACATTCATCACCGGGTTAAGTCCAGTGGAGAAGTCATACTCAACCGGGTGGTCTCGATGACAGTACAGCCAGTCACTGCATGCCCAGCCTGCATAGTTGGTACTGGTCCAGCCTCCCAGTGCCAACTGCAGAAAAAGCGCCGCCAACATCACGCGCACCCATGGATGAGACCTGGATTCGATTTCTCCTGCTGCCAGGCGCAGCAGTCTTTGACGCAGCAGCACCAGCAACATCAACGTGGTCAGTCCTCCCAGAAGGTGCAGCGTCACCACCGCGGGCAATAAGCGCAGCGTCACCGTCCACATGCCGAAAATACCCTGAGCGACCACCAGCAACAGCAGCGCGAACGACAGGAGCGTTGGATATCCCTGTCGGTATCGCTGCCTGTACCCAAGCACCGACAGACAGAGAATCAACAACCCCAGAACACCCGCCGCATAACGATGAATCATCTCGATCCAGCCCTTGCGCAGATCGATCGAGACGCCGGGATGCGCTTCAGCCAATTCGGCATGGTCATTCGGCAGAATCCAGGTGCCGTAACAACCCGGCCAGTCGGGACAACCAAGGCCTGCGTCATTTAGTCGTGTCCAGGCACCCAAGAGAACCACAACCAATGCCAAACCAATCGCCAGTGTTGTCAAACGCAGCGGAAGATTCATCATCCCAGCCTCGATGCCTTGAGCAGTCGGCGCATGTCAGCCAGCAGCGCCTTGCCTTCATAGGACAGTGGATGCCTGAGTACCAGATTGCCCAGTGGATCAACCACCCAGATACCCGGTGTAAGCTGACCGGGCAGCGTTGAGTCTACCCGCACTCGATCCGCCTCCCGGCCGAGCGCATCATGCACCCGCTTCAGACTCTCCAGTTGCTGCTCACACCCTCCCGAGCAGTTCGACTCATGCACCAGCAGCAACGACCAATGTCCGGTGTGTTGATCGGGGTCTCCCCCCCATTGCTCAAGCGTGCGAACCGGCTGCACCAGCTCCCCTTGATTGATCCCCTTGTCAGGCACACCCAAGCCACTGGCCCAGACCAGTACCGCAAGCAGTACCGGAACCAGCCCTACACCCCAGATGACCCAAAACAGATTGCGACTACGGTTCATCAACCTTCCTCCCGCCGTTCTCGACGACCGGCCCAGACCAGCCAGATCATCAATACCAGTGCCAGCCCGAACCACTGCACGGCGTAACCAACATGCCGTTCAGGTTCGATACCGGTATAGATCTTTTCCCTTGGCATAATGACCTCACTGACGGCTGTTTTCAGATGCAGCACCAGCGGCTCGACCGGCATCGCCAATTCTGTGCGTATCTGCTGCAAATCCAGTGACTGGATACGACGCGGCCAACCCGGCTCCACCTGACTGGCTGCCAGCGTCACCGACGCCATCGGTCGCGACAGCACGCCCTCAACATTCAACCAGCGCCTGGACAACTCAACCTCCGGCAGCTGCTCCCGACGCGGTGGCGCAGCGATCCAGCCCAGGCTGCCCAGCCACCAGCTGCCTTCATCCACGCGGATCGGCACCACCACCTCGTAACCGACACGGCCCTGCCAGGTTCGGTTATCGAGCAGGAATACCTTCATCGGCACCAACTCGATCTGCAGCTGCACCGGTACCCAGTCATAGCGCGCCAGCCGCTCAAGAGCGCCGCTCACTGTCGTCGCCGGGGCTTCATTGAGCTGCTGCAACCAGACCCGTTTCTGTTCGGCCCGCTGCAACTGCCAACTCCCCAAAAACAGCAGCAGAGGAACACCCAGCAGCCAAAGTCCCAGGCGTAACCATTTGAACCGGCGGCGACTATCCGCTTTACTGGATGTATTCGCCAAGGAGAATCTCCCATGTTTCGTCTGCTGATTCTGTTTCTGTTCCTCGCCATTCTGGTAGCCCTGTTCAGCAGCCTCTGGTCACTGCTCAGGCATCCCTCCGGCGACGGCACCACGGCCAACCGCCTGCTCTGGCGAGTCATCCTCAGCGCCCTGCTGATTCTGGCGCTGATCTATGGTTTCAACACCGGTCAGCTGCATCCACACACGCCCTGGTAGTCATCAAAGGACATAGACAAACAGGAACA
>CAYMHL010000283.1:0-2761 GCA_964390205.1 uncultured Marinobacterium sp.
GCGGGACAATATTCTCATACTGAACAAAAGGGTTCATCGTTTACTCCTTCTCTAAGCTCTAATCTCAAAGCTCTTAAACCTAGCTGCTGGCCGACAGGGCCACAAACGGCGAAATGGTGTTAGTCCCATGCAAGGGAGTAACTGCCGAATGCCACAAGGGCGCGCCATTGATCCGGTAGATGAAGCGGAAGGCGGTCTCGTCTGTCAGGAAAGCCACATGGATGCTGGATGCCTGGCGCACGTCGCCTTTCTCAATCACCTGGTACTGGCTCAAGCTGGCCAGCAGGATATCGCCAGCAGTGCCTAAAGTCTGGGCATACTCGACCTCGATCACCGGGCGGCCCTTCATGCGCATCACGCCATCCGCCCCGTAATCCACAAAACGCGGTGGGGCTTCGGTCCCGATCACCATCTGGTCCAGCTGCGGGGTCACATCCTGGTGGATCAGCCAGACGTAATCATTCACGCCTGCATAGCGCCGGGCCCACATATTGACGATATCCGCAAACAGCACCTTGCTGGCGTCTGTTCGCGTCACCGTGATCAATGAAGGCGCATTCAGGATACCCAGCGGCATCCCGCCTCCAAGCCCTTCCACGATCCCATCTTCAGCCACAAAACGCAGCTCTTCTGGCACCGAGCGGCTCAGCCAGCTCTCCAGGTTTGGCAGGTCTTCTAGCTGCTCATCGGTGGCGTAGCACAACGCCCCCACCTTGCGCAGCTTGATCTCCACCTGTCGGAATTTTGGCTTGCTGGCGCTTAAGGTACCGCCTTCACCCAGCCAGCCAGCTGTAATGCCGCCCTTGCGAGAGCCAGATACCCTGCTGGTCTCATCGATGCCGTTATAAGTCATCGAGTTAGAGCCTGCGCCAATCGGATCCCGGGCTACCCGTGACAGGATTTCTCCGGTCTGGTACATATTCTCCAGGATCCTGGCCGATGTCTGCGGTTGCAGCAGGTAGCCGCCATCCGCAGGCACGCCTTCGCTCATCCCGGTGGCGTCTACCACCTTGCGCGAGCGCAAACGGGCATCGGCGCGCGCCGGATACAGGGCAGCCGTTTTGACAGCCATGAAGAACTCACCGTCATTGGCGAATTCTTTGTCGGCTTCATCCTGGATGACGTCAATTCGTCCACCCACTGGGGCAAATCGTTGCCCCGGGTCTTCTCCGCCAGAAGTGGCGTTGAGCATCGAAAGGTACAGGTTGTGAGCCGACAGGGCTTTTTCCTTGGCAGCGTCCAAATCTGCCTTCATGGATAGAGCCTTATCGGTCTCTCCTGCTTCAAAATGCTCATCAATTTGCGCGGCGATGTCTGAAACCCGCGCTTCTGCCTGGTTGGCAGCGTCAAGATATTTCTTCAGGTTCATCATTTTCTCCTTCTTAGCTGAGTGGTCTTCTCAGCCGCTGAGTGTTTTTCTCAGCCATAGTTTGGCTTCAGCGCGGAACCTCTCCGTCGCCTGGTCGTATGCTTGTTTTGCTGAGCGCTCTGCCTCAGCATTTGTAAAAGCAAGCACATCATTTAACAACTCTTCAAGCTCATCTTCTGAGCTTGCTTCGTCAACTTCATCCACCGGCTCTTCCATCTGCAATTCACCCAGAAGACTAGCCGGGACGTTCCGATAGTTGCGCAGCGAATTCAAGATCGCTGCCCTGGCCATCACATTTTCAACCGCCTTTGGCGTCTTCTCTCCAATCACCTCATCAATAAACCCAACCTCCTTTGCTTCGCTCGCTGAAAACCAGGTTTCATCTGTCATCATCTTCGACAGCTTCTCCCTGTTCATGCCTGTCCGGGTCTGGTACGCGTCCAAAATGCCGTTCTTGACCGTTTTCAGCGTATCCAGCATCTGTTTAAGCTCTTCGATATTCCCCCAGGCCAACCCGATCGGGTCGTGGATCATCCAATAAGCTGTATCCTGCATGCGCACCACATCCCCAGCCGTTGCCACAACTGTAGCCGCGCTGGCCGCCAGGCCATCCACACGCACCGTCACTTTGCCCGGGTACTCTACCAGGATCGAGCGCATCACCGACGCTGCAAACACATCGCCGCCGCCCGAATTGATCCTGACCGTGATCGGCCCGCCCTTCCCCGCCCGGTTCAAGTCATCTTTGAACATGGCTGGGGTGATTTCGTCATCCCACCAGGAATACTCGCTGATATACCCGTACAACTCGATCTCGGGCTCAGCCCCTTCCTGGTTCTTGATCTGCCAAAAAGCCTCATGCGGCTTGTGTGGACCGTCAAATATGCGCACCGGTTCGTTTACGATCCGGCCCGGCTCGCTATTTATCCGACCCGATCCGCTCTGTATCCGGCCCTGGTTACTGATTCTCAGTCCTCTGTTATTGTGCCTTGCCATTGGCGCCTCCTCCTGCGATCAAGCTGCCATCAGGTTGGATCATAGCCATGTTGGCCGGGATATAACGCATATCCCCGCCCTCATAAGCCGGTAGATCTTCAATTTGTCGGCCTTCATTCGGGCTCAATTGCCCCGAGAAGATCCTTTTTTCAATCGTTTCGGACCTGGTTTTTGCATCCGTTCTCAAAAGCGCATCCCGGTTGAAACGAAAATACATCGTATTCTGCTCTTGCTCGGTCAGCCAACGCAGCGCTGCCGCCTGTTCCCACTGCACCAGGTACGGGTCCAACGTGGTGTTCAGGTAATCCAGGTTCTGCTGCTCGTTGCTCTGGTAAGACTGCTTGCCCTGGTTGAGCTTATACAGCGGCACCCCGAAGAAGTTAGCGATTTCGGTAT
>CAYMHL010000284.1:0-2737 GCA_964390205.1 uncultured Marinobacterium sp.
CCCGGAGGAATGCCGGAATTGCCAGCCGGGGCAGAAATGCTTCCGGTGTGGATATGGAGGTTAGCATGAAACCATTTATTAGTCTGGAGACAGCGGAGAGGGTGGCGGATACGGTTATGAACGTCCTTGAACGGGCGGCGAACCTCCTTGTCTGGTTCGCAGTCCCGGCGGCGGTTTATGTGATTTTCTGCGCGGTTGTGAAGGCGTGGGGGGCGTGATGGATTATCAAGAGTTTCTGAAAAATAAGGAAATCATCGATGCTGCGACGGGGTTCATGCCTAAAAATATCAACCCCATGCTATTTGATTTTCAAAAGGCCATTGTCACATGGGCCTGCAAGCGGGGGAGGGCGGCTGTATTCGCAGATTGCGGACTTGGCAAAACGCCTATGCAGCTTGAATGGGCGCGACAGGTTCACAATCATGTAAATCAGCCCGTCCTCATCCTTGCTCCTTTGGCGGTATCGAAGCAGACAAAACGCGAAGGGGAGAAGTTCGGAATAGCCGTTCAGATATGTGAATCTCAGGATGATGTTATTAACGGAATCAATATCACGAATTACGAGAAGCTTCATAAGTTCGATCCGGGATATTTTGCTGGGGTCATCCTGGATGAATCCAGTATCCTGAAATCATTTTCCGGAAAGACAAGAACATCCATCATCGAGGCATTTCAGCGGACACCATATAAATTGGCCTGCACGGCAACACCTGCCCCCAATGATTTCATGGAACTGGGCAATCATTCTGAATTTTTAAACATCCTCTCCCGCGCAGAAATGCTGTCCCTGTTCTTCATCAACGATACGTCCAACGTAGGCACATGGCGGCTGAAGGGTCATGGGGAGGATAAGTTCTGGAAATGGCTTTGTTCATGGGCGGTAATGCTGTCCAAACCTTCAGAATTAGGATTTTCCGATGACGGATTTATCCTGCCTAAATTAAACATCATTGAGCACGTTATTGAATTTGGCAAGCCTCTCCCCGGCTGCCTGTTCTCACAAAAAGCAGAAACACTGAATGAACGCCGCGAGGCACGGAGGGAATCTATTGAAAAGAAAACTGAAGTCTGCAAGCAGATCATCACGCCGGATGAGCCGTGGTTGGTCTGGTGCGATTTGAACCGGGAATCCGAAACAATAGCAAAAGAACTTGGCATTACTGAAATAACCGGATCACAGAGCAATGAGGAAAAAGAAAACAAGATGATCGGCTTCACATCCGGCGATCCACTGAGCATCGTCTCTAAGCCTAAGTTGGCTGGTTTCGGGATGAACTGGCAGCATTGTCATAACGTGATTTTCTTTGGGCTGTCAGACAGTTACGAGGCTTTTTATCAGGCAATCCGGAGGTGCTGGCGGTTCGGACAAAAGGAAACGGTAAATTGCCACATCATCACGACGGACATCGAGGGCAATGTGGTGGAGAATATCAAACGAAAAGAAGCGGATGCAATGAGGATGAGGCGCGAAATGATAGCGAACATGAAAGATATCAGCACCGAGGAAGTCCGGCAAGTATCCCATACGGAAATGGAATACGCCATTGATTGTCACAAGACGGACAAATACGAGCTTCACCTGGGGGATAACATAGACCTGATTAAAACGCTCCCCGATGATTCCATCGGTCTGTCCATCTTCAGCCCCCCGTTTGTCTCTTTGTTCACATACTCCAACAGCATCAGGGACATGGGGAATTGCCGGGATAGGGCGGATTTTCTTGAACACTTCCGGTTCCTGGTGGCGGAACTCTACCGGGTCACAATGCCCGGAAGATTGGTTTGTATCCACTGCATGAATCTTCCCGCAACCGTGACGCATGACGGATTTATCGGCGTTCATGACTTTCGGGGGGATATCATCAGGCTCTTTGAAGATAACAAGTTCATCTTTCATTCTGAGGTGGTTATCTGGAGAGACCCGCTCGTTCAGGCGGTTAGAACCAAAGTGCTCTCGCTGGCCCATAAGCAGATCGTCAAGGATTCCTCCCGGTGTGGAACGGGCCTCCCAGACTACATCGTAGTCATGCGCAAGCCGGGGGATAATCCGAAACCGATTGAACACCCGAAGGGGCTGACGGAATATATCGGAGAGCGAGATCTCACGAATACGAATTTCAATGAAGATCAGCGGAAAAATAAACTGAGTCATGAAATCTGGCAGCGATACGCCTCTCCTGTCTGGTTCGATATCCGGCAGACGCGGGTATTATCCACAGAGATTGCGCGGGACGAAAAAGACGAGAAGCATGTCTGCCCTCTTCAGCTTGATACTATTGAACGCTGCCTGGAGCTTTGGAGCGCAAAGGATGATGTGGTTCTTGATCCCTTTTCCGGCATTGGTTCCACGGTCTATTCTGCCGTTTCGATGGGACGATACGGGATCGGATTTGAACTGAAGGAGAGTTATTGGAGGCAGTCAATTAAGAATCTGAATCAGCTTGAAGTGCAGAAAAAGCAGGCGGTATTGCTATGACCTGCCACACTTGCAAATGGGCCTTGATGAGGTCTGAAAGTCCAAATAAACACTGGAATTTCGAATGCTGTGAAAAAGGCTTGCTCTTTCAGCCGCAGCTGCCCGTCACCGAGCATGATTGCCCGGAATGGCAGCAAGGCAAGACCAAACAGCCACAGGGAATAGACCTGATTTTTGGGGAAGATATTGAACTATGAAAGGGGAATAAATGACCAGAGCGAGCGAACACGTTAACCAGTTGCCGCCGGCGCAACGCATCAG
>CAYMHL010000285.1:0-2718 GCA_964390205.1 uncultured Marinobacterium sp.
GCCTGGTTTAACTTACCCGATTCAATTCATCTCGGCGTCATGAAGCGCCCGTCGTTTGGAACGCTCCGTCTTACCAATCCGGCAGGAGAACCCTTGGCCATTGTGGATCTTCCAAGTGGACAGGGTGACCTGCTTGTGTACGCGCGTCAGGCGATGTCCGGAGGCGAAATGAAAGTCTTTATTCAAAACCTGCCAGCGAATACACAGGCTGCTTCGCTGTAATTTCTTTCCATGGAGATAAAAATGAAACGTCTTGCTATCGTATTTTCGGGCGTCCTGCTTCTGGGTGGGTGCATGCAGAACGCGGTGATTTCAAGCAACCCGAATTCGGAGACCAACTTGGGGGTCAAGAATGGGTTTGAATCATTCGGCCTCACCGGGGTGGATTTTGGCTATGCGGCCAACCAGGCGGTGGAGCAGTTTCTCGAGGATCCCAATTCGAATAAACCTGGCGGTGGCAGTTATGTTGTAGCGCTTGAGGACGTGAGCAATGATACGACCTTCGATGTGGATACACGCGATCTAACATCGCAGATGAAGCGCAAAATGCGGATGTCAGGACGCTTCATCTTTACTGCTGCTGTAGGCGCTGATCGTCAGGGCATGATCGGTCAGGCACGTGAACTGTCCAGATCTAAACTCATTGATCAGCGTACTGTTGCCAAGAACAACACTGTAATTGCTCCTGAGCTATTCATGTACGGCAGCATTCGCCAAAACACCAACGTCTCAGGCGATGCATCCAAACAGCGTTTGGATTATTCCTTTGATCTTTCAGTGGTCGATATTGATACGGGCCTGATTATTTTCGAAAGCTACGTGCCGATCGATAAAACCGGTTCCAACAAGAATTTCGCTTGGTAACAGTAGCGCTTTGGCGTTTTTACTGGCTGGGGGAGTCAAAGTCGGCTGCCCCGGTTTAACTCTTGGTTAACATAAGTACTTATATGAACAAACTCTTTTGTATCTTGTTTGCGGTACTGATGTCACTCAATTCTGCATTTGCTGCAATTGAGGAGAAAACTGTTGTCGCGAAGGGCGAAGGCTTGACGAGACAGACAGCTTTAATGCAGGCACTTTCAAATGCCGCCGGACAGGCCTTCGGTATCGAGCTGTCCTCTGAAACCCTTAGCTCATCAATGGGCACTTCCATCGATACTTCAGAATCAAGCACCGCAGTATTTGTTGATGCACTCTCTCAGGTTGTACGCGAAAAAGTTGCGACTAATGCCAATCAACCGGTCACCGGATATCGCATTCTGAACGACCAGCAATTCAATGATGGCTGGATTGTTGAAGTTGAGATGACTTACGCCGCCTACAAGCCGTTAGGGCAGCGCAGTAATCGAAGAACTGCGGTGGTTGTCGGCCGTGATTCAAACGATCAGTTTCTGCGCAACAAGGTTGAACAGGCTCTTGTTGCTTCACGCCGATTCGATGTTGTCTCTCGTCGTGACAGAGACCTGTTTGCTGATGAGAAAAACTTCATTCGCAGTGAAGATGCGGGACGACTGGAAGTTGCACGTCTGGGTGGTGCCCAGGGTGCCGATTACCTTGTGATCGTGGATGTCCGCTCGCTGAAAAAAGGGATTAACCGCGAGACAGTTTTGCAGTCAACTGGTGAAACCGTGTACGACTCGTTTTTCGATGTCCGTTTTTCCATCGAGGTACTGGAGTTCACTACACGTGAAATGAAGTGGACAGATGAGTTCAGAGTAAGTCGCTCCACCCAGGATAGAGTCGGCAACGGCGAAGCCTGGATGCTGAAATATGTGGAGCCAACCATTAAGGGCGCCGTTGATGAATTGCTGGCATCCATTTTCCCGATGAGAGTGATTACCGTGGAGGGCGATACCTTCTTGGTCAATCGTGGCAGCCAGTATTTAAAAGGTAATGAAAGCTTCGCTGTTTACAGCGAGGGACAGGCTCTGATCGATCCTGAAACAGGCGAAAGTCTTGGCAGTAGTGAACGTCATATTGGATCTGCCGAAGTGATCGAGGTATTTCCAAAGTACTCGCGTCTGCGCCTGATCTCCGGTTCAATGCAGCCCAATGCGAGCTATACCGTTCGCCGCGAGGCTCAGACAAAAATTACTCGCAGCTCACCCGCCAAGACCAGCAAACCATCGGCGGTGGCGCGGGCTCAACAACAAGAAATACAGCAAAAAAAATCAGCCTTTTTGAACTAGCCCCAGTTACCGTTTTCAGAAGGAATAGAAAATGTTGAAACGATTCTCGGCCACGCTCTTGGCGCTGGCAATCAGTTCCGCACATGCGGAGTCCTTTGATCTTACAGACATGATGCCTGCTCGTCCCGGCACTCAGGTCGAAACAACCGGTGAAGTCGAGACCAAAGAAAATGTGGTCGTTGCCGAAAATGAAAAGGACGGTCTGGCTGTTGCGCATCAGCAACTCATCGAAAGCGATGTAGATGGTGTACGACTGATCCAGGTCGGCAGCGGCAATGCTATCCTGGCAATTGGCAGTGATATCTACAAAGTATACAACAATATCAACGCCACCATGCTTTCCAAACGCGCGGCCTATAACCGTGCGTACATGAAGGCTAAAAAGTCACTGGTACAGGACTTGAACGGGCTTCAGAACAGCTGTGAGTCTGCAGCCAGCATGGTCCTGGAGACGATTGATACTGGCAATGAATCACTCGCCAATGAGGGTGTTGCACAGACTGAAAGCTGTAAAGAGTCCGTTCAGGCC
>CAYMHL010000286.1:0-2711 GCA_964390205.1 uncultured Marinobacterium sp.
GAAATCGCTGAACGCCCTGACGCTGGAGATGATTGATCTGATCCAGCCGAAGCTGGACGAGTGGCGCGATGATGCCAACGTGGTCGCGGTGCTGCTGGACAGTGCCGGTGACAAGGCATTCTGTGCCGGCGGTGATATCGTCAACCTCTACAAGGCGATGGTAGCCGAGGATACCGACTTCCCGGAGCAGTTCTTTACCCGCGAATATCGCCTCGATTATACCCTGCACACCTATCCCAAACCGGTGATCTGCTGGGGCAGCGGCATTGTCATGGGTGGTGGCATGGGCCTGATGAACGGCTGCAGTCATCGCGTCGTGACCGAAACCTCGCATCTGGCGATGCCGGAAGTGACCATTGGCCTCTATCCCGACGTGGGTGGCAGCTGGTTCCTCAACCGCATGCCCGGCGGTACCGGCCTGTTTCTGGGCTTGACCGGCAACCCGATCAACGCTGCCGATGCGCTGTTCCTGGGTCTGGCCGACCGTGCCCTGACCGTCGACATGCGTGATGGCATGCTGGAGCGGTTGCAGAGCGAGCACTGGGGTGAGGATGCCGGTGGCGTGGTCAGCCGGGTACTGCGTGAGCTGGAAGAGGAGTGTCGTGAAACCTTCGAAGCGATGCCTGCGCCGATTCGTGCCCATGAAGCCTTGATCCGTGAAGTAACCGACCATGACTCCGTTGAGGAGATGGTTGAGTCACTGCTGGCGCTTGAGTCCGACGACAAGTGGATCAAGCGGGCACAAAAGGCGATCAGTCATGGCAGTCCGCTGTCGATCAAAATGATCCACGAACAGCTGCACCGCTGCCGTCATCTGTCACTGAAGGAAGTGTTCCAGCACGAGCTGATTCTGTCAGTACAGTGCTGCCGTCATCGAGAGCTGCAGGAGGGCGTGCGCGCGCTGCTGATCGACAAGGATGGCCAGCCCAACTGGACTTTCGCCTCTATCGAAGAGGTTGATTCACAGTTTCTGGAGGGCATGTTCCAGTCACCCTGGCAGCAGCACCCACTGGCAGATCTCTGATCACCGATCATCCACATCGTTGACTTTTTAGAATAAAAACAAGGAATAGCATCATGGCAACAATCGCATTTATTGGTCTGGGTAACATGGGCGGCCCCATGGCTGCCAATCTCGCCAAGGCCGGTCACAGCGTCAAGGCGTTTGACCTGTCCGCACAGGCGCTGGCACAGGCGGCGGAAGCGGGCTGTCAGACCGCTGACTCTGCTCAGGACGCGGTAAAAGGCGTGGATTTTGTCGTTTCCATGCTGCCTGCCGGCAAGCATGTTGAAGGGCTTTTTGTAACTGGCGATCAGCCGCTGTTTGATCTGATCGACAGCAATACGCTGGTGATCGACAGCTCCACTATTGATGCCGATACGGCACGTCGAGTGGCTGCGGCCGGTGCTGCCAAGGGCATCGGTTTTATTGATGCACCGGTTTCCGGCGGTGTGGGCGGTGCCCAGGCCGGTACGCTCACCTTCATCGTGGGTGGCTCCGAAGCCCAGTTTGCACAGGCCAAACCGGTGCTGGAGTGCATGGGCAAGAACATCTTTCATGCCGGTGATCACGGCGCAGGCCAGGTGGCCAAGGTGTGCAACAACATGCTGTTGGGCATTCTGATGGCAGGCACCTGTGAAGCGCTGAACATGGGCATGAAAAACGGCCTCGATCCGAAAGTGCTGTCCGACATCATGAAGCAGAGCTCTGGCAACAACTGGGCGCTGCAGGTGTATAACCCGGTTCCGGGCGTGATGGATGGCGTGCCTGCTTCGCGTGATTACCAGGGTGGCTTTATGGTCGATCTGATGTTCAAGGATCTGGGGCTTGCAATGGAAGTGAGTCAGCAGAGCGCTTCCGCCACCCCCATGGGCTCCGCGGCCCGTGCACTGTTCAATTTGCACAAGTCAGCCGGCAATGGGGCGCTGGATTTTTCCAGCCTGATCCGGCTGTATCAGGACGCCGAATAAGCCGGACCGGTTCCGGTCTGTTGCGCGGCCCTCAACTTGGTTCCGAGTTTGAGTGCCGCGCAGGATAACAAGAATAAGATGAGGTGGAGCATGGATTACAACGAACAATACCGCGCGTCTATCGCCAACCCCGAGGCTTACTGGGCCGAGCAGGCCAAAAGCATTGCCTGGTACAAGGCACCGCAAACCACTTTGAGCACCACCGACTGGGGGACCCACAGCTGGTACGCTGACGGTGAGCTGAACACCTGCTACCTGGCGGTCGATCATCAGATCGAGCAGGGTCGCGGCGATCAGGTAGCGCTGTATTACGACTCGCCGGTGACCGATACCAAAGAGGCTATTACCTTCAGTGACCTCAAGGATCGTGTCAGCCTTTTTGCCGGTACCCTGCGCAAACTGGGGGTAGAGAAGGGCGATACCGTCGTCATCTACATGCCGATGATCCCCGAAGCTGCCGTTGCCATGCTGGCCTGTGCCCGACTGGGTGCCGTGCATTCGGTGGTGTTTGGCGGCTTTGCCCCCAACGAGTTGGCGATTCGCATTGATGATGCCAAACCCAAGGTGATTCTGACCGCTTCCTGCGGTATCGAATTTGACAAAAAGATCGCCTACAAGCCGTTGGTCGATAAGGCAATTGAGCTGGCCAGTCATACGCCGCCACACACGCTGGTCTGTCAGCGTCCGATGCTCAAGGCCGAGCTGAACCCCAGTCGTGATCTTGACTGGTATCAGGTACA